>NZ_JAQGPN010000001.1:330833-661666 GCF_028826155.1 Mesorhizobium shangrilense
GAGAACTTCTCCTCGAGGCGGCCCCAGCTCTCTTCACGGCGGGCCTTGTCGCGCGACAGCATGGCCTCGCCAAGCGCGTTCTCGATACGCTCGACATAGACCTCGACGGTGTCGCCGACCTTCATCTGGCCGTCCTTGGCCTTGGCGCCGAATTCCTTCAGCGGCACGCGACCTTCGACCTTGAGGCCGACGTCGATGATGGCCATGTCCTTTTCGATCGCCGTGACGATGCCGCGGACGACCTGGCCTTCGCCCGAGTGGCCGTCGGAGAAGGACTCTTCGAGAAGCGCAGCGAAATCGTCGCGCGTGGGATTGGATTGTGACATTGGATCTCCTGGGTGCCCCGTTCGTGTGACGGAGCGGCGCCGTGGGTTAGCGTTGCGTTTGCCTGCCGGCGTTCCGGGCGGTGTGTTGCCCAAGCCGCTTCGCGGCTGTCCGGCGCAGGGGAATGCTGGCAGGCTGGTTCGTGCGAGATATGGGACGGCGTTCCCGTTTCGGGAAGAGCCTGTCCGTTATCAGGCGTCGTTTCGTTCGGCCTGGACACCATCTACGATGGCCCGGGCCGCCTGAAACGCGGCTTCTATAGACATTTCCGTCGTATCGAGCAAGTGCGCGTCGACAGCCGGCCTGAGCGGCGAGTCGGTGCGGCCCATGTCGCGCTCGTCGCGCCGCCTGATGTCGGCCAGGATATCGTCGAGATCGGCCGTGCCGCCGCGGTTCTCGATGTCGCGCAGACGGCGGGCGGCGCGCACCTCGGCGCTGGCGGTGACGTAGAGCTTAACGTCGGCATCGGGACAGACGACGGTGCCGATATCGCGCCCGTCGAGCACAGCTCCGGCGGGCTGGCGCGCGAAGTCCTGCTGCTTCTCGACCAGAATCCTGCGCACCTCGGAGATCACCGCGACCCGCGAGGCCGCCTCGCCGACGGCATGCGCGGAAAGGGCGTGCTTGTCGAGATTGGAAAGGTCGACGCGACGCGCCGCCTCGATCGCGTGCGCCTCGTCGTCCAGCGGCCAGCCATTGACCAGAAGCACATGCGCCACCGCCCGGTAGGTCAGGCCGGTGTCGAGATGCGGCAGGTGATAGTAATCCGCAAGCCGGCGGGCGAGCGTGCCCTTGCCGGAAGCGGCCGGGCCATCGATGGCTATCAGGAGAGGCATTTTAGGCTCGCGAGTTGGGACGGGACGCCCGACCGGGCTGGCGCGGTCATGCCCGCAAATCCGCCGTGAATCAACAGGACGCGGAGGAGGAGGCGCCAATTCGCGGGCAGGTCACCGGTCGGCGCCGTAGCGCCTCACCAGCTCCGCCATCGCGGGGTTGGCGTGGACCTCCGCGCTCGCATCCAGCCCTTGCGCAACCAGCGCGATGTCGGCAGCCGGCCTGTTCTGGCTGACCTTCCACTTGCCGTCGACATGCGTGATCTCGATCTCGACGCCCACGATACCCTTGATCTGGGCCGCGACGTAGGCGTCCGGCGCATCACCGACCTTCCAGGGCATCGGGCGGCTTGCTTCGCGCTCGCCCGTCAGCGCCTCGATCTGGGCGCGCAGCCATGCGGCGTCTTCGACGACCCTCGCCGTCCCGCGCACCTGCACGATCGCGTAGTTCCAGGTCGGCACGACCTTGCCGGTCTCCTGTTTGGTCGCGTACCAGGAGGGGGTGATGTAGGCGTTCACGCCCTGGAACACGACGAGCACCGGCGCGCCCGCAGCGATCTCCTTCCACTGGCCGTTCGCCCGCGCCATATGGACCTGCAGCACGCCCTTGGCCCAACCTTCCGAGACGAGATGAAAGGGCAGCGCGTTGGCCGTCGGGCCTTCCGCTCCCGCCGTGACCAGCAGGCCGAGCGGATGCGCCCGGATCAGCGCGTGCTGGACGGCGAGGTCGTCCTCGCGGAAATGCGGCGGCTGGTACATCGTGTCCTTCCCTGCCGGATCATTCGTAGCGGTCGTGGCGCCGGACCCACTCCATCGGCCATTTCAGCCCGTCTTCGTCGCGGCCCTTCGGCACGAGGTCGAGAAGCTGGTAGGCGCCGTTCAGGCTGTCAAGGCCACGCGCGTAGCACGAATAGGTGTGGTAGACGGCTCCGCCCGCATCGCGGAAGAATACGCTGAGCCCCGGCGCCTGTTCACCCGAGAAGCCTTGCGGCCGGTAATTGTAGACGGCGTCGCCGGAGGCGAGCACCTCCGGCGAGAACGTCACCCCGAAATCCTCGTTGAAGCCGCTGTCCCCGGCCGAATACCAGTCGATCGACCAGCCCATGCGCTTCCTGTAGGCGAGAAGCTTGCCGATCGGCGCTTTCGAGACGGCGACCAGGTGGACGTCGCGGTGCGGCAGGTGCGGCAGCGCGCCCTCCAGATTGTCGATCCAGAAGGAGCAGCTCGGGCAGCCCTCCTCCCAGTCCGGACCGAACATGAAATGGTAGACGATGAGCTGGGACTTTTCGCCGAAGAGGTCGCCCATCGAGACCGGCCCGTCTGCGCCCTCGAACATGTAGGGCTTGTCGATGCGCACCCAGGGCAGCGCCCTGCGCCGCTCGCTCACGCGGTCGCGGAGCCGTGTGAGATCCTTCTCCACGCCGAGGAGCGTCTCGCGCGCCTCGATCCATTCCGACCTCGATACGACTCGGTGCTCGGCCATCGACGGCTCCCTTGGCTTATTAGGGAGCCGACATGCTACGCCTATTCGATCGTCGCGCCGAGCCCCTTCATCAGGCCCATGAATTCCGGAAAACTGGTCGCGATCATGTTGGCGTCGTCGATCGTCACCGGCTTTTCGGACATGAGGCCCATGACCAGGAAGCTCATGGCGATGCGGTGGTCGAGATGGGTCTCGACCGTACCGCCGCCGAGGCCCCTGCCGTCCGGCCGGCCACGCACTGAAAGCCAGTCCTCGCCCTCGGTGCAGTCGACGCCGTTGGCCTCCAGCCCGCGCGCCACCGCGGCGAGGCGGTCGCTCTCCTTCACGCGCAGTTCGTCCAGTCCCTGCATCAGCGTCTCGCCTTCCGCAAAGGCGGCGGCGACGGCCAGCACCGGGTATTCGTCGATCATCGAGGGCGCGCGCTCCGCCGGCACCGTCACGCCCTTGAGTTCGGAGCCGCGGACGCGGATGTCCGCCACGTCCTCGCCGCCCGCATTGCGCGGGTTGAGGAGTTCGATCGATCCGCCCATCTCCTGCAGCGTCAGCACGAGGCCGGTGCGGGTCGGGTTCATCAGCACGTTCTCGATGACGATGTCCGAGCCCGGCACGAGCAGCGCCGCGACGAGCGGGAAGCCTGCCGAGGACGGATCGCCGGGCACCGCGATGGTCTGGCCCAACAGCTTGCCGCGGCCCTCGATGCGGATGTGGCGCACGCCGTCGGCATCGGTCTCGACCTCGAGATTCGCGCCAAACCCCTTCAGCATCTTCTCGGTATGGTCGCGCGTCATCACCGGCTCGATGACCGTGGTGACGCCTGCCGCATTGAGGCCAGCAAGGAGCACCGCCGACTTGACCTGCGCGGAGGCCATCGGGACACGGTAGGAGATCGGGGCGGCGTGCTTGGGTCCGCGCAAGGTGAGCGGCATGCGGTCGCCCGGCGCCGCCTTCACCACCTGGACGCCCATCTCGCGCAGCGGATCCAGCACGCGGCCCATCGGGCGTTTCGACAGCGAGGCGTCGCCGATGAAGGTCGTCTCCATGTCATATGTGCCGACGAGGCCCATGGTGAGCCGCGAGCCGGTGCCCGCATTGCCGAAGTCGAGCGGCGCGACGGGCTCGAGCAGGCAGCCGTTGCCGACGCCCTGGATGATCCACTCATCGCCATGCTTCTCGATCACGGCGCCCATCGCCTTCATGGCGTCACCGGTGCGCAGCACGTCCTCGCCCTCGAGCAGGCCGGTGATGCGCGTCTCGCCCGATGCCAGGCCGCCAAACATGAAGGCGCGGTGCGAGATGGACTTGTCGCCGGGCACTCGCACCGAACCGGACAATGCTTTCGACTTGCGCGCCGTCGCCGGCTTGGGAGAAGCGTGGTGATCCATCTCGTGTCCTCGCTCGAAAATACCGGCCAGGCCGCATTTCCTTCGTTTTCGGCGGTCTCCTATCACGGCTGCCGGGCAAGGTCATCCCTTGCCGGATGCGACTGAAAGCCAGTTCAAACATTGAAAAAGTTGGATTTCGATAGGCTTTGACAGGCTCGAAATCAGCGTTTATGGGGACCAAACTTTTGAGACGAGGTTGACCCGTGGCCAAGCCAGAACTTGGAACAAAACGCATTGACCCGGAGACGGGCCGGAAGTTCTACGATCTGAACAAGGATCCGATCGTTTCGCCTTACACAGGCAAGAGCTATCCCCGCAGTTACTTTGAGACCAACTCGCCCAGCGCCCTGGACGAGGAGGAAGAGGTCGAGAGCAAGGAACTGGATTCCGAAGACGCCGTCGAGACCGTACCACTCGAGGACGCCGACGACGAAGCCAAGAGCGGCGACCTGCCCGACCTCGGCGATGACGACGTTGATCTGGGCGACGACGACGACGACGACGTCTTCATCGAGGACGAGGAAGAGGAAGACGACGACGTTTCCGGCATCATCGGCGTCGGCGACGACGACGAGGAGACCTGATCGCCTCGGTGCGGCGGGCGCGTTTGCGAGGACAATCGCACTGCGTAAATGCCGCACCCAAGAAAAAGCCTCACAGTGGGCTTGATCTTCAAAATGCGCGGCGCTAGAAGCCGCCGTGACTGAGGCGCGAGCGACCCTCGCGCCCATCCTCTTCGCCGGAAACGGCGCCGGCCACGGCCGGGTGTGGGGCCATAGCTCAGTTGGGAGAGCGCTTGAATGGCATTCAAGAGGTCGTCGGTTCGATTCCGATTGGCTCCACCAAATTTCTCCAGATAAAATCAGACGCCTGGACGCGTCGCTGCTTCGGCGGCCAAGTCCATCGCAAGGCCGGGGCGCCGCCGCAAGCAATTTGGCGGCAATGGCCTGGATGACTGACTGAGGCCATCAGCCGCGCCAAGGGCCACGCCGAGGGCCCACGAACCTGAACGGGTTCTGATTTTCCACATCTGACCGGCGCGAGCGACGAGCAACGACCCAAAGTCGAGAACAAGGGACCGCTGATTCTTCTGTCCTCAGGCCTCTCCGAATGGCTTGCTCGCGCCGATGAGACGCTCGCTCTCTCGACCCACCAAGCCGGCCGCCGGTTCCTTGTCGGTCGCAAGGCTGACGGCGCGCTACACGCCCACGAGCGGTTCATAGGACAATGCCAGGGTCTCTGGAGGGATGGACCGTCACTCTGGCCAAGTGGACGTTAAGGCAAGTAATTCAGATATTGGTGTAATGCATGTTAATGACGATAGTGAATGAGCACGTTGGATTTGGCAATTCCGCTGGACTCGGCTCCATCATTTCAGACTTTAATTCGATAATAGATTTAGATGGAGGAATATCCACATTAAGCGGCGTGACTATCGAGCTAGAATATTTTGGCGATTTCGATGTTGGTTTTTCTACCGAGTATCTCTCATTAAATATTGAAGGACACGAATTTGGACCTTATTCAGGCCCACAGTACGATGGAGCGTTTGGGCCGGCCGCTCCAACTACAGTTCATTTTTCAATAAGTGAAAATGAGTGGGCTGAGATTATCCGCGACGGGTATATAAATATCTCTTATAATTTGGGATCGGGAAATAACAATTTATCTGATGCTCCCGGCCTGGAAGAGTACATAAAACTTACCTTCTCTTGGGAGGCGCCCAGCCCGCCCATCGTTGCAAATCCGATTGCCGATCAGACCATAGACGAGGACACGGCGTGGAGCTTCACGGTTCCGTCCAACGCGTTCTCGGATGTCG
Organism: Mesorhizobium shangrilense; assembly: GCF_028826155.1. Lineage (NCBI taxonomy): Bacteria > Pseudomonadati > Pseudomonadota > Alphaproteobacteria > Hyphomicrobiales > Phyllobacteriaceae > Arvimicrobium > Arvimicrobium flavum. Next base: position 336,678 of record NZ_JAQGPN010000001.1, read on the forward strand.
AAGTCGACGCGCTGACCTTCACCGCAACGCTTGGCGATGACAGCGCCTTGCCGAGCTGGCTTTCCTTCGATGCCGGCACCGGCACCTTCTCCGGCACGCCTCCGCAGGAATTCCATGGCGTGATCGACATCAAGGTGACCGCCAATGACGGCGCTGCCTCCGCCTTCGATACGTTCACCCTGACGATCACCCCGGTCAACGACGCGCCGGCTGGCTTGCCGACGGCGGTGCTGCAGCCCGGCGTCGAGGATGCGCCCTATGTCGTCGACGCGGCCGACCTGCTGGCCGGCTTCAGCGATGCCGAGAACGACCTGCTGTCGGTGGTCGGCCTGTCGGCGTCGGGTGGCGGGGTCGTGGTCGACAATGGCGACGGCACCTACACGGTCACCATGCCGGCCGACTTCAACGGCACGGTGACGCTGTCCTACCAGGTCAGCGACGGCAATGGCGGAACGACCGCCGCCACGCAGAGCTTCGTGATGACGCCCGCGAACGATCCGGCCGCCGTCGGCGGAACGCTCACCGGGCAGGTCGTCGAGGCCGGCCTTGCCGGGCCTGGAACGCCGGCTGCCACCGGCGTTGCGAGCGCGTCCGATCCGGACGGGGGTGGGAGCAGCTTCGAGCCGATCAAGGCCGGGACCGCCTCGACGCGCGGCTATGGCAGCGTCGAGATGGCGCGCAACGGCAGCTGGACCTACACGCTCGACAATGCGAATGCGACCGTCAACGGCCTGAAGCATGGCGAGACGCTGAGGGACACCTTCACCATCACGACCGCCGACGGGACGACCAGCACGGTCACCATCACCATTGCCGGCGCCGACGATGCCCTCATAGGCACCCCCGACAACGACATCCTGCATGGCGGCTCCGGCAATGACGTGTTCCGGCCGCTCGAAGGCGACGACGACATCTTCGGCGGCGACGGCGACGACAGCGTCGTCCTGCCGGGCGATGCGGACGGCTATGTCTTCGTACAGCTCGCGAACGGCAGGATCGGCGTGCTCGACATCGACCCGTCCGACGGCGATCTGGGCGCAGATGTGCTCGACGGCATCGAGTTCATCCGCTTCGGGGCGGAGACCGCCGCCGACACGCCGCTCGCCGGCCTGATCGACATGGAGCAGCCGGACTGGACGCTGGACCGCTTCGAGACCGGGTTGGTGGCGGCGGTCTGGCAGCTCTTCATGCAGACGGTACCGTCGGAAGCCGGCTTCGAATACCTGATCCGCTCGGAGACCAACCCGCACGACCTGACCGACGCGTACTATTCGCCGTACAATGCGGAGAACAAGTATCTGAACTTCACCACCAACCTCGCCACCGGCAACCCGGACGGACAGGCGTGGTTCGACCTTGCGTTCGGGGCCCTGAGCTACGAGGCGGCGGTGGAGAAGGCCTTCGACCTGATCATCACCGCGGCCGCCCTCACGGCCGCCGGCGGCGATCCGGACGCGTCAAAACAGTTCTTCCTCGATGCGGAAAGCTACTTCGAGCAGGTCGCCGCCGACCGCATCGTGCCGTCGGTCGGCGTCAGCCTCGACGACGCCAAGAAGATCGCGCTGTTGAGCTCCGTGCTCTACGAGGCGGTGCGGGCCGACATAGGACCCTATGCGGATGCCGTCAACGATTTCGCCGATCAGGTGCAGCGGGTCGGAACCTCAGGCGACTTCCTCGCCGACCTGCTACAAAGCGCCTAGACGGCACGGCTACGGCACCCAAAAAGAGAACCGCCGGCCATAAGACCGGCGGCGGATGCTCGTTGAAAGTCCGGCAGCCTATGGCCGCAGGACGTATGCGATCCCAAGAATTGCAGCGGCGCCGACCACGAGCGCGGCCCAGCCAAGCATCGAGGACCGGATGCTGTCCTTCGAGTTCGGATCGTTGCTATCGTTCATATGTCTCATACCCAAGCGCCGATGGCGCAGCATCGATTGCAGCGGATCCCGCGAGATCCTCTGCGGTTGATGGTTTTCCTGGGTTTTAAGCGGGTGGTGCGCGCTGCCGATAAAGCGCAAACGCGCGAGAAAGCAATCCGGAAACATCCGGAGACGTTCCGATCAGGCCGATGGTGCGGGGCCTGTCGATCCGCGGTACCGAAGGCAGAACAGGGGGGCCATCCGCCCTTTCGACGATGACAGGTTCGTCCCCGCTTCGCAGGCCTGTGATCGCCGATGCCTTGGGAAGGACCACGTCGACCGAGGGCCGGTGACTTTGGGCCGCAAGTTCCAAAGCGGCCGGCAACGGCAGCGCCGGCAAAGCATGTGGCGCGAGGAGCGCCAACACCAAAAGGAGCACGGTGGCGCGAAGGCGCGAGAAAGAAGGCGCGGCGTCTATGTGCGGGCTCAGCTTCACTTCCATGTGAATAAGCTCCCCGGAGCGACCCGTCCAGGATTTCTGCCGGCAAAACAGAACCAGCCGGCCGGAGCCGGCGGGAAAGGCAAGCTCGTTACAACCCTTGAATCTCTTCATTCCAGACTGTGGCAGCTTGCCCGGAAGGAAATCGTTCACGGGCGCCAATCTCCCGCGGATGCCCGGAAACGTGGTGTCTCCCAGGAGAATCTCCTCCCACGGACAATCTCGACAGCGCCTTCAGTCCAGAAAGCGATAGCCCACGCCGGGTTCGTTCAGGATGAAGCGTGGGGCTGCAGGATCATCGCCAAGCTTGCCGCGGAGGCGGCCGATGAAGACCCGCAGATACTGAACGTCGTGCTCGTGCGCGGGTCCCCAGACATCGTTGAGAAGCTGGCGGTGGGTGACGATCCGACCGGCATTGCGGGCGAGCAGCGCCAGAAGCTCGAACTCCTTGCGCGTGAGCTTCAGGGCTTCGCCCGCGAGCGTGACTTCGTGGCGCGCGAGATCGATCCGCAACTCGCCCCGGACGATTTCCGGATTGGCGGCCGTGCCGCCGGAACTCGACCGCAGCAACGCCCGCACGCGCGCCATCATCTCGGCAATGCCGAAAGGTTTTACGACGTAGTCGTTCGCGCCCGAATCGAGGGCTTCAACCTTCTCGGCTTCGGCCTGCCGGACCGACAGGATCAGGATCGGAACCTGCGACCATTCGCGGATACGGGCGATGACCTGCTTGCCGTCCATGTCCGGCAGGCCGAGATCCAGCACCACGAGGTCGGGCTGCGCGGTGGCGGCCAGGGCGATGCCCGCCTTGCCGGAGGCCGCCTCCTCGAGCGAGAACCCGTGCGCCTCGAGCGCCACGCGCAGGAACTTGCGGATGCCGGGATCGTCCTCGACCAGAAGGATGCGGCCCGTGTTCACGCGGGACCCCCATGACCCGACGAGCCCATGGGCAGGGTCAGGACGATGCGCGTGCCTCGCCCCCCGGCGGTCGCGGCCTCGGCGCGGATCGACCCGCCATGGGCGTCGACGATACCCTTGGCGATGGCGAGCCCCAGCCCCGTGCCGCCGGGCAGGCCGTCGCCCGCATGCACGCGGAAGAACATGTCGAAAACGTGGGGGCGGTCGGCTTCCGCGATGCCGGGCCCCTGGTCGGAGATGGCCAGTGCGACGACGCCGTCATGTGGCGCAGCCGAGATCGTCACTTCCGATCCGGGCGGCGCGTATTTCGCGGCGTTGTCGAGGATGTTCGTCGCCACCTGCTCCAGAAGCACCGCATCGCCCATTACCTCCGGCAACGACGACGGAAGGTCGCGCACCACGCGATGGCGGGCAAGATCCCGCTCCAGCCGCCGGATCGCCCGTCCCACCACTTCCCGCAGGTCGACCGGCTCGCGCGCCACCTTCAGCGCACCGTAGCCCAGTCGTGTCATATCGAGTAGATTCTGGACATAACGATTGAGGCGTTCGCCTTCGTCGCGAATCGTTTCGGCCATCGCCTTGCGTCCGCTTCCGCCAAGCGCCCCGTCGGACTCGACCAGCGCCGTGGCAGCGCCGATGATCGAGACGAGCGGGGTCCGCAGGTCGTGGCTGACGGAGGACAGCAACGCCGCGCGAAGGCTCTCGGTTTCCGCCAGCAGGCGCGACTGCTCCATGTCGGCGGCAAGCTTGGTGCGCTCGATGGCGATGCCGACCTGGTCGACGAGGGAGTCCAGCAGCCGTCGTTCCTCGGTCGTGATGTATTCGCGCGCGCCGAACTGGACCGCCAGCAGCCCGTGGACCTTTTCGGCGCTTTTCATCGGCATGAACAGCCAGGTGGCCGAGGGCAGCGTCGCCGACGACCAGCCGGCCGGCTCCGCCTTCTCCCAGGCCCATGCGGCTGCGCCCCAATCCCTTGCCTGCAACTGGTCCTCCGGAGGCATGCCGCCGACAATGGCGAGCTTGCCCGATCGGTCGGGCATCAGGATCATGGAGGAGCATTGCATGGTCGAGGCGACATGGGTGACCGCCGCCCAGACGACGTCGTCGAGCGAGGCGACGCTCGCCACCCTTCGGGAAAAGTCGAAGAGCTTCGCGGTCCGCTTGGCGATGGCGCGCTGGGCGCGGGCCTGGTTGCGAAGCCGGGCCGCGAGATTCCCGGTGACGATCGCCACCAGAAGAAACAGGACCAGCGTCATCACCACCTTCTCGTGGGCGATCTCGAAGGTGTAGTAGGGCTCGACGAGAAAGAAATCATAGCCGAGGAAGGCGAGCACGCTGGCATAGATCGAGGGCCAGAGGCCGAAGCGGCTGGCGACGGCCAGCACGCCGACGAGAAAGAACAGCGACAGGCTCTCGACCGGGAACAGGCCGCTGACCAGCGTGGCCGCCGCGCCGGAGGCAATGATGGTTGCGGTCGCCCACAGGTAGGCCTTCGGGTCGCGCTCGAGCGCAGGCCGCGCCGCGCCGATGACGGACTTGCGGGCCTCCACCGGGTCGGCGGAGACAATCGTGACCTCGAAATCCTGCGCCTTGCGGATGATCTCCTCGGCGACAGTCTCGCGCGTGAACCAGGCGGAGAAGAGCCGGGGCCGCGGTCGCCCGATGACGATGCGCGAGACGTTGCGGCTTTGCGCGAAGGAGAGGATCTCGTCGGCGACGTGGCTTTCCGCGTTGATGGTCGCGATCTCGGCGCCGAGCGTCTCTGCCAGACGCAGGGTTTCGGCGATGGAATCCTTGGCCGCGTCCGGAAGGTGCTCGGACTGGGGCGTCGCGACGCTGGCCGCGATCCAGTCCGTCCGCGACCTCTCGGCCATCCGTTTGGCGGCGCGGACCAGCGCCTTGGAGACGGGGGCTTCGTTCACGCAGACGAGCACCCGATCCTGTGTCGGCCAGGGCCCGGCGATGGCGTGGCTCTTCATATGCGCGGTCATCTGGGCATCGACGCGGTCGGCGGCGACCCGCATGGCGAGTTCGCGCAGCGCGGTCAGGTTGCCCTTGGAGAAGAAGTTCTGGATCGCGCGGGCGATCTGGTCGTGGATGCAGACCTTGCCCTGGCGCAGCCGTTCGATCAGTTCCTCGGGCGGCAGGTCGATCAGCTCGATCTCGTCGGCCAGTTCCAGCACCTTGTCGGGAACGGTCTCGCGAACCTTCAGCCGGGCGATCCGGGCAACCACGTCGTTGAGACTTTCCAGGTGCTGGATGTTGAGCGTCGAGTAGACGTCGATGCCCGCATCCAGCAGCTCCTCGACATCCTGCCAGCGCTTGGCATGGCGGCTGCCGGGCACATTGGTGTGCGCGAGCTCGTCGACCAGCGCCAGCCGCGGCCGCCGCGCGAGCAGCCCGTCGAGATCCATCTCGGCAAGGATCCGGCCGCCATAGGGGACCTGCGCGCGCGGCAACAGCTCGAGCCCGGGGGTCAGTCGCTCCGTCTCGGCGCGGCCATGCGTTTCGACCACACCGACCACCACGTCGACGCCATCGGCGCGGCGTCGCTGCGCGGCCTCCAGCATGGCGTAGGTCTTGCCGACGCCGGGGGCGGCGCCGAGAAAGATCTTCAGCCGCCCGCGTCCCTCCTTCGCCGCTTCCGCGAGCAGGGCCTCGGGTTCCGGGCGGCTTTCCTTCTCCATCGTCACTCCGTTGACGGTCGGGCCGGGAAGCGCTCGTCGAGAGCGAGGTTGAGCAGGAGCACGTTGACGCGCGGCTGGCCGAGGACGCCCAGCGTAGGCTTCTCGACCTGTCCTGCGACCAGGTCGCGGACCGCTCCCCCATCGACGCCGCGGGCGTTGCCCACGCGCGCGGCCTGGAAGTAGGCCGCTTCCGGCGAGATATGCGAATCGAGGCCGCTGCCTGACGCGGTGACGAGGTCCACGGGAACCCGGCCGCCGCCGTTCTCGGCGCTGATGCGCCGTGCGTCGGCGGCGACCCGTTCGATCAGCGCCTTCGATGTGGGGCCAAGATTGCTGCCGCCGGTAGACGCGGCATCGTACCCGTCGCTGCCTGCCGCCGAAGGCCGCCCGTGGAAATAGGCATCCCCGGCGAAGGCCTGGCCGATCAGTTCGGAACCGACGATGCGGCCGTCGCGCTCGATCAGGCTGCCGTTGGCCTGAGCCGGAAACAGGACCTGCGCCGCGCCTGTCATCGCGAACGGATAGGCCACGCCCGTCAGCGCGGTGAACAGGACGAGCATGATGATGGCCGGTCTCAACTCGGAAATCATGGTGTCACCTCATACGATGCCGGCGGCGTTGACAATCAGGTCGATCGCCTTGATGCCGACAAATGGAACGATCAGGCCGCCAAGGCCGTAGACGAGCAGGTTGCGGCGCAGCAGGCTCGCCGCCGTCGCCGGCCGGTACTTCACGCCGCGCAGCGCCAGCGGGATCAGCGCGATGATGATCAGCGCATTGAAGATGACCGCCGAGAGGATGGCGCTGCCGGGGCTGCCCAGCCGCATGACGTTGAGCGCATCGAGCGCCGGATAGGCGGTGACGAACAGCGCCGGCAGGATGGCGAAATACTTCGCGACGTCGTTGGCGACCGAAAACGTGGTCAGCGAGCCCCGGCTGATCAGCAGCTGCTTGCCCACCAGCACGATTTCGATGAGCTTCGTGGGATCGGAATCGAGATCGATCAGGTTGCCCGCTTCCTTTGCCGCGGGCGTGCCCGTGTTCATGGCGACCCCGACATCGGCCTGGGCCAGCGCCGGCGCGTCGTTCGAACCGTCGCCGCACATGGCGACCAGCTTGCCCTCGGCCTGTTCCTTGCGGATCAGGTCCAGCTTGCGCTCGGGCGTGGCCTCGGCAAGGAAGTCGTCGACCCCGGCTTCCGCCGCGATCGCGGCCGCCGTCAGCGGGTTGTCGCCGGTGATCATCACCGTGCGGATGCCCATGTGGCGCAGTTCGGCGAAACGCTCGCGGATGCCGGGCTTGACGATGTCCTTCAGGTGGACGACGCCCAGCACCCGCTTGTCCTGCGCGACCAGCAGCGGGGTGCCGCCCGATCTGGCGATGCCTTCCACCAGCGCCTGCAGTTCCGGCGTCGCCGTCGTGCCGCACCAGGCCAGGATCGCGTCGGAGGCGCCCTTTCGCAATCGCGTACCGTCTCTCAAATCCGCTCCGGAGATGCGAGTGCTGGCCGAGAAGGGGATGGCATCGGTCACCTGATCCGTTCCGTCCAACGCCCGGCCCAGCTTCTTGCGCGCGAAATCGACGATCGAGCGGCCTTCGGGCGTCTCGTCGGCGAGCGAGGCCAGCAGTGCGGCCTCCGCCATCTCCCTTTGCGAGACCCCGGGCACCGTCTCGAAGGCATCCGCCATCCGCGCGCCGAAGGTGATGGTGCCGGTCTTGTCGAGGAGCAGCACGTCGACGTCGCCGGCTGCCTCGACGGCGCGGCCCGACCTGGCGATGACGTTCGCCTTCACCAGCCGGTCCATGCCGGCAATGCCGATGGCCGACAGCAGGCCCCCGATGGTGGTCGGGATCAGCGTCACCAGGAGCGCGATCAGGAACACGACGGGGATCAGCGCGCCCGAATAGATCGTGAAGGGCTCCAGCGTCACGACCACGATCAGGAAGATGATCGTCATGCCTGCGAGAAGGATGTTGAGGGCGATCTCGTTCGGCGTCTTGTGGCGCTCGGCGCCCTCCACCAAGGCGATCATCCGATCGAGAAAGCTCTCGCCGGGCCGGGACGTGATCCTCACCTTGATCCAGTCGGACACGACGCGCGTTCCGCCCGTCACTGCCGAGCGATCGCCGCCTGCCTCGCGAATCACCGGGGCGGATTCGCCGGTGATCGCGCTCTCGTCGACCGAGGCGATGCCTTCCACGATCTCGCCGTCGGCAGGGACGATGTCGTCGGCCTCGACAAGTACCAGATCGCCGGGCCTCAGCGAACGGCTGGAGACCATTTCATGCGTTGCCGCATCAAGCGCCGCCAGCTTGCGCGCCGGGGTCTCGGACTGGGTGGCGCGCAGCGTGTCGGCGCGGGCCTTGCCGCGGCCCTCCGCCATGGCTTCCGCGAAGTTGGCGAAATAGACGGTGAACCAGAGCCAGGCGGCAACCTGGCCGACCACAGCGACGTTCTCGCCGCCGGTGAAGAAGTCACGCACGAAAAGCAGCGTGGAGAGTGCGGCGACGACCTCGGTCACGAACATGACGGGGTTCTTCGCCATGACGCGCGGCGCGAGTTTTTGAAACGCAGCCCTGAGAGCCGGGCCTGTGACGCGCCGGTCGAAGAGCGAGATGTCTTGCTTCTTGCGCATGGAGTTCCTCAGAACGTCTGGCCGGCGAGCATCGAGACGTGCTCGGCGACCGGGCCCAGCGCCAGCGCCGGGAAGAAGGTGAGCCCGCTGAGGATCACGATCACGGCGACGAGCAGGGTGACGAAGAGCGGGCCGTGGGTGGGGAACGTGCCGCTCGATGCAGGCGCGGACTTCTTCGCCGCGAGCGAGCCCGCAACCGCCAGCATCGGGACAAGGTAGACGAAGCGGCCCAGAAGCATCGCGATGCCCTGCATGGTGTTGTGATAGGGCACGTTGGCGCCGAAGCCCGCGAATGCCGAGCCGTTGTTCCCGGTGGCGGACGAATAGGCGTAGAGGATCTCCGACAGACCGTGCGGACCCGTCTCCTGCAGCGAGGAGAGCGACACCGGCAGCACGGCGGCGAGCGCGCCGAGCCCCAGCACGCCCAGCGGCATCACCAGGAAGGCGATCACGGACAGCTTGACCTCCCGCGCCTCGATCTTCTTGCCCAGGTATTCCGGCGTGCGGCCGACCATGAGCCCCGCCAGGAAGACCGTCAGCACCACGAAAGACAGCATGCCGTAGAAGCCGGAGCCGACGCCGCCGAACACCACCTCGCCGACCTGCATCAAGAGCATCGGGGCGAGCGCGCCGAGCGGCATGAAGGAATCGTGCATGGCGTTGACGGAGCCGTTCGATGCGGCCGTCGTCACGGTCGCCCACAGCGTCGAATTCCCGACGCCGAAGCGAACCTCCTTGCCCTCCATGTTCCCGGCGGTCTGCTCGACGGGAAGCGAAGCGAAGGCCGGATTGCCGGGAACCTCGGACCCGTAGGTCAGCGCCAGCGCGCCGAGGAACAGGACCCCCATCGCCGCGAAGATGGCGACGCCCTGGCGCATGTGGCGCACCATCCTGCCGAACATGAAGCAGAAGGCCGCCGGGATGAGCAGGATGGAGACCATCTCGGCAAGGTTGGCGAGCGGCGTCGGGTTTTCGTAGGGAGCCGCCGAGTTGGCGTTGAAGAAGCCGCCGCCGTTGGTGCCCAACTGCTTGATGGCGATCTGCGAGGCCGCCGGACCCTGGGCGATCGTCTGCTGTGCGCCCTCGATCGTGGTCGCCGGCACATAGGCCATCAGGTTCTGCGGCACGCCCTGCCAGACGAGGAAGAGGGTCAGCACGATCGACAGCGGCAACAGCACGTAGAGGACCGAACGGGTCAGATCGACCCAGAAATTGCCGAGCAGCTTCTGCTCGCGGGCGATGAAGCCGCGGATGATGGCCGCGCAGACCGCCATGCCGACGCCGGCCGAGACGAAGTTCTGCACCGTCAGTCCCGCCATCTGGCTCAGATACGACAGCGTCGTCTCGCCGCCATAGGCCTGCCAGTTGGTGTTGGTCGTGAACGAGACCGCGGTGTTGAACGCCAGGTCCGGCGACAGCGGCCCAAAACCTTCCGGATTGAGCGGCAGCAGGTGCTGCAGGCGCAGCATCGCGTAGAGCAGCGCCCATGAGACGAGACTGAAGGCAAGCGCGCAGAGCGCGTAGCGCGTCCAGTGCTGGCCCTGGTCGGCCTTGACGCCGGCGAGCGCATAGAAGCCGCGTTCGACGGGCGACAGGACGGGCGAGAGCCATGTCCGCCCACCTTCGTAGAGGCGGGCAAGATAGAGACCGAGCGGCCAGGCCAGCGCCGCGACGAGCGCCGCATAGAGGATGAACTGAAGAATGTCGGGCGCCATGAGACGTGTCCTTGCCAGCAATCAGAACCGTTCGGGCCTGGCCAGCGCGTAGGCGAGATAGACGAGAAGGAGAGCGGCGACGGCGCCGCCGAGGAGGAGGTCGAACGTCATGACGCGCCTCACAGCCGTTCGAGCAGGCGCACGGAGGCCGCAGCGGCAACGAAGAAGCCTGCGGCAAGCGCGATGTAGAGAAGGTCGAGCATGGAACGCTCCCTGTTTTCGAGAGCCTCATGACTATGCCCGGCCGCAATCAACGCGCGATGTGCAATGCGCCGACTGCCCGTAAACGGTGCGTAAACGCGGGATTTTCAGGGGGCGCGTGGGGCGGGTCGCTTTCGCTACGGGCGTAGGGGCGCGGGCCGTCGAGACCGCGCAGCGCCTGCATAAGTTGACGCTGATCTCACCCGCTCCGCGGTGGATCAATTTCGGCCGCTACGTTCACCGCCGAATAGGGCTGTTCATTCCACGTCGTGCTCCCGTGCGCCGGCTTCCCCGGTTCGACGCCTGCCGCGGATGACCGATCAGGCAATCAGGCCAGCGCCGATGAGGGTCGATCCCCATACAACGAGTGACGGTCCCGTCGGCGTGCCGAAGCAACCGACCAACTTGATGTAGTCCATGTTGAAGCAGTGCTGCTCGGGATCTGCGTAACCGTATCTTCGCGCCGTCATGCCATTGAAGAACAGAAACACGCCGGCAATCAGGATGAGCCATTTCGCCATGTGGATGCGCTCTCTCCAGTCCCTTGGCGGGGGTGACGCAACCTGAACGCGAACGCAAGCGGGTCGCGCTGACCAGCCGCGGACCGATGAAACCGTTGGAGATCGGAGGGACCAAGTTGTCGCGCGACGCAGCATGATGGCGCTGCCAAACATCATCCAGCGCTTCAATGGTGATCCCGACAGGAATCGAACCTGTGACCTACAGATTAGGAATCTGCCGCTCTATCCTACTGAGCTACGGGACCACTCGGCGGCACTCATACAGGCTTTGCGCCGCTTCGCCAACCGTTTGCGCGCACGCGCCGGACAGTTTTCCGGCGCGCGCAGAATCGATCTGCGCCCCCTTTCGGGGGCGCGGGCTTCATGCCGCCAGCGCGGTCTCGGTGAGCTTGATCCAGTAGCTCATCCCGTGCGCGATCGCCTCGTCGTTGAAGTCGTAGGCAGGGTGGTGGAGCGAGGCCGAATCGCCGTTGCCGATGAAGATGAAGGCGCCGGGCCGCGCCTCGAGCATGTAGGAAAAATCCTCGCCGCCCATGACCGGCGGCATCGCCCGGTGCACGTTGGGCTCGCCGGCCACGACGGCAGCTACGTCGCCGGCAAAGACAGCCTGCTCGGCATCGTTGACGGTCACCGGATAGTTGGCGTCGTAGGCGACGGTGATCTCGGTTCCATGCGCGGCTGCGAGCCCTGCGGAGATCTCCCGCATGCGCCGTTCGGCCAGCGCGGCGACCTCCTTCTTCAGGGTGCGCACCGTGCCGGCGATCTCGGCATGGTCGGGGATGACGTTGTAGGCGTCGCCGGCGTGGAACTTGGTGACCGTGACCACCAGCGCCTCGACCGGGTCGGCGCTGCGCGACACGATGGTCTGGAGCGCCGCGACGAGCTGGCTGCCGATCATGATGGGGTCGATCGTGGTGTGCGGCATCGCCGCATGACCGCCCCGCCCCTTGATGCCGATCGTGAACTCCGCGGTCGCGGCCATGATCGGACCCGGCCTCAGCGCAAACTGGCCAACCGGCAGGCTCGGCATGTTGTGCATGCCGAACACACGCTCGATGCCGAAACGCTCCATCATGCCGTCCTTGACCATCTCGTTGCCGCCGCCGCCGCCTTCTTCGGCGGGCTGGAAGATGACGGCGACGCTGCCGGCGAAATTGCGGGTCTCGGCCAGATATTTCGCCGCCCCCAGAAGCATCGCCGTGTGGCCGTCATGGCCGCAGGCATGCATGACGCCGGGCGTCTGCGACTGATAGGGCTTGCCGGTGACCTCGTGGATCGGCAGGGCGTCCATGTCGGCGCGCAGGCCGATGGTGCGGCCCTCGCCGTGCCTGCCCTTGATGACCCCGACCACGCCGGTGCGGCCGAGCCCGGTGACGACCTCGTCGACGCCGAACTCGCGCAACCTCGCGGTGACGAAGTCAGCGGTCTTGAAGACGTCGAAATTGAGTTCCGGCTGCTGGTGGAGCTGCCGTCGCCACCCGGCCACTTCGTCCTGCATTTCGGCTGCGCGGTTCAAGATCGGCATGCAATGTCTCACGTCTGGTGCGCCCTGCCCAACGAAGGCAGATTTGCGGTTTTGCCTTGGTGGCGTCACATAGGCTAGATAGCTGGTGACGGGCGCCGGATTGAGGGCTGGCCAACCGGAACATAGACGATGCCGCCATCAAACCTCAAGATGGCGACGACGCTGGACGACACAAGACCGGATTTTTGCATGCGGCGGAATTTTAGACCCCTGTTTCTCGCACTGGGCGCACTGGCTTGCGCATGGGGCGCTACGCCCGCGCTCGCCACGCCCTCGTTGCTCTTCGACCTCAACGATGGACGCATCATCTCGCATGAGGATGCGTTCCAGCGGTGGTATCCGGCGTCGCTCACCAAGCTGATGACAGCCTATGTGACGTTCCGGGCGATCCAGGCGGGCGAATTGCAGCTCGATTCGCCGATCACGATCTCCAAGAAGGCCGCCAGGGAGCAGCCCAGCAAGATGGGCTATCCTGCAGGCACCGTGGTCACCGCCGACAATGCGCTGAAGATGATGCTGGTGCGTTCCAACAACGACATCGCCATGGCGATCGGCGAGAATGTGGGCGGCTCGCAGCAGGCGTTCGCCGACCGCATGAATGCCGAAGCCGCCCGCCTCGGCATGAAGGGCAGCCATTTCGTCAACCCCAACGGCCTGCACGCCGCCGAACAATACACCACGGCGCGCGACCTTGGCTTGCTGGTCATGGCGATCCGCCGCGAATTCCCGCAGCATCTCCAGTACTTCTCGATCGAGGGACTGCTCGCGGGCAAGAAGAAGCTGACCAACTTCAACCTGCTGGTGGGCCGGTACAAGGGGGTGGACGGCATGAAGACCGGCTTCATCTGCCCGTCCGGCTTCAACATGATCGGCACGGCAACCCGCGACGGGCGCACGCTGGTCGCCATCGTGCTCGGCGAGGCCTCGGCGACCAAGCGTGCCGAAACCGTCGCCGCAATGCTCGACGACGGATTTGCAAACCCGCACATCGGCGCGGACACCGTGGCGGCGCTGCCCAGCTACGGCGAGGGTGTGGACGTCGCCCGCGACATGCGCGAGGTCATCTGCCCCAAGCCGGTGAAGACGGCGAAGGGTGACAAGGCCAAGCCCCAGCCGAGCGAGCAGGCACAGACGAAGAAATCGCCGTTCGCCGAACCCTACGATCATCCACTGAAGCTGGTCGCGGTGGGATCCGGCGGCGCAGACGGACCGGTGCCGCGGGCCTACGCGGAGATGCTGGCGAAAAACTACGCAGACGTGCCGATCCCGACGCCCCGCCCCGAATATCCCGTGGCGGCCGATGCCAGGGCGTCGTCCGGCGTCGGCGACGTGAACTAGGCGCAGGGACCCGATGTTCCCGATTCCAGTCTCGGTCCTGACCGGCTTCCTGGGCGCCGGCAAGACGACCTTGCTCAACCGCCTGCTCAAGGACCCGGCGCTGACGGACGCCGCCGTCATCATCAACGAGTTCGGCGACGTCGCCATCGACCATCTCCTGGTCGAGAAGGCCTCCGACGGCATCATCGAACTGTCGGACGGCTGCCTGTGCTGCACGGTGCGCGGCGAGCTGGTCGATACGCTGGCCGATCTGGTGGATCGACTCCAGGACGGCCGCATCAAGCGCCTGTCGCGCGTCATCATCGAGACGACGGGTCTGGCCGATCCGGCGCCCGTCCTGCAGTCGATCATGGGCCACCCGGTCCTCGTGCAGGCGTTTCGGCTCGACGGCGTCATCACGCTGGTCGACGCGGTGAACGGCGGTGCGACGCTCGACAACCATGTCGAGGCGGTGAAGCAGGTAGCGGTCGCCGACCGCATCCTGATGGGCAAGCTCGACCTGCAGGATGACGCCGCTGCGCTCGAAGCGTTGCAGGCACGCATCCGGCGCATCAACCCCAACGCCATGATAATCGATACGGCTGCGCCCCGCGCGAGCGTGGCCTCGCTCCTCGAATGCGGGCTCTACGACCCCGTGACCAAGACCGCCGACGTGCGTCGCTGGCTGGGCGAGGCGTCGGATCATGGGGACGACGGACACGACCACGATCACGCTGGCCACGATCATCAGCATGACCACCACGACGACCATGACCACAGCCACCACCGCCACGACGACCGTGTGCGCTCGTTCAGCCTCGTCCACGACGGTCCGGTGCCGTTTTCCGCAATATCGACCTTCCTCGACCTGCTGCAGTCGACCCAGGGCGACAAGCTGCTGCGCATGAAGGGCATCATCGAGCTTGCGGAGGACCCGGCTCGCCCCCTGGTCATCCACGGCGTCCAGAAGATCCTGCATCCGCCGGCGCGGCTGCCCTCCTGGCCCGACGCTCGGCGCGGAACGAGGCTGGTGTTGATCACGTCGGATATGCCCGAAGACTATGCGCGCCGCCTGTTCGCGGCAATCACGAACCAGGCGGCCGTCGACACGCCCGACCGCGCTGCGGTCGCGGACAATCCGCTGGCGATCGCCGGATTTCGGAGCTGACGCGCTCGGTCAGCCGCCCCGCTCGATGAGAAAGCGGTGACCGCCCGCGACGGCCTCGCTCTCGACGAGCCTGTGGCCGTCCTCGCTCACGAATGCGGGGATGTCGATCACCGCGAGCGGGTCCGTGGTCTCCACCCATAGCCGGCTGCCGGGCGTCATCGCCTGGAGGCGCTTGCGCGTCTTCAGCACGGGAAGGGGGCAGTTCAGGCCCCTCAGGTCATAGATCTCGGAAATTACGGGCGGTCCTAGCTGCCGAAGATGTTGGTCAGGCGCTTGCGCATGCCGCCAAGAATGCCGGTCTTCTCCTCCGGCTGCTGGGCAGGGGCCGCCTGCGCCGTGGCAGGGGACGCTGCGGCTGGTGCGGGCTCTGCAGAAGGAACCTGTGCGGCCTGCTCGGCCGCCGCCTTCTCTTCCGCCGCACGGGAGGCGGCGAGCTGCTTTGCCTCTTCCTCGCGCTGCTTGGCCAGGCGCTTCTGTTCCGCCGCCCTTTCCTTCGCCGCCTTTTCGGCGTCGACAGCGGCCATCCTGCGGCCGGCGGGCGAGTCGATCCGCCCCATGCGGGATGTCACGGAGACTGTCCCGTCATGCGCCATCGAAGGCGGCTGCATCGAAACGCGTTCGCCACGTGCGCGCCGTGTGGTCCAGTCGGAAACCAGCTTGGCCTCCGTGAGGCCGGTGATCGATGCCTTCGTCGCGACGCTGGAGCTGCTCACGGCCTTCGAGAAAGCCGCGTCATAGGTCGAGCGGTACGTCTGATAGGCGGTCGCAAGCTGATCCGGCATCGTGCTTGCCGGGCAGGCTCCGGCCGGCGAGAAGGCCGCGCCGGGCGCGATGCGGTTGAAGACGTAGCGCTTCTCGCACACGTCCACCTTGGGCGGCACCTTGCTGATCTCGAAGTGGTCGTAGCCTTCCTTCAGCATCTCCCAGAACTTGTAGTTCGGGTCGTTGCGGTAGCGCGCCATGTTGGCGGCCGTCATGCGGAAGGGGAATGACTGCACCTGGAACTCGGTCTGCCCGCCCCTGAACGAGTCGCGTGCGAACGCGTAGATCTCGGTGATCTGCGCATCGTTCATCGAGAAGCATCCCGACGACGAGCAGGCGCCGTGCACCATCAGGTTGGAGCCGGTGCGGCCATGGGCGCGATCATAGGCGTTCGGATAGCCGATGTTGAAGGCGAGATGAAACTGGGAGTTCGGGTTCATTTGCCCCGGACGCACGGTATAGAAGCCTTCCGGAGACTGGCGGTCGCCTTCGATGAATTTCGGGCCGAGCTTCCCGGACATCTTGCAGATGTCGTAGGACGCGATCATGTCGTAGCGCCCGTTCGTCTTCTGCTTCCAGATCTCGAGCTTGTTCTCTTCCTTGAAGACGCGCGCCAGGATGGGCGAGCTGCGGCTCATGCCCTTCGCCCGCATCTCCTTCACGATCCGCTGGGGGAGTTGCGCGTTGGCGCCGCCACCCGCGACGTTCAGCGTGGATTCCGTGCAGCCCGCGACTCCCAGGGCGGCGATCAACAGTCCGGCGCGTAGAGTTCTGGCGATCATGCGTTCGACGTCTTCACCTGCCACAACGGCAGCGTTGCGATGGAATCTGTTTAGGCCGATTAACCTTGAGGAATCCTTACCGCAAGCGTCCCCCGCGGCAAGAACCCGGTAGGTCATGCGAGCAAGCCAACGGCATTTTTGTGGCAAAAATGGGCGCGCCGGGCAAGCCGGCGCTGCTTTTTCAACTAGAGGCTGCGGCCGACAGCGAGAAACTTGTCGCGGCGGTGCTCGCGGAAGTCCATGTTCATCGCGCCGAACTCGGCGAGCGTCTTGTCGATCTGGTCGCCGGCCGACTTCATAACGGCATCCCGGCCGCGATGCGCGCCGCCGAGCGGCTCGGGAATGATCGAGTCGATCACCTTCAGGTCGAGCAGGTCCTGCGCGGTGATCTTCATGTTCGTCGCCGCATCCCTGGCCCGGGTGGAGTCGTGCCAGAGAATCGAAGCCGCGCCCTCCGGCGAGATCACCGAATAGATCGCGTGTTCCAGCATGTAGACGCGGTTTGCGGTGGCGATCGCGATCGCCCCGCCAGAACCGCCCTCGCCGATGATGACCGAGAGCGACGGCACCTTCAGCCCCAGGCAGGCGGAGGTCGAGCGGGCGATGGCCTCGGCCTGTCCGCGTTCCTCCGCGCCGATGCCCGGATAGGCGCCGGCGGTGTCGACAAGCGTGACGACGGGAACATTGAAACGGTCGGCGAGCTCCATGATGCGCACCGCCTTGCGGTAGCCTTCCGGCTTCGCCATGCCGAAATTGTGCTTGAGCCGGGTCTGGGTGTCGGAACCCTTCTCCTGGCCGATCACGGCCACGGACTGGCCCCGGAAGCGCGCGAAGCCGCCGATGATGGCGTAATCCTCACCAAAGGCGCGGTCGCCGGCGAGCGGCGTGAAGTCGGTGAACAGCGTCTTCACGTAGTCGAGGCAGTGCGGACGATCGGGGTGGCGGGCGACCTGCGCCTTCTGCCACGGGGTCAGCGCCCGGTAGATGTCGCGCAACGCATCCTTGGAGCGCTTCTCGAGCCTCGCGATCTCATCGCCGACGTCGACTGCTTCGCCGTTGTCGGCGAGCCGCTTCAGTTCGAGGATCTTGCCATCAAGATCCTGCACCGGCTTTTCGAAGTCGAGATAGTTATACATGCGTGAGGGGAACGCCTAATCCAAATAGCCCTGCGCCAAGGGGGTGAAATCGCGCCAAATCTCGACGTGACATAGCGACCCGATGCCTAATCGGCAAGCGGATGGTGCTCATTGACCAGCTGAAGCAGTCGTTCTTCCAGCACGTGTGTGTATATCTGGGTGGTTGAAATGTCCGAATGCCCGAGCAGCTGCTGGACCGTGCGCAGGTCCGCGCCGTTCTGCAGCAAATGGCTGGCGAAGGCGTGTCGCAGCACGTGCGGCGACACCTTGGCCGCAGGCACGCCGGCGCGGGCGGCGAGTCCCTTGAGTTCGCGGGCGAACACCTGCCGCGGCAGGTGGCCGGTTTCCGAGGCGGCCGGGAAGAGCCAGGGGCTTTCGCAAAGCGCCGGCGTCTCGCTGCGCGCGGCCAGCCAGATCCGCATCGCCTGCCGCGCCTTTTCGGAGAGCGGCACCATGCGCTCCTTGCCACCCTTGCCGCGGACCATGAAGAAGCGCTCGTCGCGCGCAGCGACGCCCAGCGGCAGACTGACCAGCTCAGTCACCCGCAGCCCGGTCGCATAGAGCGCTTCGACCAGTGCGTGAAGGCGGATCGCAGCGAGCGGATCGCCGTGCGGAGGGTCGAGCGCCTCGGCGGCGGCGCGATCGAGCAGACGCCCGGCGGTGTCCTCACTCATCGTCTTCGGCAGCGGGCGGCCCTTGCGGGGACTGTCCAGCGTGCCGGTAGGATCGTCGCCCCGAAGCCCTTCGGCGTAGAGAAACTTGAAGAACTGGCGCAGCGACGACAGTTTTCTTGCCTGGGACGACGCAGCGAAGCCCTGCGTGGCGATTTCATTCAGATACCCGCGCAGGTCGCCGGCGTAGGCTGTTGCGAGATCGCAGCCTTCGCGGGACAGCCGTTCCGCGGCATCTTCCAGGTCACGCCGGTAGGACGCGAGCGTGTTGTCGCTTGCCCCGCGCTCGGCCGCCATCATCTCCAGGAAGGCCTCGATGCGCACCTGGGCCCTCATGGGGTCACACCGTCATTGCCGGGCACCTCGACGGGAACCGTCAATTCGGCCTGGTTGGGCTCCACCAGGACCACCAGCGCGTACATGGCCGCATAGACCAGCGCCGCAACGACGCAAATGATCATGAAGAACCGGAAAAGGGTTGGCATTCAGGCCCGCATCTCCTTGCCGTGAGCCCTTATGGGACGGCGGACCGGCCGAGGCAAGACGCTTGGGCGCGTCGGGCAAACGGCTTGACGCAAAGGGTCTTTTCATGTCGTTACGCGGAACAACGAGGGCGATATGACGACGGCAACGCTGGCGGCCAGCGAAGAGACGGTGGCAGAAATCCTGACGCGGCTCGGCAGACGTTCGGTCGTCTTTGTCGGACTGATGGGTGCGGGCAAGACGGCGATCGGCCGCAGGGTGGCGGCGACGCTCGGCCTGCCCTTTCTCGACAGCGACCAGGAGATCGAGGCGGTCTCGCGGATGACCATCCCGGAGCTTTTCGACCGCTACGGCGAGCCTGAATTCCGTTCGCTCGAGCAGCGCGTGATTGCGCGCGTCCTCGACCACGGACCGCAGATCCTGTCGACCGGCGGCGGCGCCTTCATGAACCCGCAGACCCGGGAGGTCATCGCGGCGAAGGGCGTGTCGGTATGGCTGAAGGCCGATCTCGACGTGCTGATGGACCGCGTCTCCAAGAAGCAGAACCGCCCACTGCTCAAGGATCCCAATCCCCGCGGCGTGATGGAGCGCCTGATGTCGGCGCGCTATCCCGTCTATTCGACGGCGGACGTGACCGTGAACACGCGCGAGGAGCGCAAGGAGGTCATTTCGGCGGAGGTGATCAACAGCCTGCTGTCGCATCTCTCCGCTCCGGCGAAACCAAGGAGGATCCCTTCGTGAAGGAAACGCTTGCCGCAACGAAGGTCGTCGTCGGGCTGGGCGAACGCTCGTACGACATATTGATCGGCCCCGGGCTGATCGAGCGGGCGGGCGCGGAGATCGCCCTCCGGCTGCCGAAGGTGCGGGCAGCCATCGTCACCGACGAGAATGTGGCGAGCGCCCACCTGGCGAAACTGATCGACAGCCTGAAAGCCGCCGGTATCGCCTCCAACGCGATCGTCGTACCGGCGGGCGAGAAGACGAAGTGTTTTGACGCGCTTGAGGAGGTCGTCGACGGCGTGATCGGCGCGCGGCTCGAGCGCGGCGACGCGGTCATCGCACTCGGCGGCGGCGTGATCGGCGATCTGTCCGGCTTCGCCGCCGGCATCGTGCGCCGTGGCATGAACTTCGTGCAGATACCGACGTCGCTGCTTGCGCAGGTCGATTCCTCCGTCGGCGGCAAGACCGGCATCAACAGCCCGCGCGGCAAGAACCTGATCGGCGTCTTCCACCAGCCGCGGCTGGTGCTGGCCGATACCGGCGCGCTCGATACGCTGCCGGCGCGGGAGTTTCGCGCCGGATATGCCGAGGTCGCCAAATATGGGCTGATCGACAGGCCGGACTTCTTCGCCTGGCTCGAGAAGAGCTGGCGCGAGGTGTTCTCCGGCGGACCCGCGCGCACGGAAGCGATCGCCGAAGCCTGCCGCGCCAAGGCCGAGATCGTGGCGCGGGACGAGTTCGAGACGGGCGACCGGGCGCTACTCAACCTCGGCCACACCTTCGGCCACGCGCTGGAGGCGGCGACCGAGTATGACGGGACCCGGCTGGTGCACGGCGAGGGCGTCGCCATCGGCATGGCGCTGGCCCATCGTTTTTCGGCTCGTATGAACCTGGCGAGCCCCGACGACGCGGCGCGCGTCGAGGCGCACCTGAAGGCTGTCGGGCTGCCATGGCGCATGGCCGACATCCCAGGCCGCTTGCCCGACGCCGAGGCGCTGCTCGGCTTCATCCAACAAGACAAGAAGGTGTCGCGCGGCGCGCTGACCTTCATCCTGACGCGCGGCGTCGGCCAGTCCTTCATCGCCAGGGACGTTCCGGCGTCGGAGGTGCTGTCCTTCCTCTCGGAAAACCATCCGGGATGACCATCGACGCCTGGGCCATAGCGACAGTCGCGCTGGTCGTCCTCATCTTCGCGGGCCTGCTCTTCCATGCCCAGATCTTGGGACTCCTCGGATATGAACTGTGGCCGATAGAGCCGCAGCGCACCGCGCATGAGGAACTGCGCAGCTCGGTCGACGAGCTGCATCGCGAAGGCCAGGTGGTGAAGCAGGACCGCGACCGTGTCGGCGGCGTGCTCGACCTGCACGAGCTGGAAGTCTCCGACGTCATGGTCCACCGCACGAAGATGCGGTCGATCAACGCCGACATGCCGCCGGACGCCCTGCTGCGGGAAGTCTTGCAGAGCCCACATACCAGGATGCCGCTCTGGCGCGGCTCGATCGACAACATCGTCGGCGTTCTGCACGCCAAGGATCTGCTGCGCGAGCTGAACGAGGCGGGCAACGACTTTTCGCGCATCGACGTCGCCAAGATCGCGTCAAAGCCGTGGTTCGTGCCCGACACGACGACCCTGCAGGATCAGCTCAACGCCTTCCTGCGCCGCAAGGCGCATTTTGCCATCGTCGTCGACGAATACGGCGAGATGGAAGGACTGGTGACGCTGGAGGACATCATCGAGGAGATCGTCGGCGACATCTCCGACGAGCACGACATCGACATGCAGGGCGTCAAGCAGGAGGCCGACGGATCCGTGGTGGTGGACGGCGCCGTGCCGATCCGCGACCTCAACCGCGCCCTCGACTGGAGCCTGCCGGACGACTGGGCGACGACGATCGCCGGGCTGGTGATCCATGAGACGCAGTCGATCCCCGAGGAGAAGCAGGCCTTCACCTTCCACGGCAAGCGCTTCATCGTGCTGAAGCGGGAAAAGAACCGCATCACGCGCCTGCGCATCAAGCCGGC
This sequence comes from Mesorhizobium shangrilense, assembly GCF_028826155.1. NCBI lineage: Bacteria > Pseudomonadati > Pseudomonadota > Alphaproteobacteria > Hyphomicrobiales > Phyllobacteriaceae > Arvimicrobium > Arvimicrobium flavum. The sequence goes on from NZ_JAQGPN010000001.1 coordinate 358,300, forward strand.
GCTGACCGGCGCCGAGACGCCTAAGCCCGCCGATACGCCGGCGGCGGCGGCGACCGACCTACCGGCGGAATAGCGCCTCCGCGGCGGACTTGCTGGCGCCCTTGGCGGCGAGCTCGGCTTCCAGCCGGTCGATCTCGCCCTGCAGCAGCCCGATTCGCTCGCGCAGCTCGGCGACGGAGAGCAGAGCCAGGTCCTGTCCGATCTCGTGCGCCCTGGCGGGTTTTTTCGGTTCGTCGTCGAACAGCGCCATCATCTCGCCTCCGGTTTGCAGGATCGGATCGGGAGAATACATAAGTCCGCTAGATTCGCGCAAATGCCGGGACGACCCGGAAACCGAAAAAGGGACGAGACATGGCCGAAACGCTTCCATCGCGCATGAAGGCGGTGGCCATCGCTGAACCAGGCGGACCGCGCGTGCTGAAGGTCGAGAAGCGGCCGCTGCCGCAGCCCGGCCAAGGCGAGATCCTGATCAAGGTGCGCGCCGCCGGCGTCAACCGGCCGGACGTGCTGCAGCGCAAGGGGGCCTACCCGCCGCCGCCGGGCGCCTCCGACCTGCCGGGCCTCGAAGTGTCGGGCATCGTCGCGGCGGTGGGCGAAGGCGTGCAGCGCTGGCGCATCGGCGCCGAGGTCTGCGCGCTGACACCGGGCGGCGGCTATGCCGAATATGTCGCCGTCCACGAATCGCAGGCGCTGCCCATCCCGCACGGTTTTACCTTCACCGAGGCGGCCGCCCTGCCCGAGACCTTCTTCACCGTGTGGCACAACGTGTTCGAGCGCGGCGGGCTAAAACCCGGGGAGACGCTGCTTGTCCACGGCGGCAGCTCCGGTATCGGCACCACCGCCATCCAGCTCGCCACCGTGCTCGGCTCGAAGGTGATCGCGACGGCCGGTTCGGCGGAGAAATGCGCGGCCTGCACAAAGCTCGGCGCGGTGCGCGCGGTGAACTACAGGACCGAGGATTTCGTCGCCGCCGTGAAGGAGGAGACCGGCGGCAAGGGCGTCGAGGTGATCCTCGACATGGTCGGCGGCGACTATGTCGGCCGCAACTACCAGGCCGCCGCGGTCGACGGCCGCATCGTGCAGATCGCCACCCAGGCGGGGGCGGTGGCCAGCGCCGATTTCGCCAGGCTGATGGTGAAGCGGCTCACCCATACCGGCTCGACGCTCAGACCGCGCACGATCGAAATCAAGGCGGCCATCGCCGCCGCGCTGGAGGCAAACGCCTGGCCGCTGCTCGCCGAGCGCCGCATCGCCCCGGTGATGGACATGATCTTCCCGCTCAAGGACGCCTGGCGGGCGCACGAGCGGATGGAAGAGGGCGAGCATATCGGCAAGATCGTGCTCGACGTGGAGTGAGGGGCGGCGGCTGGTCGACCCCCACTCCGCTTCGCTTCGCTCAGCACCTCTCCCCCGATCGACGGGGGAGAGGAAGGCGCGCGCGCCAGCCGCCTCGCGCTCAGAACGAGCCTTCCCGTCCCGGCAGCAGGGCGATGAGCTCGCGGGCGCGGAAGGCGGCGATCGCCTCGGCCCGCATCATGGTGATGGGGCGGAAGGGCGCCACGCAGGCGTCCTCGCCGTCGTCGGCGGCCATGCAGCGCCCGGCGCGGCGGCAGCGGCGGCGCTTGCAGCCGCGATGGGCGCCGTCCAGATCCGCGGCCACCGTCAGCGCCCGCACGACGAGCTGCCGGATCGCGCCCGATTCGGCCAGCATGCGCCGCGCCTTCTCGTAGTTCGCCCGCCCCTCGGCGGGGTCCAGCTTGTCTTGCATGGTCCATCCTTCTTGCATGGGGGATCGTCCCGGCGCGCGGTTCGCGGCAGGGGTGGGACACGGACGCATGGCAAGCGTCGATGCTTGTTATTTGAGACGCTCGCCATGCGCCCGCACGATGGTCTTGCCCCACCACGTCCCGTCCGGCCCATCGGGTCGCGAACGGCGGTCAGGGCCCGGGCCTGGGGGCTCATCACCCAGGCGAACCACCGATCGCGCCGACCCCGCCTACAGCCAACGGCTTCGGGCGTTCGCCATGCGAAACGCCATCGCTGGCCTTTCGCCGACGGGTCGGACACGGGTTCACCCGGCCCGGCATCGACGCCTGCCCGAATGTTCGGTGCGCATCCGTTCCCGGTGCAGGCGCGGGAAGGATTATGCGGGCCAGGACAAGGGTGGGGAGAAAAACGGGAGCATCTTTTTCACAAGCCGTTGAATCGACTGCGAATTATTTTTTGGCCTGCCCTTTTTTGTCCCCGCCCCCCTCAGCGCCGTCCGCCCAGCCCGCCGGGCGAGCTTTTCACGAAAGGCGGCCTGCTCGGATTGCCCTGCCGGCATTCGAGCGCGAAGGTGGCGTAGCTGTCGGCATTGGTCAGCCGCTTGGCCGCCGGCAGCGGCTTGATGAACGGATCGTCGAACCAGCCCCGCCCGTGGTCCTCGATGTCCACCCGGTCGGAGCGGTTCACGAAATGGGTGACCTCGTGAAGCATGACGTAGGCGGCGAACTCCGGCGTCACCGAAGGCGACATGAAGCCGAGCCCGAGATGCATGCGGTCGACGCGCGCCCCGTCCTTCGTCTCCAGCGGATGAAAAAATCCGTCGCCGGTGGTCAGCGCGATCAGCGGGTCCGACCCGTCGAAGTCGAACTGGTCGAAAACCTTCTCGCCGAAGGATTCCGGGTTGGTGACGACCGTTTGCCACCTGAGATAGGAGCGGAACATGTCGACGCGCGCCAGCGACGCCTGCTCCGCCGGCAGCGTGTCGATCCTGAAATGGCGGTTCAGCCGGTCGGTGGCGAGCGCCGCGAGGGCGGAGGGATTGCCGCTGATCGCCGCCTCGACATTGGCGATCGCGGCCTGAAGCGCAGCGGCGGCGATCGGCAGGACGACGCTGATCTTGGCGTCGACATCGACCTGCGCCACCGGCTTGATGATCTCGTTCAGGCGGATGATCGTCTTCCGCTTCGGCTCCACCAGCCCGTCGAAGATCTTTAGCTGCACCTGCTGGAAGCGGCTGATGGCGGCGTTGGTCTTCGGCCCGCAGACGCCGTCGACCTTCAAGAAAGGCATCGGCCCGCCGGGCTCGCCCTCCACCGTCACCCGGTTGAGCGCCTCCTGGATGACCCGCACGTCATCCCCCTTGTTGCGCGCCTTGGACCCGACGCCAACCGGCTCCTTGATCTCGATGGGAACGGCGGTGAGCCCCGGCGGCAGCGTGGGGGTGGAAATGCACGACCCGATCGTGGGCATGATGAGCCACGCCATGCGACACCCTCCTTGCCGCAGCGGGACCCTCCGCCGCACCGGATTTTTATCAGGGGGCACGTCAGGCCGCAGTATGCGGGGTTGGAGGGGAGGAGTCTATTGGGGGAGCGAGGTGTACTCGCCGGAGCGCTCTTTAAGTGTCGTACTTGGGGCCGATTGCGGACTGGCGACTTTTGAGTACCTCAGTAGAAAGCCGCCGATGCCTGTCGCCAGTAATGGCAATTGGTGAGGCATCGGCTATGTGCGTGTGTTCGCGAAACGTGCGGGCATAGACGACCTGCCTGCGTCATATTTCCAAGATTTGATCAGCCCAACAAGCGCGTCACGCACCTTGGGATGTTGTCCGATCGAAGGTTCGTCACCCTCAGAAAGGGATCCCTCCATGTCGCGTCGCGGCGAGTATACCAAAGAGAAAGCAGGTGGGGGCGATGCCGTATTCCGGCGCACCTTCCGCCACAGCAATGTCGTCGGATGGTGTCTGTGAAGTGAGCAAAGTCGCCCAAACGACGCGTCGGATGACCGATCACGGTGGCGACTTTGTCTTTGTCGAGGTGTTCCGTAGCCGACAAGGACGCACCAGCGTTACTCGCCGCCGCCCCCTCCGATTTTTCGCAATAGCCATGGGGCTCCGTAGAGATAGGCAAGGCCCAACACTGCGATAAGTCCAAAATGAGCAACGCAGAATAGAAAGAACTCAAGCCACTCAGTGACCTTTGAAGGGGTGGTATTCTGGGCATCGTGGAGAAGCTGCATGTAATATGCTGCGGAGCCCAATCCGACGATAAGAAACAGAATCAGAGCAATCGCTGTCACTCTGGCCGAAGCCCACTTGCGGAAAATGGCGGCAAGGACGAACCCCGCGATTCCCGAAAATGTTCCACCCAACCAAAACGGCAGATCCAGGTTCTGGGGGGCAGTAAGACCCGACAACACGATCGACAGCAGAAAGCCTGTGAGCCAGCCGATGACTTGCAGCGGTTTCATATTGACGTTTGCCCCCTCGACTCGTGGTCATGGAGAATATGTCGTGATCGGCACGTCAAAGATCATTTCATTCGTCTCCGTATTGATGACCGTCAATTGGACATTGGAGACGCCCCCCGTTTCACCTTTTACCGTAAAGTCAAAAACTGCCTCTGCGTCAGCGTCGGCTCCGCGACGAAGGAAGAGCACTTCAGCGTTTGCGCGGTCGCCGCCCAATTCATCCAGTTCTGAATCTTGCAGATATTCGCGCAGGCTGCCGCGTTCCACCGACAATCCGCTGGCGACGGCTGCTTGTCTCGCTTGGTCCGCATCGCTCCCCGAAAAAACAGTGCTTGAGACGGCGATGACAACCTTCGGCGGACGCCAGCTGATCTGGTAGCGCACCTCGCCATCTTGACGAGTTTCTGAATATGTCAGATCCGCCATGGTTGGGCTGGCGGAAGTCGGTGCATAAAAGATGCGAACGAGATGCGTCAAGCGTGCCGGCAGTAAGGTGACGGGTAGAGGCAAAGCGGGTACATGGGCGGGGGCTGCATGAATCCGTTTGGCCTGCGTATACAACATCCTTGCGTTGAGGTCGTGGTCGATGGCGATGGCGGGACGTTTATAGATGAAGCACTTTTCCCGCGGAAGCTTGCCGCCTTTGCCAACACTGATGTTTGGCTCTGCCCAGGTGAAATTCAGAGCTGTCGCAGCGTAGTTGCACACCGCGTATTCGGCCTCGAGACCATCGTCACCTCTGTCGAGGACGCTTGACCAGAATGAAAAATGAGCGAACTCGTTGTTCACTCCTCCTTCAAAATATCGAGGATTTAGAGAACTGTCGCCGACGGCGCGGGGCGGACACAGCAAGACAAGAAAACTGATAGCTCCCAACAATACCGGTTTCATCGACCCCTCTCTCAACGACTTGCAGTAGCTGCTGCTTATGTGGCCCTTCAGATGAACAAAATTCGCTTCGGAACTACAGCGCGCGGACGTTACTAAGAAACTCAGACCCTCGGATAGCATACCGCGTCCCGCCCGCGTCGTCGATGCGTTATCCGCCGAGTTCCTACCAACTCACCTCGCCAGCCCTCGTGAACTTGAGTCTTGTGGCGAAGCCGCCCTCAAATCCCTGAACCGGATGCCGCTCCTCAGCGCGATAGCGCCCCGATCGAGTACTTGCTGCGGCGACGTTGATGAACGAAGGTCTGGTTTCGGTATCTGCGATTGGCGCGCGGAATGACAACGGTGAGGGCGCAACGCGGTCACTCACACCACGGCTGACTTCGATCCACCCGCTTTCGGCGCAAGCGATCCGCGAGATGGACTATGCCTGGGGTTTTGGCGTTAACGTCGCCTGCTGCCCGTTGAAGGATGTGGGAAATACACCGCTACTCCGCCCAGGCAACGGCGGGAGCATTCCTCCCCCTCCGTCGTCCAGGCCGGCGCTCCAAAAATGTCCCGGCCCGTGAAGGCCGGGACGGCAGGGTTCAGGCTGCCCGCAGGCCCTCCTCGGGGCGCGATGTGATATGAGCTGAGTGTCCCTACCGCCTGGAGGTAGCAAGCTGGCCGATTTTGAATGGACGGTGCTGATCCCGGTTGGCGCGGGCCTGCTCGGTACATTGATAGGCAGCGGCATCAGCTACTTTGCGCAGATCCGGACCCGAGAGGCGATGTCTCCGAGCGACGAAGGTCCTTGGCTCAAGCGCTGGCTGCCGAAATCGAGGTCTTCCAGAGGATCATCGCCAGGCTGGACATCCCCGGCCGGTGTCAAGCGGCGGCAGACTCCGCGGGGGCGGGGAACGAAAACGCGGTTCGGGAGTGGCTGAGCGAACAGGACGGGAAGATGGAAATCCTCCCGCGGTAAAGCTCGGCCGGCCTCGCTCTCGACAAAAGGAGATGCTCGGGTGCTCGTGGATCGAAGTCCAGGTCGAGAACCGCCATTCACACGCCTGGACATCGATTGCCATTCTGAAGCCACTCAAACCCGAGGAGATTGACATGAGCAGTGCTCCGTTGGAACGCAGCGAGGCTTCGAGCGAGACCCCGAAGGCCGGGGCGGTCGACATGAAGTTCGAGATCGTCATCATCCCTGTCTCGGACGTCGATCGCGCCAAGCGCTTCTATGGCGACTTGGGATGGAGGCTCGACGCCGAATTCGTCGCCGGTGACGACTACCGCGTGATGCAGTTCACGCCGCCTGGCTCGGGATGCTCGGTCATCTTCGGCAAGAACGTCACCGCGGCGGCCCCCGGGTCCGCCCAGGGACTGTACTTGATCGTCTCCGACGTCGAGGCCGCGCGCAACGAACTGCTTGGTCGCGGCGTCGAGATCAGCGAGGTGTTTCACGACGCCGGCGGCGTGTATGACGGCACTGACGAGCCTTATCTGTTCGGGCGGGTCCGGGTCGGCGGTCTGGATCCCGAGCGTCGCAGCTACCGCTCGTTCGCCTCGTTCAGCGATCCGGACGGCAACGGCTGGCTGCTCCAGGAAGTCACTGCCCGATTGCCCGGGCGCGTGGACACTGACGTGACGACATTCACTTCGTCGACCGAGCTTGCCGCCGCGCTCCGACGAGCGGCCACCGCGCACGGCGAGCACGAGGCGAGGACAGGCGGCCAGCGTGACGAGAACTGGCCGGATTGGTACGCCGCGTACGTGGTTGCGGAGCAGGGCGGCAAGCCGCTGCCGCAGTGAGCGGCAACGGCGACGCTGCCTTCATCGGCAGCATGAGCCCCAAGGGCTAGGCCGGTAGCTACGCGGGCCTTGCCCTGGACATAGCCGGAGTACGCAGCACCGGGACGGCAGGCTTTACGCTGCCCGCAGGCCCTCCTTCGGGCGTACGTTCTGGTTCATGCGGAACAGGTTGTTCGGATCGTAGCGGCGCTTTATCTCGACGAGACGCCGGTAGTTTCCGCCATAGGCCGCCTCGACGCGGTCGGACTCGTCTTCCGGCATGAAGTTGACATAGGCCGTGCCCGCCGAATGGGGCTTTGCGGCCTCATAGAGACCACGCGCCCAGTCGATGCAGGCGCGGTCCATGGCCGGCTCGCGCCAGCGGGCGTGGACGTTCATGACGAAATGCGAGCTGCGCTGCGGGAAGGCGGTCGCCTCCGCCGCCACGCGGCCCGCGGCGCCGCCGACATGGCCGACGAATATCTCGCATTCGGGGCCGGGCAGCTTGCGCACCGCTTCGACGACGACGTCGAGGGCCGCGTCGGTGAGCGCGGTGAAATCGTGGCTCTTCCAGTAGTTGCGGGCGCCGGGCGTGAGCAGCGGGTCGAAGGCCTGCTGCCAGCCGGTGAAGGGGTTCGGGCCGACGACGTCGGCGATCGGCTTGCCGATCGAGCGCAGCCGGCGCGTCGCCGCCTCTCCCGCCTGGAGGTCTCCGCAGTAGCACATGGCCAGCACCAGGATCTCCTTGCCGTGCCATTCGGCCGGCAGGAACGGCAGGGGCGGCGCCTGCCGCATGACGGTCCAGCAGGTGAGCTCGTCGGGCGCCTCCTCGAGCGCCGCCCGGTATTCGCGCAGGACCTGCGGAGCGTCGGCGAAGGGATGGACGACGAGGCCGGACAGGACCTCGGTCTTCATCGGGTGCAGCTTGAACTCGAAGGCGGTGACGACGCCGAAATTACCGCCGCCGCCGCGCAGCGCCCAGAACAGGTCCGGGTTCTCGCCGGAGCTCGCCCGCACCAGCTGGCCGTCGGCGGTGACCACGTCCGCCGACAAGAGGCTGTCGATCGTCAGCCCGAACTTTCGCGTGATCCAGCCGAAGCCGCCGCCGAGCGTCAGCCCGGCGATGCCGGTGGTCGAGTTGATGCCCGTCGGCACCACCAGCTCGAAGGCCTGCGTCTCCCTGTCCAGTTCGGCAAGCGTGACGCCGGGCTCGACCCATGCGCGCCGCCCGACGGCGTCGACGCGCACCGACTTCATCGGCGACAGGTCGATCATCAGGCCGCCGTCGCAGACGGCGCTGCCGGCGATGTTGTGGCCGCCGCCGCGCACCGAGACGAGCAGCCCGTTGTCGCGCGCGAAGCGGACCGCGTCGATGACGTCAGCGGCGCCGGCGCAGCGCACGATCAGTCCCGGCCGCCGGTCGATCATGGCGTTCCAGATGGTGCGCGCCTCGTCATAGGATGGATCGCTCTCGCGCAGCGTGGCGCCGCGCAGCCGCGCCGCCAGGCCCTCTAGGGCAGCGGCGTCGACGGTCTTCTTGCCTGGTTCAAGCGTGCTGAGGCTCAGGTCGTCCATGGGATCCTCCCGATCTCGTGACGGGCGCCCTCCGCGCCGCGATTGTGCGCCTCTCTCCGCTCCCGCACAAGCTGAACGAGGGTGCGGCGGGCTGCCGCGCAGCGCCACGCGCCGCAGCCTGACGGCGCGCGCCACGGCGGCATTCCTGCATTTTCGTTGCGACGAGGCGGTTTCCCCGCTATATACCCACTCGATTTCCCAAATTGGTGGCTCTGCCCACCGCCCGCGACAGGGACGCGGGCGAACGAGAGGACTTTACGCAATGGCCAACACGCTGCTCATGCCCAAGGCGACCGCCGTCTGGCTGGTCGACAACACCGCGCTCTCCTTCGAGCAGATCGCGCAGTTCTGCACGCTGCATCCGCTCGAGGTGAAGGCGATCGCCGACGGCGAGTCGGCGCAGGGCATCAAGGGCATGGACCCGGTGATGACCGGCCAGCTCACCCGCGAGGAGATCGCCCGCGGCGAGGCCGACATCAACCACAAGCTCAAGCTCTCCGAGCCGAAGGTCCGCGTGCCCGAGACCAAGCGCAAGGGCCCGCGCTACACCCCCCTGTCCAAGCGCCAGGACCGCCCCAACGCCATCCTGTGGCTGGTGCGCAACCATCCGGAGCTGAAGGACGCGCAGATCTCGCGGCTCGTCGGCACCACCAAGGCGACGATCGAGCAGATCCGCGAGCGCCGCCACTGGAACGCCGCCAACCTCGTGCCGATGGACCCGGTGACGCTCGGGCTCTGCTCGCAGATCGACCTCGACATCGAGGTGCAGCGCGCCTCCAAGGGCCGCGAGCCGGCGGCCCCCGTCGGCGAGACGCTGCTGCCGGCGGCGCTGACCGAGCGGCTGACGCCTGCCGACGAACGTCGCGACGACGAGGAGAAGGAACTCGACGCCAACGCCGTGTTCGCAAAGCTCTCGGCGCTGAAGAAGGCCGACGCGGACGAAGACGAGGAGTGATCCGGGGCTTCGTCCCGGTTTCAGCGAAACTTCAGAACTTCGGCGGTACGCGCCGGGCCTGATCGGGCATCATGGCGGCCATCCTGAAAGGGAGGCCGACATGCTCATGCTCGAGGAGAAATCACGCCGCGAGGCAAGGCAGGACCTGCTCGAGGCAATCGCATCCGCCGGCTGCTGCGCCCCGTGCTTCGCGCCGACCCCCGGCGTCCTCCTCGAACTGTTCGAGATCGCGGCCATGGAGCGCCACGCGCCCGCACTTGGGCCGGAGCGCGCGCCGGACGGCTTGACCTCCGCCGCGAACAGGCGCGAAATGGATCCCGCAACGTTGGGTATCGGCAAGCAGCTCATCGATGGCGCGAGAAGCTTCGCACGCCTTGCCGCTCGGCGCCTGTTCGTTCGACCTGGCGCGCGGCCTGTTGCTCCGTGACGGCGCAGCCGTCCCGCTGCGCCCGAAAGCCTTTGCGCTGCTCTCCCATCTCGCCCGGAACGCGGGCCGGGTCGTCGGCAAGTCCGAGTTGATCGAGGCGGTCTGGCCCGGCGTCTTCGTCACCGAGGATTCGCTGACTCAGGCGGTGCGCGAGGTGCGCAAGGCGCTGGCCGACGACGCACAGAAGATCGTCCGGACCATCGCCCGCCGCGGCTACCTGCTCATCACGCCGGCGACGGCGGCGGGCCCGCATCCCGATCCGCAGCCGACCGTCGCCGTGCTGCGCTTCGCCAATACGAGGCGCGCCGAGGACGCGCCGCTGGTCGACGGCTTCGCCGAGGACATCGCCGGGGGTCTGGCGCGGTTCCGGCGCGTGGCGGTGGTGGCGCATAACACCAGCTTCGCGATCGCGGACGGGGCGGCCGACTGGCGCGAGGCCGTCCGGCGGCTGGCGTGCGACTACCTGGTGCGGGGGCGCGCGGCCTTTGCCTCGGGCACGCTGACGGCGTCGGTCAGCCTGCTCGATGCGGCGAGCGGCGCTATGCTGTGGAGCGCGGACTACGAGGCCTCCGGCGAGCGCGTCTTCGACGTCCAGCAGGAGATCATGCTCAAGATCATCAACCGGCTGGCGGCGCGCATCGACGACGCGACGCTGGCGCGGGCGATGGCCAAGCCGACAGCGAGCCTTGAGGCCTACGAACTCCTGCTGCACGGGCTTGCTCGCTTCCGCGGCTACGGCAGCGAGGACAATGACGTTGCACGGGAGCTGTTTACGCGGGCGCTCGAGACCGATCCGGGCTACGGGCTCGCCCACGCCTATCTCGCGCTGGTCGATCTCGCCATCGGCGGCTATGGCGAGGCGCCGGCGGAGCTGGTGGCGGCAACGGTCGACCGGGCGAGCCATGCGGTGACGCTGGCGCCCGAGGAGCCGCGCTGCCACCGCGTGCTGGCGATGACGCGGCTGCACGCGCGCGAGCACGAGGCGGCCGAATACCACATGCGCCGCGCCCTCGACCTCAATCCCTGCGACGCCGACACGATGGCCCAGATGGGCTACCTGATGACCATGCGCGGCAGGCCCTTCGAGGCGCTGGCCTGGCTCGACAGGGCGGTGGCGGTCAACCCCGTCCATCCCGACTGGTACCTCTACGACCGCGCCACGGCGCTCTACGCCGCGGGCGACTACCAGGGCGCGGTCGACGCGCTATCGAAGCTGCTGATCCGCACGCCCTGGCGGCTGACGCGGCTTGCCGCCTGCCACGCGCAGCTCGGCGACGGCGGGGCCGCGCGACGCCTCATGGCGGAAATCGCGCGGAACTGGCCGGACTACGAGCCGCTGAGCTTCGGCCGCTGCGGCATCGCCTTCGAGCACGCCGCGGAGGTGGAGCACATGCTGGAGGGGATCGGCAAGGCGCTCGAGGCCTGAGCCTCACACCCCGTCGAGCACCACGATGGTCGGGCGGTCGGGCAGCGTCTTCAGGCTCACCTCCAGGGTGCGGCCGCTGCGGAAGTCGACCGCGAAGCCCTCGCCCATCATGCTCAGGAACTCGCGCATCGGCGTCGAATGACGGTGCATGGGCAGGATCATCGACGAATAGAGCCGGGTGGTGATCTCGGTCATGTTGCCGAGCGATTGGGTCATGCCGCCGTCGATCGGCACCATGACGACGTCGAGCCGGCCGATGGCGCCGTAGTGGGCGTCCTCCAGGCGGTGGTGGAGGTGGCCGAGATGGCCGATGCACAGACCCGCCACCTCGAAGATGAAGATCGAGTTGCCGTCGCGCTCCAAGCCGCCGTCCCAACCGCGGATGTCGGTCGGCACGTTGCGGATGTAGACGTCGTCGACGACCAGCCGGTGTTTTGCCGGCCCGCCCTCCGGGTTCCAGCCGCGCAGCACGTATTCGACGCGGGCATCCGGCACATCCGTGAAATGGGTGCGGTGCGCCTTGTTCATGGTGATGACGCGCGGCAGCGGATCGCCGCCATAGACGCCGCTGAAATCGGTGGCGATGCGCACGCCGGCCGGCGTCTCGATGACATAGGTGGAGTGGCCGGCATAGGTGATCCTCACCGCGCCTTCGGTCGTAGCCTGCGCGGGCGTAATTCGCATAGGTGACGCCGGGCAGCGCGTTGGCGATCGCGACGCACTTGCTGGGGACGGGGTCGTCGTCCTGCGCGAGTGCTGCCGGCATGAACCAGAACAGGACGCAGAAAAGGAACGCGGCGATGCGGCAGGCGGGCATGGGCGTCTCCACGGCGAAAACCATGCATGCGATCGTCGAGAGGCGCACTATGCACGCAGGCCTGCCGCGGCGCGGTCACGTTTGCGAGAGGAGGGTCAGCGCGATTGGAGCCGGTGTCTTCCCTACTGCAGCAGGCGGTAGGGGACGCGAACGCCGCGCATGTCCGCAGGAAAATCCTTCTCGTTCCGCGTCACCAGCAGCAACGAGTGCGCTTGCGCCGTCGCCCAGATCACGGCGTCGGGAAGCTTGGCCCTGCGCTCACGCCGGAACGAGATGGCCCGCTCGGCGATGTCCTCGTCCAGTTCGATGATGTCGAAACCGCCGAGGAAGCGTCGTGTCGTCGGCTCCGCGGCCGCGTTGGCGCCGACGAGCACCTCCATCCAGGTGACGATGCTGATGGCCTTTTCGGCATAAGCTTCGAGCTCGACCCGAGCCTGGGGAACGTTGTTGAGGAAGTCGACCAGGATGTTGGTGTCGAAGAGCGCTCTCACCACTCGCTCCGGATCTTCTCCTGATACTCCAGCCCGTCGACCTTGCGGTCCCCCCACAGTCCGAACGCTTCGTCCAGCGACGCCGGCGTCCGTTTCTCCAGGTACTCGGCGACGGCCTGCCTAATGATGGAGGCGCGTGATTTCTTCTTCTTCTTCGCGAGCCGGTCCAGTTCGCGCAGGTGAGCTTCTTCAATGTCGACCAGAGTGCGCATCATCGTGCCCCGATATCTGATATCGTCAACGTATATCATCACGGGTCGTCCCACAAGGAACGCAGCTGACCGAGTTCAGCGCCCTTCTGGACGTATGGCGGCAATTTATCTATAAGCGCGCACATTCCAGAACACAGCGACGGATGAACAGGGGCGTCATGGCCGGCCATTCACAATTCAAGAACATCATGCACCGCAAGGGCCGCCAGGATGCGGTCCGGTCGAAGGTCTTCTCGAAGCTTGCGCGCGAGATCACCGTGGCCGCCAAGACCGGCCTGCCCGACCCGGCCATGAACCCGCGCCTCAGGCTGGCGATCCAGAACGCCAAGGCCGAATCTATGCCGAAGGACAACATCCAGCGCGCCATCAACAAGGCGTCGGGCGGCGATGCCGAGAACTACGAGGAAGTGCGCTACGAGGGCTACGGCCCGGGCGGCGTCGCGCTGATCATCGAGGCGCTGACCGACAACCGCAACCGCTCCGCCTCCAACGTCCGCGCGGCCTTCACCAAGGCCGGCGGGGCGCTCGGCGAGACCGGCTCGGTGTCGTTCATGTGGAACCGCGTCGGCGAGATCTACTACCCGGCCTCGGCCGGCGACGCCGACAAGGTGATGGAAGCGGCGATCGAAGCCGGCGCCGACGACGTGGAATCGGACGAGGAAGGCCATACGATCTACTGCGCCTTCGAGAGCGTGAACGACGTGTCGAAGGCGCTCGAGGCGGCGCTCGGCGAGGCTGAGAGCGTCAAGATCATCTGGCAGCCGCAGAACCGCGTGCCGGTCGACGAGGACCGCGCGCAGTCGCTGATGAAGCTGGTCGCGACCCTCGAGGACGACGACGACGTGCAGCACGTCTACGCCAATTTCGAGGTCGACGACGCGACGCTGGCCAAGCTCAGCGCGGCATGAGCGAAACGCCACTCCCGATCATTCGCATCATCTACTGCACGCAGTGCATGTGGCTGCTGCGGGCCGGGTGGATGGCGCAGGAACTGCTCTCGACCTTCGGCCAGGAGCTGGGCGAGGTCACGCTGGTCCCCGGCGCGGGCGGGATTTTTACGGTCACGTGCAACGGTGAACTCATCTGGGACCGCAAGCGCGACGGCGGTTTTCCGGACGCGGCGAAGCTGAAACAGCTGGTGCGCGACGTGATCGATCCCGAGCGGGATCTCGGTCACGCGGACAGGAAGACAGAGGCTTAGGCGGCGGGGACGGTTTGCCGTCCTCGAACTCGCACCCTCAGTCAGGTTGCCCCTCATCCGCCTGCCGGCGCCTTCTCCCCGCACGGACGGGGAGAAGGACGAAGTCGCGACCGTGTTCGTCAATCGCAGGCGCTTGAGAATGGCGAACTCCCCGCAGCGGGCAGTGAGCGGCAGCGCTGGCGCGCGGCTAAAGCAAACCGGTCCCGTGGTCCCTGCCCGCTCCCGCTGATCCCGGCGCTCGCTAAACGGTTCGATCCTCCTCCACCACCGGCGTGCGCGGGTCCAGGCGCGTCGATTCCGGCGTGACGGCGCGCTCGGCCGGCAGGGTCTTGAACGCCTCGCGCTCGTCGACCGGCACCGGGGCGCGGCGGCTGATGCGGAGCAGCGCGTAGGCCGCCAGAAGGAAATGGGCGAGCGCGGTGGCCAGGAACAGGCTTTCGGGCCGCATGGCCGTCATCAGCGCCGAGCCGATCACCGGGCCGATCATGGTGCCGAAGCCGTAGAGCAGCAGCAGGCCGCCCGACACTTTCACGAAATCCTCCGGCGCGGCGTGGTCGTTGGCGTGGGCGACGGCCAGCGAGTAGAGCGTGTAGGCGAACGCCCCGTAGGCTGCGGTCATGACGATGACGAAGGAACCGAAGCGCGGCGTGAACAGGAAGATCGCCAGCGCGGCGAGCGTCGAGGCGGCGGCAGCGCCGATCAACACGTAGCGTCGGTCGGTGCGGTCGGAGATGCGCCCGATGGGCATCTGCAGCACGCCGCCGGCGACCACCACGAGACTCATCATCAGCGCGATCTGGGGCGTCGAGATGCCGATGCGCGCGCCGTAGACGGCCCCAAGCGTGCCCCAGGCGCCGTTGGCGACGCCGATCAGGATGCAGGCGAAGAAGGACACCGGCGAGTTTGCATAGAGCCCGCGCAGGTCGAGCGAGACGTCCCGCAGCGGCTCGGGGCTGGCCTGCGTGGAGACCGCGGTCGGGATCAGCGCCAGGCAGAAGAAGATGCCGGCGACCATGAACAGCGATTCCTGATTGACGTCGCCCGCCGCCACGATCATCTGGCCGGCCATGATGGAGGCGTAGGTGACCATCATGTACAGGCCGAAGACCGTGCCTCGGTTCTCGTTGGTCGCCTTCTCGTTCAGCCAGCTCTCGATGATCATGAAGCACCCGGCCATGGCGAAGCCGGTGAAGGCGCGCAGCACGATCCATTGGATCTCGCCGATGAGCAGCCCGGTGAGCAGCGCAATGATGGCGCCCGACGCCGCGAAGGCGCCGAAGGCGCGCACATGGCCGGCTTGGCGCACCAGGCGCGGCGCAAACACGCAGCCGGCGACGAAGCCGCCGGCCCAGGCCGTACCCATCAGGCCGAGCGCGTAGGTGGAAAAACCCTCCGCCTGGCCCCGCAGCGGCAGCAGCAGTCCATGCAGGCCGGACGCCGCCAGGAGAAACGCGGTTCCGCGCAGCAGCGAGAAGATTGGGCGGTAGGCAGCGAGCATTGATCGGTCCCATGCGAATCAGGGATCAGTCTTACCAGCAAGACCTTATCGATTTTGGGGCGAGCGCTTCCCACACAAAGGCGACATGCAAATGCGGGACAGATCGCAAGCCGCGAAATTTCCAAGGCGCGGCCGGCACCACGCTGCCCGGAACAGCTTGGCCAGAAGCTCCCCGAACGCCCTATGCCCGTAACTGTTACGTGCTTGCCGTGGGAGCAAGCTGGGCAGAGGTTGACCGACGCTTCGACGGCGCCGGCGTGCCCGCTGCCGCGCCTCATTATCCGTCTTGGCCTGTGCGGCGGCGGCAAGGACAGGCGCGCAGATTTCCGATGCGCAGCATTCGATCATCGCAGCTACGACCGCAGGAGTAGAAGATGAGCGAGTTTCGAAACGACGTTTCCCCCGACGGTGTTGAAATCGCCGCAGTCAGCCGCCGCAGCCTGCTTCTGGGCAGCACGGTGCTGGCTGCCGCAGGCATTGTGGGGTCCACCACCGTTGTAGACAGGGCACGGTCTCAGGAGCAGCCCGCGGCAGCAGGCGGAAAGCCGCCGAACATCCTCGTCATCTTTGGCGACGACATCGGCATTCCCCAGATCAGCGCCTACACGATGGGGCTGATGGGCTACCGCACCCCCAACATCGACCGCATCGCCAGCGAAGGCGCGATCTTCACCGACAGCTACGGCCAGAACAGCTGCACCGCTGGCCGCGCCTCCTTCATCCTCGGGCAGGAGCCGTTCCGCACCGGCCTTCTGACGATCGGCATGCCAGGCGATCCGCATGGGATCCAGGACTGGATGCCCACCATCGCCGACGTGATGAAGACCAAGGGCTATGCCACCGGCCAGTTCGGCAAGAACCACCTCGGCGACCGCGACGAACATCTGCCTACCAGGCACGGCTTCGACGAGTTCTTCGGCAATCTCTACCACCTCAATGCCGAGGAGGAGCCGGAAGGCTACTTCTACCCGAAGGATCCTGATTTCCGGAAGCAATTCGGTCCGCGCGGCGTGATCAAGTCGACCGCCGACGGCAAGATCGAAGACACCGGGCCGCTCAACACCAAGCGCATGCCGACGGTCGACGAAGAGTTCCTGGCGGCGGCCAAGGACTTCATCGACAGGCAGGCCAAGGCCGACAAACCCTTCTTCTGCTGGTTCAACTCGACGCGCATGCACGTCTTTACCCACCTCAAGCCGGAATCGCTCGGCAAGACCGGCAAGGGCATCCACGCCGACGGCATGGTCGAGCATGACGGCCATGTCGGCCAGCTGCTGCAACAGCTCGACGATCTCGGCATCGCCGACAACACCATCGTGCTCTACACGACCGACAACGGGGCCGAGCTCGCCCTTTGGCCCGATGGTGCACAGACAATGTTCCATGGCGAGAAAGGAACGACCTGGGAGGGCGGCTTCCGCATCCCGATGATGGTGCGGTGGCCGGGCGTCGTGAAGCCCGGCACGCATGTGAACGAGCCGGTGACGCTGATGGACTGGATGCCCACATTCGCGGCGGCCGCCGGCATCGGCGATGTGAAGGAGGAGATGAAGAAGGGCTTCCAGGCCAGTGGCAAGACCTTCAAGGTACACCTCGACGGGTACGACCTGACGGAACTGCTGAAGGGCGAAGCCAAGACGCCGCCGCGGGACGTCGTCTACTACTTCGACCAGGGCGGCAACCTCAACGCCATACGCTGGAACGATTGGAAGCTGAGTTTCGCACAGGCGAGCCACGGCAACATCGCCACTGCGACCCGCGAGGTGCCGAGTTGGGCGGTCATCGCAAACCTGCGCATGGACCCCTACGAGCGGGGTATGGAAGACGGCGGAGGAGCCATCGAGTTCCTAGCCCGGAACATGTGGCTGCTGGTGCCCATCCAGGGCAAGATCAAGGAGTTCTTCCAGGACTTCGACCAGTATCCGTTCCAGACGGGAAGCACCCTGAACGCCAGCGGCATCAACTATGGCTGGCTGCAGCAGCAGGCAGCCCTCAAGCGGCTGGGCGAGCTCGAACGGCTCATGCCCCAATAGCAACCCTATGCGGCGTGGAGGTTTCGCCTCCCCGCTTCCTGCTGCGCCAGTGAAGACGGCGACCCGGCCCGTCACGTCTACCCCCGACGCATGATGTCTGGCCGGCGACTGGCCTCAGGACTTTTCCGGCGCGCCTTCCTTCTCGAAGCGGTCGAGCGTCTCGTTCATGTGGTCGACCATCGCCTTGTGCGCCGCGTCGGCGTTGCCCGCTTCGATGAAGCCGAAGATCTCCTCGTGGCGATGCTGCCTGGTCCGCAGGATTTCCGCGTCCTTCTTGTCCGCCTCGCGGAGATAGCCGATCGCGTCCTGCAACGCAGGCGTCCAGAAGTGGATGATCTTCATGAGCAGCGGATTCCGGCCGATGCTCGCGATGGTGAGATGAAAGTGCAGGTCCTCCCTGACGCCGTCGCGGCCCTCCCTCTCGGCCGCGGCCATCCCCTCCAGCGCAGCCCGCAGCTTGTCGACATCCTCGGGCGTGCGCCTCTGTGCCGCCAGGCGGGCCGTCTCGCTTTCCAGCGCGCGCCGCATCTCCAGCAGGTCAAGCAGGCCCGCGCGATCCGGACGCAGGTCGTCGGCGCGGATGCGCAGCACCGCCTGCTCGGTGACGAAGAGGCCCTGCCCGTGCCGGCTCTCGACCAGTCCGTCGGCGCGAAGGAACGCAAGCGCCTCCCGGACGACCGGGCGGCTGACGCCCAATTGCCGCGAGATCTCTGCTTCCGAAGGAAGGCGCGTGCCTGCCGCCGTTCCCTCCCGGATGGAGGTTTCGATGAGGCGGATCGCGTCATCGACCAGGCTCGACCTCGGGGGGACCGTCGAGAGCTTCAAGCTTACCTCCACCTAGTGTGTTGACAACAAGATGTCATGTCGTAAGTTGTCTTACAAGTCAGGTTCGGAACAACGGGCGGGGATCGGCTGAGGAGGCCGCGCCCATCTTTCACGGGAGGAGGAATCCGTCCTGCGCTCATTCGAGCGCTTGCGGTCCCATGCGATGGCGCGGATAAACGACGCACTCTACCGAATTCTGGAAATGCTCCTCGTCGGCCTGCTGGCCGGCATGGTTGCGCTCGTGTTCGCCAACGCGGTGGCTCGATACGCATTCGACTACAGCATCCACATTGCCGACGAATTGCCCCGCTTCCTGTTCGTCTGGCTGACCTTCATCGGCGCGGCCATCGCCCATCGCCATTCGCTGCACCTGGGCATGAAGTTCGTCATCACGTCCATGCCAAGGTCCAGCTGGCGCTATCTCATGGCGGCGTCCGAGGCGCTCGTCCTAGCCTGCGCGCTGCTCCTGATGTGGGGCAGCCTAGGCACATGGCGCATCAACGCAACAGTGGTTTCGCCGATCCTCGGGGTCCCTCTCATCTACGTTCAGGGCGTCGCGCTGCTTTCCGCCGTGCTGATGGCGACGACCTCCCTTGACCGGCTGGCACGTGCGCTGACCGGGCGGGTATCGGCAGACGAGCTCGCCGCGTTCTCGGAAACCGAGGACGACAAGGTGATCGCCGAGACGAGAGGGAGGCTCGATTGACGATTGCCGTCTTTCTGGTGGCGCTGTGCGCGGCGCTTGCCATCGGCGTGCCGGTGGCGTTCGCGCTGATCGTCTGCAGCGTCGCGCTGATGCTGCACATGAACCTGTTCAGCGCCGAGATCATCGCGCAGAACATGGTCACCGGAGCGGACAATTTTCAGCTTCTGGCGATCCCGTTCTTCCTGCTGGCGGGCGAACTCATGAACGCCGGCGGCCTGTCGAAGCGCATCGTGCATTTCGCGATGACCTTCGTGGGCCACTATCACGGCGGATTGGGCTACGTCGTCATCTTCGCCGCGATCATTCTCGCCGCGCTTTCCGGTTCGGCGGCAGCCGACACCGCCGCCCTCGCCGCGTTCCTCCTCCCGATGATGCGCTCGTCCGGATACGATGCGGGGCAGTCCGCCGGACTGATCGCGGCTGGCGGCATCGTCGCGCCCGTCATCCCGCCGTCCGTCGGCTTCATCATCTTCGGCGTCGCCGCCAACGTCTCGATCACCCAGCTGTTCCTGGGCGGCATCGTACCGGGGCTGATGATGGCGGCGTCGCTGATCGTCGCGTGGGCCTTCGTCGTCCGCAACAACCACAACATAAAGGTCCTGCCCAAGGCGAGCTGGCGCGAGCGCGGCAAGGCGACCGTGGACGGCGCGTTCGCCCTGGTGATGCCGGCGATCGTGCTGGGCGGCATCCGCTTCGGCATCGTCACGCCGACCGAGGCCGCGGTGGTCGCCGCGGTCTATGCGCTCGTCGTCGGCCTGCTGGTCTACAGGGAGCTCTCCTTCAGCCAGCTCTACGGCTTGTTCCTGGCTGCCGGGAAGATGTCGGCGATCGTGATGTTCCTCATCGCCGCGGCGGGCGTCTCCGCGTGGCTGATTGCGCAGGCCAATATCCCGGCGCAGTTCGGCGCGCTCCTGGAACCGTTCAAGGACAATCCTACCCTCTTCCTCATCGTCCTGATGGCGCTGGTGTTCGCGGTAGGGACTGCGCTCGACTTCGGTCCGACGGTGCTGATCCTCACGCCGATCCTGATGCCCCTCGTCCGCGAGGTGGGCATCAACCCCGTCTATTTCGGCGTCCTCTTCATCATGGTCAACGCCATCGGACTGATCACGCCGCCGGTCGGCATCGTGCTCAACGTGGTGTGCGGCGTCGGCAAGGTTTCCATGGACAAGGTGCTCAAGGGCATCTGGCCATTCCTTCTCGCACAGAGCCTCGTCGTCGTCCTCTTGATCCTCTTCCCCAGCCTCGTCATCGAGCCGCTTCAATGGCTGAGGGGCAGGTAGAAGCCGTCACAACAACTGAAAACCGGGAGCAGAACATGAACAAGATTGGCATTGCAGGACTGGTCGGGGGCGCGATCCTTGCCGCAATGGCGGGCGTGGCCAACGCCGAGATATCGGAGCGGACGATCCGCGTGGGCAGCACGCTGACGCCAGAGCACCCGAACGGCATCGCCGTCGAGGCGATGGCGAAGTGCGCCGCCGACCGCACCGGCGGCAAGATGACCATCCAGGGCATCCACAATGCCGCTCTGGGCGGCGACCAGGAGATGAGCCAGGCCGCCCGCGCCGGCACGCTCGACATGTTCATGACGACGACCTCGCCGCTGGCGGGGCTGGAGCCGAAGCTCGGCGTCTTCGACCTTCCCTTCCTGTTCAACAACCCCGAGGAGGCCCTTGCCGTCCTCGACGGCGAGTTCGGCGAGTACCTCAGCGGACTCATGCCCCAGCACGGCCTGGTGAACCTCGGCTACTGGGACTACGGCGTCCGCCAGATCACCAACTCGAAGCGGCCGATCAAGGCCGTCGAGGACCTTTCGGGTCTGCGGATGCGGGTGATGCAGAACAACGTCTTCATCGATTCCTTCTCCGCGCTCGGCGCCAACCCGATCCCGATGAGCTGGGGCGAGGTGTTCCCCGCGCTGGAGACGGGCGCGATCGACGGCCAGGAGAACCCGATCCTCACCATCGCCGACGCGCAGCTCGCCGACGTGCAGGACTACGTGTCGAAGACCAACCACGTCTATAGCGCGGTCATGCTCATGTATTCCGGCCCGCTCTGGGAGAAGCTTTCGGCCGAAGAGCAGGCCGTCGTGACGGAGTGCGCGGCAGAGGCGACGAAGGTGCAGAGGTCGGAAATGGCCGGCCGGGTCGACGCGGCCTACAAGAAGGTGATCGAAGCGGGGATGGAGGTCAACGAGGTCGAACCTGCCGTGATCGACGCCATGCGTGCAAAGCTCGCCAGCGTCTACGAGAAGCACTCGCAGTCCGTCGGCGCGGACGTCGTGGAGCGTCTCAACGCCGCCATCGCGAAGGTCCGCAAGTAACAACGGGCGCCGCTCGCGCGCAATCATGAGGACGGCGGGCCGCCTGTGCCCGCCGTCGGTTTGTCCCCCTGGAGAACGTCGCAGTGAAGATCACAAGGATACGCACCACGGTCGTCAACGCCGAGATGCGGAACTGGGTATTCGTGAAGGTCGAAACGGATACTCCCGGGCTCTATGGCTGGGGCGAGGCGACGCTCGAGTGGAAGACGCGGGCCGTGGTCGGCGCCGTCGAGGACCTGGAGCCGCTGCTGCTCGGACAGGATCCGAGGGACATCGAGCAGTGCGTGCGCATCATGCACAAGCACGGCTTCTGGCGCATGGGCTCCATCGGCGCGTCGGCGATCTCCGGCATCGAGGTCGCGCTCTGGGACATCCTGGGCAAGGACCTGAACGCGCCGGTCTGGCGTCTGCTCGGCGGCAAGACGCGCGACAAGGTGCCCGTCTACACTCATCTCGGGCTGGGCGACATGAAGTCCGTCTACGAGACGATGCAGGTCGGCCCGCTGGTCGACAGCGCGCTGAAAGTCGTCGAGGCCGGATACAAGGCGCTCAAGGTCGTGTTCGTCCCCTACACCCACTACACGACCACCATCCGCAACGTCGACCATGTCGGCAAGCTGATGATGGGCCTCAGGGAGGCGGTGGGCGACGACATCGAGATCATGGTCGACTTCCACGGACGTCCGGCGTCCGTCTCGGCCGCGATGGACTACATCAACGTGCTCGCACCCGGGCGGCCGCTGTTCGTCGAGGAGCCGGTGCCGCCGGGCGATCCGCTGCTGATGGCGCAGGTCACCGAGCGCTCGCCGGTTCCCATCGCCACGGGCGAACGGCTGATCGGCCGGGCCGAGTTCGATCCCCTGTTCGCCAGGCGGGCCATTCACATCGCACAGCCCGACATCGCCCATACGGGCGGGCTCTCGGAGGCCCGCAAGATCGCGGCCGCGGCAGAAACGGCGGGAATCGGCATTGCGCCGCACAACCCGCTCGGCCCGATCGCCGGCATCACCGCCCTGCACTTCGACATCGCCACGCCGAACTTCGTCATCCAGGAAGAAATGACCGGCTCGGTGCCATGGTACGGCGAGGTCGTCGAGGGGCCGATCAACAGGGTCGACGGCGCCTGGCAGATCCCGGACAAGCCGGGCCTCGGCCTCGAGGTCAACGAAGCGGCATGCGCAAAGCATCCGTTCGCCGCCGAGATCTACCACGCGAGGAACGCAGTGCTCGACGACGGAACCGTCGTCGACTGGTGACGTCAGCGTCGCCGCGCCGTCGCGTGGTTTCCAGGTTCCGCGGCGCCGATACGTTCGGCGCCGCCGGCACCGGGACGCCCCCGCACCTGCCGGGGACGGGCGGCGGCGGCGGGCTCAGTCGCCCAGCAGTTGACGGTCGTCGCCGTCGCGGCGGCGCACCAGTTCTTCCTTGATGTTGCGCAGCGTCTTGGCCGAGCGGTTGCGGTCGGCATAGGCCACCAGGTTGGCGAGGATGTCGATCACCGCCAGATAGGCGTATCGCGTCGAGGTCGGGCGGAAAATGTTCTTGCCTTCCGGCATCTCGATCGCGATGACCAGGTCGGCTGCCTCGGCCACGGGCGAGTTGCCCTGCGTGATGACGATGGTCGGAACGTCGCGTCGCCGCAGCAATTCGAGGCAGTCCAGGAGGCCGCGGTCGCGGCCGGTGATGGACGAGCCGAACACCACCGCCCCCGGCTGGATGGCGGCCGAAATCATCAGATTCATGTTGTGGTCGTTCGACGCGCTGATGCGGCAGCCCAGCCGGAACAGCCGGTTGTGCAGCTCGTTGACGATCATCGCCGAGTTGCCGCTCGCCCCGAAGGCCTGGATGAACTCGGCCCCGCGCAACATGTGCGCGGCCTTGTCCATCACGTCGATGTCGAGCTGCCGGTGCATCGTGAACAGAGCGTTCTGCGCCTTGGTCACGATATCCTCGGCGACCTCGGCCGGCGTGGCGCTCGGCGCTTCGGGCTTCAGGTAGCGCAGTCCGACATAGGTCGACTTCGCCAGTCGCACCTTGAAGTCCGAATAGCCATCACAGCCCAGCCGGCGGCACAGGCGCGTCACCGTCGGGGGCGAGACGCCCGCCCGCTCCGCCAGATCCACGATGGACGAATTGACGACGAAATCGACGTCCTCGAGCACGCAGTCCGCCAGCCGCCTTTCCTGCCCGGAGAGCCTGCCGTCCTCATCGGTGAGGGCGTGAAAGAGTTCCATGTCGGTGCGCTCCTGCTGAGCCGGGTTTCGTAAATTAATTACATGATTGCGCTCGAACGGCAACGCAGCCGTTGACAAGCTAGGGAAGAATTGCACAATGGAGAAAATAAATTACAAATCTGTGCAGTGCGTGAGGTCACCGCGGGCTGAGAGTTCTCCAGATTTCATGAGGTCATGCCGGTATCGGGCGCGCCTTCGACGGTGACGCCTGCGGCGTACGGCGGCCACGCCGCCGGCCTGGGACCGACGCCCGCCCAGGTGGCCACGCGGCTCCGCCGCTTCTCATCGTTGAACACAACCGGGAGGTTTGGGAATGAAACGTGCACTATTTCTGACGACGCTGGCCGCTGCGCTGGCGACGACCAGCGGACTGGCGATGGCCCAGGCGACTGACGGCGTGCTGACCGTCGCCACCATCGGCGAGCCGCCGACGCTCGACGCCATGCAGACGCCGACCGACATCGTGCTGACCATCGACCAGCACATCTTCGAGACGCTCTACACCTACGACGCACAGTGGAAGTCCGTGCCGCTGCTGGCGGCGGCCATGCCCGAGATTTCCGAGGACGGCCTGACCTACCGCATCGCGCTGCGCGAGGGCGTAAAATTCCATGACGGCAGCGATTTCGACTCCAAGGACGTCGTCGCCTCGCTGCAGCGCTGGATGGCCATCAACTCGAAGGGCAAGCAGGTCGCCGCCATCGTCGACAGCATCGCGGAGGACGGCGCCAACGCCGTCGTCATCAAGCTGAAGTCGCGTTACGCGCCGTTGCTGGCGACGCTCTCCCAGGCCTCCATCATCATCCCGTCGGAGACGATCGCGGACACGCTGACCCAGTTCGTCGGCACCGGTCCCTATGCGCTGAAGGAGCGCAAGCCCGACCAGTACACGCAGCTCATCCGCTTCGACGGCTACAAGTCGCCGGAAGGCGAGCCGAGCAATTTTGCCGGCAAGCGCGAGGCCATTGCCAAGGAAATCCGCTTCGTCCCGGTGCCGGACGCCAATACCCGCGTCGAGGGACTGATCTCGGGCCAGTTCGACTTCGCCGACTCCCTGCCGGTCAGCGCCTATGATCGCGTCGAGGCGAGCGGCACCGCCAAGCCCGTCATCTTCGAGAACACCGGCTGGCTGTCGCTCAACATGAACATGAAGGAGGGCCTGCTCACCAACAAGGCGCTCCGCCAGGCCGTGCAGGCGGCGCTCAATCCGTCCGACATGATGCTGGCGGCGTTCTCCGACGAGCGCTTCTTCAGCGTCGACGGCTCGCTGTTCCCCAAAGGCTCGTTCTGGAACACCGAGGATGGCGTGGCCCGCTACGGCGGCGAGGACGCGGAGCAGGCGGCAGAACTCGTCAAGCAGGCCGGCTATGACGGCACGCCGTTGCGCATCCTGACCAGCCGCCAGTACGAGTTCCACTACAAGATCGGCGAGGTGGCCAAGGCCTATCTCGAGGCCGCCGGCTTCAAGGTCGACATGCAGGTTGTGGACTGGGCGACGCTGACCACCCGCCGCGCCGACCCGGGGCAGTGGGACATCTTCATCACCCACTCCAACTTCCCCGGCGATCCGACGACGATCAACACCATCACGGATACCTATCCGGGCTGGTACGTGTCGGATGCGAAGGCCAAGGCGGTGGCCGCCTACATGGACGCCACCACCGACGACGCCAAGCTCGAAGCCTGGAAGGGCATCCAGACGGTCATCTACGACGACGCGCCGCTCTACAAGGTCGGCAACTTCAATGCGCTCTCGGGCCTGTCCGCGGCGGTCACCGGCTACACGCCGACCTACTGGCCGCATTTCTGGAACGTGACGCCGAAGCAGTGAGGCGCTGAACAATGTCGAGGGTCGCTCGGGCGCTGTTGGAACGACTGGTGGGCATGTTGATCGTGCTCGCCCTCGTGGTGACGGTCGTCTTCATCATCGTGCGGGTGACCCCCGGCGATCCGGCCGCCGTGATGCTCGGCTCGGACGCCACGCCGGAAGACATCGCTGATCTGCGCACCAGGCTGGGCCTCGATGCGCCGCTGCTCGTCCAGTACGGCCAGTTCGTGCTGGGCATCCTCAAGGGCGACCTCGGCCAGTCGATCTTCCTCGGCCAGCCGGTCACCCAGGCGCTGGCGAGCCGCGCCGAGCCGACCTTCTTCCTCACTTTGTTCTCGATCCTCATTGCGGTGACCATCGCGCTGCCGGTCGGCATCCTGTCGGCGGTGCGGCGCGGCACCCTGTTCGACCAGATCGTCGTCACCCTGACCATGGTGGCGGCCAGCATCCCGAGTTTTTGGCTGGGGCTGATCCTGATCCAGGTCTTCGCCGTCGGCCAGGGCTGGTTCCCGGCCTCCGGCTATGGCGGGCCCGACACCGGCTTCCTCGAGCGGCTGCACCACCTGGTGCTGCCGGCGATCGCGCTCGGCGTCGTCAACTCGGCGCTGATCACCCGCTTCACCCGCGCCGCCATGCTCGACGTGCTCAGCGACGACTATGTGCGCACGGCGCGCGCCAAGGGCGCCGGCGAGCTGCGGGTCATCCTAAAACATGCGCTGAAGAACGCGCTGGTGCCGATCATCACCGTGATCGGCCTGTCGATCGCCATGCTGGTCGCCGGCGCGGTGGTCACCGAGACGGTGTTCGGGCTGCCCGGCATCGGCAACCTGGTGGTGTCGGCGGTGCTGCGGCGCGACTATCCCGTCATCCAGGGGGCGCTGCTGGTCGTCGCCGCCATCTACGTGCTGATCAATTTCGGCGTCGACATGCTCTATATCCTCGTCGATCCGCGGGTGCGGCTGTGACGCTCGGCTCCCTCACCTTGCCGCTCGCGTCGGGCCTGCGCCAGCTGTTCCGGAACCGCGCCATCGCCTGCGGCGCCATCATCCTGCTGATCGTGGTGCTCGCCGCCCTCCTGGCGCCGTGGATCGCGCCCTACGCGCCCAACAAGCTGTCGATCGTCAACAAGCTCAAGGCGCCGTCGCTGACCCATTTCTTCGGCACCGACGAGTTCGGCCGCGACATCTTCTCGCGCGCCATCTATGCCGGCCGCATCTCGCTGCTGGTCAGCCTCGGCGTCGTCTGCATCTCGACCCTGCTCGGCGTCTTCCTCGGCGTCGCCGCCGGCTTCTTCCGCAAGCTCGACGCGCCGATCTCGCGGCTGCTCGACGCCATGATGTCGTTCCCCGACATCCTGCTCGCCATCGCCCTGGTGGCCGCGCTCGGGCCGTCGCTGACGACGGTGATCCTGGCGCTCGGCATCACCTATGCGCCGCGCCTCGCCCGCATCGTGCGCGGCTCGACGCTGGTGCTGCGCGAACTGCCCTATATCGAGGCGGCGGTGGCGCTCGGGCTGCCCACCTGGCAGGTGCTGCTGCGCCACGTGCTGCTCAACCTCGCCTCGCCGATCCTCGTCCAGGCGACCTTCGTCTTCGCCTCGGCGATGCTGGCGGAGGCGAGCCTGTCGTTCCTCGGCGTCGGCGTCTCCACCGACATGCCGACCTGGGGCACGATGCTGGCCTCGGGCCGCGAGTTCATGAACAACGCGCCCTGGCTGATGGTGTTTCCGGGGCTGGCCATCGTCTTCTCGGTGCTGTCGCTGCAGCTCCTGGGCGACGGCCTGCGCGACCTCGTCGACCCGCGCCTGTCGAAAGAGCGCTGACAAGATGACGCTATCCAGCCCCAAAACCCCGCCGGTGCTGTCGGTGGAGAAGCTGACCACCTCGTTCCGCACGGCCGAGGGCTGGCGGGCGGTGATCCGCGACATCAGCTTCGAGGTCGCGGCCGGCGAGACGGTGGCCATCGTCGGCGAATCCGGCTCCGGCAAGAGCGTCACGGCGCTGTCGGCGATGCGCCTGCTGCCGCCGGGCAAGTCGCGCTGCGAAGGCCGCATCCTGCTCGACGGCCGCGACCTGCTGAAGGCGTCGGAGGCGGAGATGCGCGCCGTGCGCGGCGGCGCGATCGGCATGATCTTCCAGGAGCCGATGACCTCGCTCAACCCGGTCTTCACCATCGGCAACCAGCTGGCCGAGGCGCTGGTGCTGCACCAGGCCATGGGCTGGACGGCGGCCGAGGCGGAAGCCGTCAGGCTGATGGAGCGCGTCCGCATCCCGGCGGCCAGGACCCGGCTGCACGAATATCCGCACAAATTCTCCGGCGGCATGCGCCAGCGCGTGATGATCGCCATGGCGCTCGCCTGCCGGCCAAAGCTGCTCATCGCCGACGAGCCGACGACGGCGCTCGACGTCACCATCCAGGCCGAGATCCTGCACCTGATCCGCGAGCTGCAGGCCGAGGAGAACATGGCCGTGCTGTTCATCACGCACGACATGGGCGTGGTGGCCGAGGTGGCCGACCGCACCGTCGTCATGCTGCGCGGCGACCTCGTCGAGACCGGCCCCACCCAGGCGATCTTCGACGCGCCGCAGCAGGTCTACACCAAGGCGCTGCTCGCCTCGATCCCGCGGCTCGGCGCAATGAGCGGCAGCGAGGTCCCGCGGCGCTTTCCCGAGGTCGACCCAGCCACCGGCGAGGCGGTCGACGGCCGCGCCATGGACGCCGCGGCCAAGGACGCCGCTCCCATCCTGACGGTCTCCGACCTGGCGGTGCGCTTCGACCTGCCCAACGGCCGCATCCACGCGGTCGAGGACGTCTCCTTCGACCTGCGGCCGGGCGAGACGCTGGCGCTGGTCGGCGAATCCGGCTGCGGCAAGTCGACCACCGGCCGCGCCATCCTCAGGCTGGTGCAGCCGACGGCCGGCGCGATCGTCGTCGACGGCCACGACATGAAGACGGCCGGGGCGCGCGAGCTGCGCGCCATGCGGCGCACCTCGCAGATGATCTTCCAGGACCCGTTCGCCTCGCTCAATCCGCGCATCACCGTCGGCTCGGCCATCGCCGAACCGATCCTGGCGCACGGCCTGATGGGCAAGGCGGCGGCCAAGGCGCGCGTCGCCGAGCTGCTCGAGCAGGTCGGCCTGGCGGCGGCGATGGCGGAGCGCTATCCGCACGAATTCTCCGGCGGCCAGCGTCAGCGCATCTCGATCGCCCGCGCCCTGGCGCTCGACCCGAAGCTGATCGTCGCCGACGAGGCGGTGTCGGCGCTCGACGTCTCGGTCAAGGCGCAGGTCTCCAACCTGCTGCTCGACATCCAGCAGCAGCGCGGCCTGGCCTACCTGTTCATCTCGCACGACATGGCCGTCGTCGAGCGCATCAGCCACCGCGTCGCCGTCATGTATCTCGGCGAGATCGTCGAGATCGGGCCGCGCGCCGCGATCTTCGACAATCCGCAGCATCCCTACACCCGGCGCCTCATCGCCGCGGTCCCGGTCCCCGACCCGTCGCGCCGCGGCGCGCTCACCCGCCCGGCCCTCGGCGAGGAGATCAAGAGCCCGCTCCGCCCCTACGACTACACCCCGCCCAAACGCACCTACCGCGAGGTCTCGCCAGGCCACTTCGTCCAGGACCAGGACGGCTGACCCATGGTCGCGAACCAAGGCCGCCGGCACGATCCGGCCGCCCTGCATTCGCGTCCTCGACGACTAGACCTGCGGGCATTCTGACGAATGCCAGTTCGCCGCTCTCTCTGTTTCGAGCCGCATTTGTGCGACGCCAGACGATTCCGCTTGGCTGCAAGAAATGCTCTACGCCGCCTGCGCCAGCCTCTCGCCCGCCATCCGGTAGGAGATCGACTCGGCCAGATGGATGCGCCCGACCGTCGTAACGCCGTCGAGATCGGCCAGCGTTCGGGCGACCTTGAGCACCCGATGATAGGCGCGGGCCGACAGCCCGAATTTTTCGCTGGCGTCGCGCAGCAGGGCGAGGCCGCCCGCATCGGGCGCGGCCATCTCCTCGACCAGCGCGGTTGGACATTGGGCGTTGGTTGCAGCCGCAGCACCAAACCGCTCGAAACGCTCCAGCTGGATCGCCCGCGCGCGGGCGACGCGTCCGGCAACGGCGGCGCTCGGCTCTGACTTCGCCGGCCGGATCAGATCGCCCGCGGAGACAGCCGGCACGTCGATCTTGAGGTCGATGCGGTCGAGAAACGGACCGGAGATGCGCGCCTGGTAGTCGGTGCGGCAGCGGTCGCCACGCGCACAGCGGTAGCCCGGCTCGCCGGCCATGCCACAGCGGCACGGGTTCATGGCGGCGACGAGCTGGATGCGCGCCGGATAGGTGACCCGGCTGTTCGCCCGCGCGATCACGCAGTCCCCGGTCTCCAGCGGCTGGCGCAGCGCATCGATCACCTGAGGCACGAATTCCGGCAGTTCGTCGAGGAAGAGCACGCCATGGTGCGCCAGCGAGGCCTCGCCCGGCCGCACGCGCAGGCCGCCGCCGACCATCGCCGCCATCGAAGCGGAATGGTGCGGCGCGCGAAACGGCCGCCGATCGGTCAGCCTCCCCCCGGCGAGCTCGCCCCCATCGAGGCGACCATGGAGACTTCGAGCAGTTCCCTTGGCTGCAGCGGCGGCAAGATGGAGGGAAGGCGCTGCGCCAGCATCGACTTGCCGGCGCCCGGGGGGCCGATCATCAGAAGATTGTGGCCGCCGGCAGCCGCCACTTCCAGCGCGCGCTTGGCGGTCTCCTGGCCCTTGATGTCGGCGAGGTCGGGAAGGTCGCGTGCCGGCGGCTGGACGCTGGCGACCGGGCGTGAAAGCACCTGCGTGCCGCGAAAATGGTTGGCCATGGCGATCAGGCTGCGCGGCGCGAGGATGTCGATGTCGGCGCCAGCCCAGGCCGCCTCCGGACCCGAAGCATGCGGGCAGATGAGGCCCTTGCCGAGGGCCCCGGCGCCGATGGCGGCGGGCAGCGCGCCGGCCACCGGAGCGATCATGCCGTCCAGCGAGAGCTCGCCCAGCACCACGTAGTCCGCCAGCGCGTCGCCCGGAATGGCGCCGAGCGCCGCCATCAGGCCGAGCGCGATGGGCAGGTCGTAATGGCTCCCCTCCTTCGGCGGTGACAGGCGGCTTCCGGAAGTTGCCGTAACCTTTCCCAATATGGCGGATGCCTTGAATTTCAGGGCGTCCGCCTTTTCGCATGTTTGCCAGCAACACCCGCAGGTTGCCCTTGTTTCCCGTCCCGTGGTGAGCATACTGTGAGTTGTCGCCTCTCAGGATGCTTCCCGAATGCCAAAACTCACCAAAGGTGTCGTCGACAGCGCTGAACTGCGTGACAAGCAGTATACAATCTGGTGCTCGGATCTGAAGGGGTTCGGAGCCTACATCCACCCCACCGGACGCCGCACCTACTTCGTCGATTATCGGACCGGCGATGGCGCTCGGCGCCGGATGACGATCGGCAAGCATGGCGTGCTGACGACGGAGCAGGCCCGGAAGGTTGCGATCGAAACGCTTGGTGGCATCGTCCTTCAGAAAGCGGATCCGCTGCTCGAGCGAAAGACTCGGCGGGCATCGCTCACCGTGGCGGAGCTCTGCGACCAGTACATGAAGGCTGCTGAAAAGGGCCTGATCCTGGGTCGACGTCGCAACCGACCGAAGAAGGCTTCCACGATTGAGATCGACCGCGGCCGGATCGCGCGTCACATCAAGCCGTTGCTCGGCAACAAGCTGGTGATCGACGTCACCCGCGCCGACATCACCAAGTTCGTGAGGGATGTGTCGGCGGGGAAAACAGCCGTGAAGAATCGGTCAGGCAAGAACGGCGCGCGTGTGGAGGTGAAGGGCGGCATAGGCACTGCAGCGCGCACCACAGGCTTCTTAGGCGGCATCCTGACCTATGCCGTCGACGAGGGGATTATCCCCGCCAATCCAGCGCAGGGCGTCAAGCTGCCTGCCGATGGTGTTCGGACCCGCCGTCTTGTGGTGGGAGAGTACAAGGCGCTGGGGAAGGCGCTGAGCGGCGATGAAGCAGAGTACGACACTCCGCAGGCGGTGACCGGAGCGTGGCTCCTGGCGCTCACGGGCTGCCGTCTCGGCGAAATTGAAGCGCTTCGTTGGACGGAAGTCGACGAGGACGGACAATGCTTCCGACTTGCCGACAGCAAAAGCGGGCCGTCAGTGCGCCCGGTAGGGCGTGAGGCGTTCGATGTGCTGCGCGGCGCTCTACGCGTTCCCGGTAGTCCCTACGTGCTCCCTGCCCTGCGCAAGGACGGCGGCCACTACAACGGTCTTGCTGGGGCGTGGGTGCGGTTCATGAAACGGGCTGGGCTCGAGGGGGTCACGCCCCACACCATGCGCCACAGCTACGCCTCTGTCGCTGGCGACCTGGGCTTCGCTGAAAGCTCGATTGCAGCGCTGATCGGCCATGCCGGGGATACCGTGACCAGCAGGTACGTCCACCGGCTCGACGCGGTGTTGGTGGCAGCTGCGAACAAGGTGTGCGGTGAAGTCTACCGGCAGATGACGGGCGCCAGCGGCAAGGTGCTTGAGATGCCGAGGAGAGCTTAATCCTACTTCCGCTTTGTTGCGAAGGGATCGCTCGGCTCTTGTGGCCGGATGGCGTCAGCAAAGGGATATTCTTGAAGATACCTAGCGCGCTCGGCCTCCTCTTCATTCCAGCGCTCGTATCGATCGGCCACCATGTTTCTAAAGTTCGGCTGTGCTTTCACCCTATAGTTTGCTACGCTCTCAAGGGTCTTATGGATTTCATCTACGAGCCTGTCGACCATATGATAACTGTCATCGCCCTTTAGCGCGGAGACCAGGTCGACCAGTTCTCCGAGCTTTTCTTCGATCGTTACAGGTGCTGGAAAAGCGCGCTCAAGCGCCCACACGATTGCTTCATTCATCGACACTCCTGCCCGATCGGCTTTCGACTTGATACGCTCGCGCATGCCGTCCGGCAGACGGACAATGAACTTGTCCTGATCTTTCGCGAGTTGTTTCTTCGCCATCGTTTTCCCCAACTGGCGCGGCCGATATGGCATGGGTGCCATAGAATTCGCTTGACTTAACCACCACTCCCTCGAATATGCCAGATATGGCAGACGTGCCATACGTTATTTGAAAGGAGATGGAGACTTGGTAAACGAAGGACGACCCCGCCTGCGCCGAACAGAGGTACCGGACTACCTGATGGGCAAGCACGGCATTCCGATTGCCGTGGCCACGCTCAACAAGCTCGCTTCGACTGGCGGCGGCCCCGCCATGCAGTACGCGGGACGCATCCCGCTCTATCGACCGGAAGATCTCGACGCCTGGGCAGCCGAGCGGCTGTCAAAGCCCGTGCGCTCCACAGCGGAGAGGGACGCGGCTTGAACACCTCTCAGAACGCAAAAGGCCCGGCGAGCGCGCCAACGCTCCCGAGCCATGGTTCTCAACTTCCCCCGAAAGGAAATCTGAACATGCAGACCATTACACCCCCGCGCCCTGATGGGCAAGTTTCGGCAAAGCCTGACGTCACCCGCAGGTCGTTCCTTGGTGCCCTCGCCGCGGCTCCGGCCCTTGTCGCCCTGCCCGCCGCGACGGCGGCCTCTGAGGCCTCTCCGCTCGACCGGGCGACCTATCACCTGGAGCAGTTCCGGCTGGCGATGCAGGAGCACACCGGCACGCCCTGGGTAACAAGGATGAGCGTCAAGATCGGCGCTGCCTTTGCGACCGAAGTGGGGTGAGCACCATGACCAGCATCACCAAGTTCGCCGGAAGCATCACTTCGCCTTTCGACCAGTTACTGCATGCCGCGGCAGAGGGCGAACGCGCCACCGCCGATGTCGAGGCGGCCGCAGCAGCACTCGCGGCCGCGATGCAGGCCCTCCACGGCGGGCGATTTCGGATCCAGATCGATCACCTGAACGCATTCGCACTGATCGTGAAAGGGAGCCCGGCATGACCACGACCGATCTCAAGGAACGACTGAACAGTTTTGAAGACCTGGAGATGTACGTTCGCGGTGTTGCCTGCATGGCTCGAATTCTCGGCGACCTGCTGGACGAAAATCTCGTCGACTACGAGGGCGGCACACTCCGCGAGGCAGGTGCCAACGTCCGCATCGTCTTGAACTCAGGTCAGATGGATATGCTCCGCTTCGTCTGGAATGACGTGATTGATCGCGCGATTAATCTTGAGCGCGACTTCCTGCAGGCAGCTTACGGGAAGGAGGCGGCATGACCTGGCTCCAGATCTCGCTGCTCGTGTTCGCCGTCCTCTGTCTCTGGCTCGATGTGAGCGAAGGGAGGGACGCATGACGGCCGCGGCTCGAAAAATGTCCGACGCGTCGGACAAATCGCAGCCCAACCGTCCGATAAGTTCGGACAGTTCGATCTTCGCTGCGGCGCTCTGGCTTGCCACAGGCAGCGCCGACCGCACCCGGGCGATCACTCCTCAGCTTCAGCGGAAGTTCAGCCTGACCGTCTCCGATGCGGTGCAGGCGATCCGCGAGGCGAACCTGATCCGCGCGAGGGCGATGTGAGGACCGAAGGCGGCTTCTACTGGATACCGATAATGCCGAGGGCACTGGCAGAGAAAACCAACGGCCCGCGCGTCGATTGGCCCAAGGACGTCGAGGCGGAGTACAACCGCCTTCACACCCAGTTCACAGCGTCAAAGGCTGAGTTTTCGTCATGGGTACGGAAAGACCGCGATGGCAGGATGACTGCGAATGCCAAGCTGATCCTCATCTTCCTGGTCGAGAGCCTCAACTTCAACACCGGGCGGTGCGACCCGGCCCATCAAACAATCGCCGATGAACTTGAGCTCGGGCTGCGCACCGTTCAGCGCTTGATGCCTCAGATCGCCGCCTCTGGATGGATCGAGGTGATCCGCCGCGGGAAGACGACCTCGAATTTCTACAGGCTGCGCGTTCCGTGCGAGAAGGTGCACAGCATCCTCGATCGTGTCGACGGCCTGCGGGAGCGGCGCAGGGAGGAACGGGAAGATCGTCGTCGTCGGATGAGTGAACCGCCAGTAGTGGCGGATCACCCTGACAGTGAACCGCCATTTGAGCGTAGTCATGAACCGCCAGTAGTGGCGGATCATGAACCGCCAGTAGTGGCGGATAAACCTTTGAAGAGAACCCCTGAAGAAGAACCCCTGAATTACTCAAAGGGCTCTGAGGGTGAAGGTTACACTCTACGTGCGCGTGAGGACGTGGAAAGCCCCTACGAGGCTCCAGCATCGTTGGAGGAGAGCCGCCGCTTTCTGGTGAGGATCGGCGTACCTCCACATAGGCTGGAAACGGCAATGCAGCGCCACATGCGCGAAGCGTTGTTCCCCTGCGATGTCGAGGAATGGAAGCGGGAGGCGCGCAGTGAACGAGCAGCTTGACCTTTTCGCATGGGCAGACGAACGGCCGTCGAATGTGGTCGACGCGATGCCGGCGTTGATCCGCAAGGCTGCGATCGAGACGATCTACGCAATTCCCCGGCCCAAGGGAGAGGGCAAGGTGATTGCCCTGGACCGGAGGGCCGCATGACCGTGATCCGCACAGACGATGGCCGATGGGCCGTGACGAACGGCAGCGACATCGTTGCTGGCCCCTTCAATACCAATGCCGAGGCATGGCGGGCGGCCGATCGAATGACGGGCGATCCGATCAGCAAGTCCGAAGAGCGCGGCGAGTACGTCTGGAACAGGAGCGTCGACGCACCATGACCGAAGCAAACACAACCGATCAATCGGGCTGTACTCGCCCTGAGGAGGATCGCATGACCGCCCTTGTACCGATCGAGTCCGGCCAGTGGGCGCTGGTCTATGTCGAACACTTCGGGCCCTACCCGGGCGACGGTGATTTGCGTGAGGCGGTCGAACGCCTGCAGGATAGCGGCTCCGGTTGGGACTGCCTTCGGCGTCCGGCCGACCAGTTCGACGTGGTTCAGGTTGAGCACGTCATGCGCAAGACATTTCGGACAGTGGACGGCGGCCGCCGCTGGCGCAACCAGGTGGTGGCCACGGCCGCCAGTTCGGGCGAGATGCTGGCGCTCCGAGACAAGCTCTTCGCTATCGGCTTCGCGGCGGACCGCGCGATCGAGGAAGAGACGGCCCGGCTGATCTCCGACTTCGCCGCCAAGACACGGGCCGACGCCCTCGCGAAGGTCCACGTCGCGCTGCCTCACATCTTCGGGCGGAGCGCGACCGATCCAACCCCAAGTTTTCAGACTGAACCGGGAGGTGCAGCATGACGGAGCTATCGAACAGCTTGGCGGACCTCGCCGAGCGTGTCAGGGAAGCGAACGCGGGCATCGTAGCCGCGCACCGCAGGACAGCAGAGCAGGCACTCGTCGCCGGCCGTCTCCTCATCGAGGCGAAGGAGGCATGCCGCCACGGTGAATGGCTACCGTTCCTCGATCGCGCCGGCATCGCTGAGCGGACGGCGCGCAACTACATGACGTTGGCAGATTCGGGGCTGGAAATCGGCAGCGCTGCCGATTTGGGAAGCATCCGCGCAGCGCTCGCCTTCCTGTCGCAGTGGCGGCTTCCGACCTTCGACCAGGCGCTGTTCATCTACGATCCTGAACGCGAACAAGGCGAGCAGTCCGTCGGCCGAGGCATAGCTTATGCCTGGGAAGACGAGCAGCACCGCGGGCACTACCACGTCGGCATGATCGTCGGCGCCGGCGATGAAGAGCAGTGCATCGCCACGCGTCGTCCCATGCTTCCGCGGATTGATGTCGAGGGCGACAGGCCGATCGACACGATCCTCTACTTCCTGACTAGCCAGGGGTTCGCGCTGCCGATCGCGCACTGGGAGATCGCACATGTCGATCGCCGGCTCGTCTTCCCTGTGCTGGCGCCCTTCCTCGCCGACGGATCGTTCCGGGATGTTCAATCGGCGGGAGTGACGGCATGAGTAACGACGTCGCGTTCAATCCGAAACGCCTGCCCAGGGACGCTGCCAATTTCGTGCCGAAGCTAGGCGGAGCCTGGGGCTCTGCACCTCGGAGCCCCAGCACATCCGCGTTCGCCTCAGGCGTGACTGGATTGAGGGTTAAAGCCCCTGGGAGGAAGGATGTGCTCATCGTCCTCGATGAGGATGTCCTTCTTGCGAGCGAAGGCCGCGAACACGCCGCGGGCGGTCTCGGCATCAACGTCGCCGGCGAGAGCCGCCTTGCATGCTCGGACGGCCGCTCGCTGCTCGGGGCTGTTTCCGCACCATTCCTGCGCGAACTGGTAGGCGTCGACAACGGTATTCAGCTGACGCGGGAAGCCCAGTCCGACGAATACCCGAAGCGGCTTCTCAAATGGTTTCGCAAGCATCTTGACCTCCGTGTCTCTTTGGCCGGCGCACCGGCCCGGGGCTTGGGTTCGCCGCTGCAATCGCGGCGCTCAGAAAATTTGCGACTGAGCTTGGATTTTTCAAGAGGTCTCGAATGAGCGACCTTCCCGCAATTGAGGGAACGTTTCCCGATCCCGGGGAGCTTCCAGTTGTCGACTGGGTGTCGAAGCACCTGATCGACGTCGACCATGGCTATCAGCGGCCGGAAGACGCGGCGCGAGCCGAGAAGATCGCACGGGCATTCTCGTGGTCGAAGTTCGGCGCCGTCGTACTGGTGCCCAAAGGGGACCGGTACGCGATCATCGACGGTCAGCATCGCGCCGCCGCTGCGAAGCTCCATCCGCTCGTCGACCACCTTCCGGCGGTGATCATGCCGTCGGTGCAAGGCACTGTAGCGGAGGCGGCCAGCTTCATCGGCCTCAATGCCGAACGGAAGGCGGTCAGCGGCCTCGAGCTCCATCACGCCCGCCTGGCGGCTGGCGACGAGGATGCCCAAACACTGGCGGACGTTGTTCGACGTGCCGGCGCTCGTATCCCGAAGAACCCGGGCGACCACAAGCCGGGCGACACGATCGCGGTCGCCGCGCTGCAGGCGCTGATCGGCAGACATGGGGCGATGCGCACTCGCGAATATCTGGAGATCCTGGTCAAGGCGGAATGCTGTCCGGTGCAGGCGAACCAGCTGAAGGCGGTCGAGTGCCTGATGTCGGATCCAGAGTTTCGCGGCCAGGTCGACGGCGAGGATCTGACGTCGGTGGTGAAGACCATGGGCGCAACAGCCGAGCACGAGGCGAAGCGCTTCGGCGCGACGCACTGCGTACCGTTCTGGAAGGGGCTGGCGTCGACCTGGTTCCAGAAGTGCAGGAAGCGGAGGCCGGCGGCGGGCCCTGCATCAGTTCGCATGGAGGCGACTTCCCCTCAAAAGCGGGAAGGTTCCCATTCAGCCACGGTTGCCGCTGCTCCGCAGCGCTTCCGCACAGTCGTCCCGAACGCGCTGCCGGTTCAGCGCAACGTCACCAGTGCCGTCATGGGCGACCCGCCCGCCGGCAGATCAGCACTCGATCACAAGAGGTCAGCATGAACCGAAACTGGAAGAAGCCCGCACAGTTCGATCTCCCTGGCATCGCCGGAGCCGGGCCGTCAAAGCAAGACCTGCGGCGCGAGGCCAACAGGCTCGTCGCCGCCGGCAGCGTGCCTGTGACGCGTATTCCGACCGGTGCCCGTGAGATCCCCGAGAGGCTGACAAATCAGCAACGCGGAGAGCTCAGCCGGGACATCAGGGGCTTGAAGCGTTCATCTGGGGATCGTCCCCAGATACGCGGCCCGATCGACCGCGCCGTGCCTCCTGGCCTCGTCATCTACGCCGACGGCGCATGTGAGCCGAACCCCGGCGTTGGCGGCTGGGGTTTCGCGGTCTACCGCGACGGCGTCGAGATCCATTCGGAATGTGGCGGCGAGCCGAGCACGACCAACAACGTGATGGAACTCACCGGCGTGCTGCAGGCGCTGCACTGGGTTGCGGCCAACGTCTTCGAGGATCCGCTCCCGCGCATCTTCTGCGACAGCCAGTACGTCGTGAACGGCTGCAACGACTGGCGTCACGGCTGGAAGGCGAAGGGCTGGCGACGCGGCGGGCCGAACGCCAAGCCAGAGAATTCCGCGATCGCCAACCTCGATCTCTGGAAGGCGCTTGATCAGGTGCTCACGGCCATCCCGATCAAGCTGGAGTGGTGCAAGGGGCACGCCGGCATCATTGGCAACGAGCGCGCGGACGAACTTTCGCTGATGGGTCGAGAGTCAGTCTTGCCGCGCTCCAGCACGGCCATGATCGAAGACCAGCTGCGAATGAGGGCCTGACCGAGTGAAAGCCAAGAAATCGCAAGAGCTGGTAGCCGGTGTTCGCATTGATGGCGCGCGCCGCATTGACCTCACCTCTCAGCGGGCCCGGCGCGAAGCCGCTCGAGCAGCGGCGGTCGACGCCCCGCCGGTTGAGGATGATCGCGTGGCGCGCATCTGGGAACGGGATGAGGCTCGCACACAGGCAGCGAAGCGCATGGGCGCCGAGGCGAAGCGCAGCGCGAAGCTGATGGTGGCCGACGGTGGTAAGGACGGATCCACACTGACGAAGGTGAGGATCCGTGACCTTCAGGGACAGCAATCCAGAAGCCTGGTGCAGAACATGCGCTGCCGTCCTGGATCATTCGAATGGCAGTACGGGCGGAACAAGCAGAATTCGCTCTTCCATGCGGGAAGCCACCTGGCTCGCCTCTGGGAGCAAGCGGGGATCGCCGTCGCGAGTTCGGCCGACTTCCTGAGAGGCACCGCGTCTGGATACGCCACTGGCATCTCGGCAGCGCGCCTCGCCAAGATCGAGAAGCTGGCCGCGTTCGTGAGTGAAGTTGGGCGCAAGGCCTCGGATCGGCTCGTCGCCTACTGCGTCCATGGGATGACATCCACCGAGGTGGCAAAGGCCCACGGCATCCCCGGGAGAGACATTGCCGCCGTGCTGCGCCAAGACCTGCAAGCCTGCGCGGAGCACTTCAATTTTATAGGAAAGCGGAGGTAATGGTCGTTGACTTTCAACGCGAAACCCCCTAATCACTTGTCACATTCGCAGAGATGCGCCCGACCCCGCCCAATCAGGCGGGTTTTTTGCTCTTAGCAGCCAAGGACATTCGGTCGCGCTCGCTTTCGTCGATGCGGTTTAGAATGCGGCACGCAGCTTCTGCCTGAGGACGGGATCTGCCGACGAGGGTTTCGCCCAGCTTAGCCGGCGCCTGGAGCTTGGTGTCCCAGACCGTCCAGGTCTGACCGTGATGATGAATGCAACTGTACCGCGGTGCCCCCTTCACTTTGAGGGACCTCCTTCGAACTGACGCTACTACCTGAGGCAATTGTCTCAGCCTTCTGGGAAGTCAACTATCCTGCCGAGTAGCTTCTGCAGTTTCCGGTTTAGATCACCGGCATTTTGCTCGGCCTCCGCAAACTGCCTGGAGCGGATACCGTACTCAGCGAGCATTTCGCCGGCGTAGGCTGCTGCTTTGGCAAGCAGCGCATAGAGCTTCAGGAGTTCCTCTTCTTCCTGGGGTGACAGACCTTTAGCGGTCACAGCGCTCTGCTTCGAGGTGGTGGAGAACGCGCCGCTCAGCGGTTGATATCTGCGGCCAGCGCGGTAATCGCATCCCAGCCGTACGTAGAGCCGGATTCGGTGATGATCCTCGCGTGTCGGTCTCGTTCCTCTTTCGGAATGGTGTTCGCCGCCTTGATCGCGTCCAGCAAGGTATCGAACGGCTGCCCCTCGCTGCTGTCTGTCGCGAAGAATGTCGAGCGTTCGTCGATGGTGGGGATCTTCATTGTGCCCTCCCTCAAAGGTCAATGACCGCAAGAGCAAACCACCAACACCTGATCAGGGCAAGACGTTCGTAAATTCGCGGTTTCGAAACCGAGGCGGCACTCCTGAACCGCTGTCAGCCGTCACTGCAGTGTATGGACCGCAGGCTCAGTCCTTCTTGTAAGCTCCAGGGCTACGTCCTCCCTTGGGCGCCTTGGCGTCCTTGGAATGTTCAGCCATCGCTGGTCCCGCCCCGGAGACCTTCTCCGTCGATGGATGCGGGGTCTCCCGCGGCTTCTTGGCTGGAGCGCCGTCTTTGGCCATCACTTCGCGGCTGTTCGATGGGGAGTCGTTAGAAAAGCCGTCCTGGGCGTCGGCATCGGCGCGTTGCGGAACAGACATGGGGCGGTTGGTGGGCATCAGAATAGCCTCCGGTTGAGAACCGCTAAACTGACGCAGAGGCCTTGGGTTCCTTGGCCGGTACGCCAGGAGTGGCTGGCTCGGCGCCTGTCGAGGTCAGCCAATCCCGGCGGCCAAGATCGCCGAGCGTGAAGCCCGCAAGCGAAAGCATGCGGCTTAGGGACGCTTGGGTGTGGCCTTCCGCTTCCCTGAAAACGGGCAAGTCGGACTGACGGTCACGTGCTTGAACCTTAAGGACGGCCCAAGGGAGCCATGCGGGACGACGGGACGGTTGCAGTGCAGGCAGCGGTAGACGGCCGTTTTGTGTGTCAGCGCGTCCGCGATCGAGCATTCGTGCCAACCACGCGCTGATGTCCAGCGATTTGCGCGCAGCATCGGCGCCACTGTTCGGAACTATATGCCGGGTAACGCTGCCGCTAGCTTGCTGGCCAGGGTTCGCACATCTCTTGCGTCCGCCCGGTCTTCGGGTGTCATGCTGACCTCCACAAGGTAGTGAATTTGCCGATTTAGGAATGCACTCGCCTCGACAGCTGCAAATTGGGGGAGTTCCCTTTCGGGTTAGGCAAATACCGCGGGCACTGCCCTGTCCCTGGTCATGAGGAACGAACGCTCTTCCGCCCGCGTCCGCAGCTACACCTGGGAATGGGGGAAGGAACGGGCATGATCACCATCCGCATGACCGGCAACGGCATTCGCCGCCTAGACGAGGCTGTCCGTGTCCTCGGTGAGGGAAAGGCTCGAAAAGCATTCAGCCGGGCAATCAACCGCGTCGGTAAAACGGCAGGTGTAGCTGCGGGCCGCGCACTGTCCGATCAGACGGGGCTTTCGAAGGCGACGGGCAAGCGCGCCCTTACCCGCAAGGTGGACCGCTCGACGCCGGCAACGCTGAGCTACACCATTCACGGCCAGGGCGGCGACATCGCCCTGAAGTATTTCAAGGCCCGAGAGACAAGGCCAGGCGTCAGCGCGGCACCGTGGAACCAGCGCCGGGTCTATGCCTCGAGCTTCCTGAAGGCGGGTTGGTGGCCGAGCCGCGTAGCCAAGCCGAACTGGAACGGCATGGTGTTCCGACGCGCCAGCAGCGACGGCTACTCGTACAATGTGGCTAAGGGGATCGCTGGACGGAAGCGCAGGGGCACCAGCTTCGAGGTCGTCGACTCCGGTCTGTTCATCCCGATCGAGATGGTGAAGGGGCAGACGGCAGCAGCCTGGCAGCGCGAAGGCGCCAACCGACTGCAGCCCCGCATCGAACATGAGATCAGGGCGATTACGAAGGGCGTGGTGTCTTAAGGCTCGACGCCCGCGTCTTTGAGAAAGGCCGTGACTGGAACAGTCGGATCAGCATAAGTCCCGCCGTAGCCCCATGGGCGTACACGCGGGCGGATATCCGTTGGAACCATTGTACCCTCAGACGTGAGCGCCACCTCAAATGTGGTGTGGTCGTAGGAGAGCACGTGCGACGGGGTCTTCCGTGGCTTGCCGTTCTTGAAGTGACCACGGAGACAAAGCTGCCAACCACAATCATGGGCGTGGAGGTCAACGATCCAGCCCTTTTGCCGAAGAGCCTCTTCGTATTTCGCGTGGACGTCGCGAACATCCCGGAAAGGTAGGGGTGCTGGTTTGGCCTGCCACTCTCGAGCTTCCGCGATGCGTTCACCGGAGATGATCTCGATCTTCTCGAGCATGAACGGCTTCACCGCGTTCGAGGTGTAGCACCGCGCCCGGATCTTGCCACCAGAAAGGACCGCGATCGGAGCGATCCGGCGGCGTGCGCCTGGATTTGACCCGCCATGGTAGACGATATCGAACCACTCACCGTTTGTGATCGCCGCCTCCATAAGGCGACGTACTTCAGCCACATCTCGCATGGCCTGCCCTCCCGTTCCCCGAGGCCCAATGAAGCGCAGCATGGCGGATGAGTCCAGCGATCAGGGGGTACGGTTGGGTCCTTCCGGCCGAAAATGCCGTTGCGGGGG
The DNA here is from genome assembly GCF_028826155.1 of Mesorhizobium shangrilense. NCBI lineage: Bacteria > Pseudomonadati > Pseudomonadota > Alphaproteobacteria > Hyphomicrobiales > Phyllobacteriaceae > Arvimicrobium > Arvimicrobium flavum. The sequence goes on from NZ_JAQGPN010000001.1 coordinate 400,806, forward strand.
AGACGGCCCGGGATTTCAACCTATGCAAAATTTCGCATAGTCATTTCCTTCCCTATGCAGGCGCGGAATATCAATGATCTTGAGCACTGCGCAACTCGCCGGACTGCTCGGCGTGACCGAGCGGCGCGTCAACCAACTGGCCACGGAAGGGATCACGGTTAGGAGCTCGCCGGGCAAGTACGACGCGGCGGCTTCGGTGCAGAACTACATCGCCCATGTGAGTGCACGGGCAGAGGCGAAGTCGGCCGCAACGACGCTGGAGACGGAGCGGGCAAGGCTGGCGAAGGAGCAAGCCGACGGCCAGGCGCTGAAAAACCAGATCACACGGCGCGAGGTGGTTCCTGCTGCTGAAGTCGAGCGGGCTTGGGTAGACTTGGCAAATCAACTGCGCAGTGGGGTTCTGGCGCTGCCCAGTCGCATCCTCCAGGCGATACCGCATTTGCAGCCCGACGAGTTGGCAGAGATCGATCGCGAGGTGCGTGACGTCCTGAGAGAGCTGGCGGATGACACCAGCGCTCCGTGAGGCGAGAGGCAAGGCGCTCGCCGCGCTGCGGCCGCCAGCACGCGAGAAGCTCTCGCACTGGATCGAAGGAAACATCCATCTGCCGGAGGGCGTGGCGTCGCAGCCGGGTTTGGTTCGTCTGTGGCCGTATCAGCCGGAGATCGCCGATGCGATCGGAGATCCGCTCGTAGAGAGGGTCACAATCGTCAAGTCGGTGCGCGTTGGCTTTACGACGCTGCTGACGGGAGCGATGGCATCCTATGTCGCGAACGAGCCGTCGCCGATCCTGGTGCTGCTGCCAACCGAGGCCGACTGTCGCGACTATGTGGTCTCCGACGTCGAACCGACCTTCGACGCCTCGCCGACGCTGAAAGGGCGTCTGTCCGGGGACCAGAAGGACCTGGACCGCAACACAATGCTGTCGCGCCGGTTCCCGGGCGGCTCCCTGAAAGTGGTGGCAGCGAAGGCGCCACGCAATCTGCGCCGACACAATGTGCGCATTCTGTTCGTCGATGAGGCGGACGAGATGGAGGCCGGACCGCAGGGCAACCCGATCGTCATCGCCGAGAAGCGGACGCTGTCCTTCTCTGATCGGAAGATCGTCATCGGCTCGACGCCGGTGGATGCGTCGACCAGCAATGTGTTGCGGAGTTACGAGCTTTCCGACAAGCGCATCTTCGAGGTGCCGTGTCTGGAATGCGGGGCTTTCCACGAGATCAAGTGGAGCAACATCGTCTGGCCGGAAGGTGAACCGGACAAGGCAGCCTATCAATGCCCGTCGTGCGAGGCGGTGATCGAAAGCCGACGCAAGGCTACGATGGTGCGGCAGGGACAATGGCGCATCACTGCGCCGGAGGTGAAGGGGCACGCTGGCTTCCGGCTCAATGCGCTGGTGTCGCTCCTGCCGAACGCATCCTGGGCGAAGCTGGCAGCAGAGTTCCTGCAGGCCAAGAACGACCCCGACACGCTGAAGGTCTTTGTCAACACTATCCTCGCCGAGGGCTGGGCGGATGAGGCTGACGCGGTCGACGAGCTCGATCTCGCTGGACGCGCCGAAAAGTTCGGCACCGGGAGCATCCCCGAGGAGGTGCTTTACCTGACGGCCGGTGTCGACGTGCAGGACGATCGGCTCGAGATGGTTCTGATCGGATGGGATCGGGACGGCGCGATGCTCGTGCTCGACCACATGATCTTCTTCGGCAGCCCGGACGAGGACGCGACCTGGGCCGCGCTCGACAAGGCGCTGACCACGCGGTGGAAACATCCGCTCGGCGGCGAGATCGCGGTCGACGCGGTGTGTGTCGACTCCGGTGACGGCGACTGGATGACCGCCGTATATCGGTTCTGCTTCCCGCGAGGCAAACGCGGCGTCATGGCGATCAAGGGCATGGGCGGGTCGCGGGCGGTTCTCGAAGTCTCGAAGACGAAGATTACAGGCGGCCGGCTTTTCATCGTCGGCGTTGATGTGGCGAAGACAACGATCTTCAACCGCCTGCAACGCGGCAAATCCGTTCGTTTCTCGAATGCGTTGCCGCTGGCGTGGTTCGAGCAGCTGGCGTCGGAGCACAAGGTCATACGCTACTCGCGGGGACGACCGATGCAGCGGTTCGAACGCAAGCCGGGGCGTCGGGCAGAGGCGCTCGACTGCGTCGTCTATGCCTACGCCGCTCGCCAGGCAGTTCCGTCATTGTTCGATCAGCGCGAGGCGTTCCTGCGCGGTCAAATGGAAAGCAAGCCGACGCATGCCCGGCCACAGACCTCCTGGGTGCCGCGTCGCAACAACTGGTTGGACCGCCGATGACACTGGAACAGCTGCAGCTTCGGATCGACAAGCTCGAGGCCGCGATCGCGACTGGCGCGCGGCGCGTCACATTTCGGTCCGGCGGGACTGAGGAAACGGTTGAGTATCACAGTCTGGCCGACATGCGTGTGGCGCTGTCCTATCTCAAGAGCCTGCTTCCCGACGCGCCGGGGCGGAGGACCGTGGCAGCGTTTCGGAACGGCGCCTGATGGTAAACTGGCTCGACAAGTCCATCGCGGCGATCTGGCCGCAGCGCGGCCTCGAACGGATCAAGGCTCGCGAGCGCATGTCGGCTATGTCGACTGCCCGCCAGGTCTATGAGGGAGCAACCGTCAGCCGCCGATCTCAGGGCTGGCGTGTCGTATCGTCGGACGCGAATGCCGAAATCAAGGGTGCGTCGCAGCGACTGCGGGACGTCGCCCGCGATATGGTGCGCAACAATCCGCTGGCTGCACGCGGCAAGCAGTCCATCACGGTCAACACCGTGGGAGCCGGCATCATCCCGACGATCGCGTTGCCGGCGAATATGGAGAAGCAGAGGCTCGAGTTGGAGCGCCTGTTGGTCGAGCACTTCGACACCACGTCATGCGATGCCGATGGCCGCCACGACCTCTATGGCCTGGAGAGCCTGGCCATGGGGACGATCGTGGAGTCGGGAGAAGTTCTGATCCGCATGCGTCCGCGTCGGCCGGAGGATCGGCTGCCGCTTCCGTTCCAGCTGCAGGTAATGGAGCCGGACTATCTGGACAGCTCGGTCGACGGCCCCCAGCCGAACGGCAACTTCGCCGTCCAGGGCGTCGAGTTCAACCTGATCGGCAAACGCGTCGCTTATCATCTGTTCTCTGTGCACCCGGGCGCAGCGTCCGCTTACTCACTGCCGACGAGTACCCGAATTCCGGCTGAACTGGTGGCGCATGTTTTCAGATCGGATCGCCCCGGGCAGGCGCGCGGTGTGCCGTGGTTTGCACCGGTGGTGCTGCGCCTGCGCGACTTCGCCGACTATTCCGATGCGCAGCTGATCCGCCAGAAGATCGCAGCGTGCTTCGGCGCTTTCATTACGACGGCCGACACGCACAATGTCGAGACGACGGACGGCCAAGGCACCTCGGACGGCAAGCCCGGGTACAGCGTCGAGAGCCTCGAACCGGGCATGATCGAGCGCCTTCGCCCCGGTGACAGCGTAACCTTTGGCGAGCCACCGGAAGTCGAGGGCTATGGAGACTACACCAAGGCCGTGCTGCGGGAGATCGCCGCCGGCCTAGGCATCAGCTACGAGGCGTTCACTGGCGACCTGTCGGGCGTGAACTTCTCGTCGGGCCGCATGGGCTGGCTGGAGTTCCAGCGTTCGATCGATGCCTGGCGCAACCACATGCTGATCCCGCAGATGTGCGCGCCGGTCGCGAACTGGTTTCTGGACGGTGCCGCCGCCGTGCTCGGCCGGCGCTATCCGGCGCACGTGATGTGGACGCCGCCACGTCGCGAAATGATCGACCCAACCAAGGAAATCCCGGCGGCGCGCAACGCCATCCGATCCGGTTTGTCGTCGCGGGCCTACGAGCAGCGGCGGCTGGGCTTCGATCCCGACGTCTTGGATGCGGAAATCGCGGCCTCGAACAAGCGGGCGGATGATCTCGGGCTCATCCTCGATTCCGACCCACGCAAGGTGTCGCTGGCCGGCACGATGCAGACGACCGTCGAGCTCGCAACCGACTAACTGGAGAATTCATCAATGGCACACCGGCTTTTGGTCGGCGGCGAGCTGCTGCTCTATGGCTATGTCGGCGGTTCGATCCGCTGGACCGAAGACGGCGTCGAGGAAACCGGCTTCACCGATGAAGACGTTCTCGACGCGCTTCAGGAGGTGTCCGGCGATATCGTCTGCCGGATCAACTCCGCGGGCGGCATCGCCTTCCAGGGCATCGCCATCTACAACGCGCTGAAGAGCCACGACGGCCAGGTCACGATCTATATCGACGCGCTGGCCGGCTCGGCCGCCTCGGTGATCGCGATGGCTGGCGACAGCGTCGTCATGCGGCCGGGCTCGATGATGATGGTTCACAATCCCGCCGCCGTCACGATCGGCAACGCGCGGGATCATCGCAAAACCGCCGAGGATCTCGACGAACTCGCGGCCGCGGCCGCGGAGATCTACGCGGCCAAGACCAAGCGCCCCACCAAGGACATGCTCGAGATCATGGCCGCTGAGACGTGGATGCGTGGCGCCGTCGCCAAGTCACTCGGCTTCATCGACGAGATCGCGAACGAGGGCGAAGCGGAGATGTCCATTCCGCCCTTCGACTACTCGCTTTTCAAGCATGCACCCGACGAGCTGCGTTCGTCGGCCGCAAACCGCGCCGTGGCGGCTCCCGGCATCCCTGCGGCGCCTGCCGCGCACACCATGGAGATCACCATGACGACTCCCGCGCCGGCTGCTCCGGCCATCCAACCCGATCCGGCTGCCGCTACCCTGTCGGTAAAGGACCTCACCAAGGACATCTTCTCGCGCTGCCGCGCGGCCAAGCTGTCGATCGAGGACACCGAAGCCGTCATGGACGGCGCCGCCGGCGATGTCGAGAAGGCCAAGGATCTGATCATCGCCAAGCTCGCCGCCCGCGATCCTGACCCCACGCAGATCCCGTCCGGCGGCGCGGTGACGATTACCGCCGATGCGCGCGACCGCTTCAAGGCCGGCGTCACCAAGTCGCTTCTCGCGCGCGCCGGCCTGGACGGCGGTGAGGTCAATGAGTTCTCCGGCCTTTCGCTACGCGAGATCGCCCGGGCGTCGCTGACGGCGGCCGGCGACAAGCGCTCCTTCGCCGATCCGATGGCGATGATCGGCGCGTCACTCGGCATGGACTTCCGCGCCACCATGGCGGCCGGCATGCACTCGACTTCGGATTTCCCCCAGATCCTCGCCGCAGTCGCCAGCAAATCCATGCTGAAGGGCTATGCGGAGGCCGAGGAAACCTTCCCGCGATGGACGTCGAAGGGCAACCTCACCGACTTCAAGCCGACCAAGCGCGTCGATCTCAATCTCTTCCCGAACCTGGAAGAGGTGCCCGAGGGCGGCGAGTACCACTATGGGACCATCGGCGAGCACGGCGAGACGACCCAGCTCGCGACCTACGGCAAGATGTTCGCCATCACCCGTCAGGCGATCATCAACGACGATGCCAGCGTCTTCACTCGCATTCCGACCCGGATGGGCCGGGCTGCACACCGCACGATCGGCAACCTGGTCTATGCGATCCTAACGTCCAATCCCAACATGGCCGACGGCGTTGCGCTGTTCCATGCCAACCACGGCAACCTGCTGGGGGCGGTGTCCGCGCTTGGCGTTACCTCCGTCGACGCTGCGCGCGCGGCGATGGCTCGCCAGAAGGATCCGGACGGCATCGCTTCGGGTCTCAACATCCGCATGAAGTACCTGCTGGTGCCGGTGGAGCTTGAAGGCGCCGCCCGCGTGCTGATGTCGGCCGAGTTCGATCCGTCGAAGACGCAGCGGGTGCCGAATCCGGTCGCCGGCATTGCCGAGGTGATTTCCGATGCGCGTCTGTCCGCTGGCTCGACGGCCTCCTGGTATGCGGCCGGCGACCCGAACGTCCATGACACGATCGAGGTGTCCTACCTGAACGGCAACGACAAGCCGACGCTCGAGCAGCGTGACGGCTGGAACGTCGACGGCGTGGAATTCAAGGTTCGCATCGACGCCGCGGTCAAGGCGCTCGACTTCCGCGCCCTGCTGAAGGCCACCGGCGCGGCCTCGTAAGAGACGGCCGCGCCTCTTTCCTCGAACTCCGAAGGAGATCAGTCATGAAGAACTTCATTCAGCAGGGCGATACCATTGAAGTGCTTGCGCCCTACGACGTGACCAGTGGCGGCGGAGCCCTGGTCGGCGACCTTTTTGGCGTCGCAGTTACTGATGCCGCAAGCGGCGCCAAGCTCCAGTTGAAGACGACCGGCGTCTTCGACCTGGCCAAGACCAGCGCTCAGGCCTGGACCCCAGGCGTCGTCATCTACTGGGACAACACCACCAAGAAGGCCACCACGACGGCCACCTCAAACAAGGTCATCGGCGTGGCCCTGCTCGACGCGGCAAATCCGTCCGCCAGTGGTCGCGTTCGCCTCAACGGGGCCTTCGGGCTCTAAGGCGATGGCCTCGGTCGGTGAGCTGCGGCAGATGGTGACCGCCACCATAGACACGCTCTTTGCAGAGCGGGTGCTGCTCAGCTTTCTCAACAAGGAGCGGGTCGACGAAAGCCGGCCCGCTCGCGAGATAAGCGCCAAGCTGGTGCTTGGCGTCGAGAGCGCCGACGGCCTCTTCGAGGGCAGGCGTCAGGGCGACGTTGTCGCTATCACCGGCCGGCGGAGCCAACTCTTCATCGATCGCACCGCGTATCCCGATCTCATGGTTCGAAAGGGCGACAAGGTGCGTGCCTTGGAAATGGCCGGGCAGCCATGGTTCGCCGTCTCGTCTGTCGATGGCCGGCACCCCTCCCGCCTGGTTCTGGAGCTCGGCGACACATGAGCCTCGTCCGGATCGCGCTGCGCATTGCGGCCGTGGAAGCCCTGAAAGCAGCGAACACGCTGGTCGGCAGCAATGTACTCGATAGCGAGCTTGGGGCGCTGGACGCCTCCACTGACGGAACTCCGCGGACCGACCAGGACAAGCCGTTCATCGCCGTCTACACCGACGGCGCCAAGGCTGGCACTGGGGAGGGAGCGCTCGAAAGCTCATATCTCGACGTGCGGGCTATGACGCTCAACGGCGCGACCGAGATCATCTTCATCGCCGGGATCGCCGCGGCCATGACCGAGCGTGACGAGGACACTGGTGCTACACACCTCCTCGGGGTGGGAATTCCGGCGACCGATCAGGCGCTCGAGTTCCATCTGGACCTGGTCGCAAAGCAGATCGGCGATGCGCTCACCGATCCCGACAATGACTGGGCGGACATTTTCAGGAACCTGTCTTTCCGCTTCCTGCGCATCGAGCGCGCCCGGACGAGCTCGGCGGAAGGTCAACGGATGGCAGCCCATCAGATCAAGGTCGTCGCGGAGTTGATCGACGATCCGGCGCGCGGTGTGGCGCTTGATCCGGAGACGCCCCTGGCCCGCTTCCTGGCTAAAGCTGCCACATCTCCGGATCCAGACATCGTCGAGCAGGCGACACAGATGTGCGCCGTAATTGGTGGCGCCGATGCAGACTGGAAGGCGCTTCAGCGTCATCATGGGATGGCGCAGGCTGAGTTGCTGGCGCTTGGTCTCGGGCCAATGGCGGCGGATGTCGAGCGCACTACGCCGCCGTTCACTCTTGGCACTATCGAGATCGAGGGAACCGACAATAGCGCGACGGTGGAGCCATGATCGAAGCTCTGGTCGACATGCGTATCGACATCGAGATGCTGAAGACGGCCTTCGGCAATGCCCTGGTCGTCGGACCGGTCGAGGTCATCGACGCCAAAAGGGGGTTCCGGCTCAAGCACGGCGATGGACCCGACGGACAGCCGTACCTCTCGCCCTGGTATCCTCATCCGGAGAGTGGCGGTGCGACGGGAACCTGGTTTCCCCTCTCCAAGGGGCAGATCGTCGGCGTGATCAACCCGGGCGGCGATCCGCGCCAAGGGGTGATGTTCCGCGGCGGGTTTTCGGGGATCAACCCGCAGATCTCGGAAAACCTCGGCGAAAACAAGTACACGTTCGGCGGTGTCACGATCACGGTCGCCGGCGGTGTTGTCACGATTGACGGCGACATCCGCGTCAACGGCCGGTTGCATGCGACGGAGGGGCTGCGCGGCGACGCAGGCGTCTTCAGTCCCACCGGTGTGTGGGTGCCGAGCCCGGTCTTCATTGGAGAGGTCTGATGACGACGCTTCAGTGTGACGAATTGATCATCGGCGAGATCGGCGGCGCTGGCCCTCATGCGAGGCTGTACCTCGACCAGAACTTTCTCGTCATAAAGTGCTTCAACGGTCTGGCGGGCGTCAGGATCGACTGCGCCAGGGTTGAGGTTCTTGGTTCGGATGTCGAGGTTCGCGGCTCCGACCGCGTTAGGATCGAGGGAGCCGGCATCGAGATCCACGGATCGGCGCATGTAAAGCTGGACGCCGGCGGCGTCGGGTTCACATGGACGCCGACCAGTTGGGAGGGCTGGTACAGTTCCCACGGCGCCGCCTACCGGCCGGCGCCGCCGGAGCACCCGCTGCACGGCGGCACGCCATATTCGTGGCCGTCCGAGTAGGCCGACAGGGAAAGTCTTGCCATGGCGAAAAGACTGGCTGCCCGCCCGACAGGCGGGGCATCGCAAACGGCTGTCCAGAAGAAGCTTTATCGGGTCAATCCGGGCGTGGCGTGGGTGAACGGTGTGCGCGTTCCCCCAGACCGGAAGCTTCGCCTTACGGACGCCGAGGCACGGTTCGATCTCGAGCAGGGACGTATCGCGCCGTTCAACGCCTCCAGCACTCGGAGTGTTCGCCGTGGCGGGGATTGATGGCCGAACCGGCCTTGTCATCGACAACCTGGCATCCGCCTTTCAGGGCGTCGATGTGATCCTCTCGACGAGCATCGGGACGCGGGTGATGCGCCGCGAGTTCGGCAGCGGCATCCCGGAACTGCTTGGCCGGTTGGTCAAGCCGTCGCTCTTTGCCGTCTGGCTGCAGCTGGTGGGGACCGCAATAGATCTGTGGGAGCCGAGGTTCCGTGTTCGCCGTGTCACCCCCCGCGGGTCAGTCGACGACCTTCGTCTGGGCAAGGTCAGCCTTGCCATCGAAGTCGACTATCGGCCTCGCGGACATCTCGGTGATTTCCGGGTCGAGCGCGTCCTGGCGTTCGACGTCTATTTTGGCCAGCGGGTGCGGGTGTCGACATGACGCGTTTTGCAGCGATCAATCTCGCGACGCTGCCGGCGCCCGAGGCCATCGAGCAGATCTCCTTCGAGGTCATCCTGGCGGAGATGAAGGGCGCCTTTCTCGCGGCCTACACTGAAGCCCGCGTGCGGAACCCTGAATTGCCTGTCATCGACACGCTCAATTTGGAGACGGAGCCCCTCAACATTGCCTTCCAGACGATGGCGTACCGCGAGGTGCTGGTGCGCCAGGTCGGCAACGACAAATACAAGGCGGCAAGCCTGGCGTTCGCCACCAGCAACAATCTGGAGGTGAAGGCGGCCGAACTCGGCGTCGTGCGCAAGCTGATCGACGTCGGCGACCCGAACGCATCGCCGCCGATCGCGCCCGTCTACGAAAGCGATATCGACTTCCGGTTTCGCGCTCAGCTCGCCTGGGAGGGATTGTCGGTCGCGGGATCCTACGGCGCCTATCTGTTTCAGGGGCTGACGGCACACGCGGATGTACTCGATGTGGGGGTGTTCGGCCCCGAAAGCGGCGAGGACGTGGATCCCGGCCAGGTGCGCGTGACGATCCTGTCGCGCGAGGAAGGCGGCACAGCGTCGCCGGAACTGCTGGGGGCAGTCGAAGCCTACATCTCCGGGGACTTGCGCCGGCCGCTGACCGACCATGTGCTGATCGAGAGCGCATCCATCACGAGCTATGCGGTGGAGGCGACCGTCAAGGTGCGCCCCGGCGCGAGCGCGGAAGTCGTTCGCAAGGCGGCGGAAGACGCTGTCACGCTCTACACGGAGCAGCAGTACGGCATCGGCCAGGCCATACGGCGTTCGAGGCTGGCGGCGGCGCTTTACGTCGGTGATGACGCGGGCCGCTCGCCCGTTGTGGACGTGACGATTACACAGCCAGCCGCAGACATCGTCACCGGCGCCCGCGCCGCGCCAAAATGCACCGGCGTCACGGTCACAGTCGAGGTGGTGTGATGGCTGACGACCTCCTCCCGTCAAGCGCCTCGCCTTTTCTGAAGTCGCTGTCTGTCAGCCAGGCGCGCATTCTCGACGTCGACATGGATGTGATCCGGCGCTCGGTGCTGGCGCACATCTCGCCGGCGTCACTGCTGCCGTGGCTCGCCTGGGATCGGTCGGTCGACGAGTATGTCGACAGCTGGCCCGAGGAGGTCAAGCGCGCGGTCATCGGGGGATCGTTCCCATATCACAAGATCAAGGGCACCCCCGGCGCGCTCAAGGCCGCGCTGGCAAGCCTTGGCTTCGAGACCACGGTCACCGAGTGGTTTGAGTACGGCGGAGAGCCATATCGGTTTCGCGTCAAGGTGGTCAAACACGACGGGGCCTCGTTGACGCAGACCGAATATCAGGCGCTCCGCCGCCTCATTATGTCGGCCAAGAACGTGAGGTCGATGCTCGACGCGCTGGAAACGGCCGTCACGCAGCGCGCGCCGGCCCCCTATGTCGCGGCCTGGGGCGCGCGACGCACCCGCAACGTCACGCTTTATCCAGAGGCAGCCTGACATGGCATTCAACGTCAAGGTGACGGCGCTCGGCCTCGCCGCATTCGCGAATGCGCTCATCAACTCCACGCCTGTCGTCATATCGGAAGTCGCCATTGGCGACGGTGGCGGCGCACCGATCACGCCGACCGGCAACGAGACGACACTGTACAACGAGTTGAACCGTCATCCGGTCACCGGTGCGGCGATCCACGCGGACAACGCCAACTGGATCGTCGTCGACACCATAGTGCCGGCGGAGGCGGGCGGGTTCACCATCCGCGAAGTGGGCATCTACGCCGACAACGGCGACCTGCTGGCCATCGCGTCCTACCCCGAGCAGTACAAGCCGACGTTGGCCGAGGGGTTTGGCGAAGACCTCGCCATGAAGCTGATCATGGAGGTCACCAACGCCGCCAGTGTGACCATCATCGACGGTGGCACCGTGCTCTACGCGACGCGGACTTATGTGCAGAACCTCATTCACCAGACCGTCAACTGGTACAATCAGAACTGGTAGGAGCCGATGCCAAATCCCTACGTCAAGCGAACAGCGCTCGCCGCCAACACGGCCGCACCTGTGGCCGAGGCGCCGGCCGATCGCGGCCTGCGGTTTCACGTCAACGTGGTCAATCGCGGGCCGACGGCAGTCAAGTTGCGGGCCTTCTTCGATGTCGACAACACACCGACCGACGCTGACTGGGTCGAATACGACCATGTGCTCGTGCCCGGCGTTCCCCTTCGCGAATGGCCGGTGGTGCTGACGCCAGGGCTGAAACTCTACGTGCGTGTCGACGGGCCGAACTGCAATGCGGTGGCCTGGGGCGAACTCGACTTTCCGGCGGTGACGTGATGAGCAGGTATCCTAATCTCGTAGGCGGGAACGCCCCCTTCAGCGCCCGCAACAACGGGTTCTTTCGGCGTCGGCTCTTCACCGTGCCGGGCACTTACTCTTTCCTGCTGCCGGCGGATTTGCCGACCGATCACCGCGGTCTGGTGCGCGTCAAGGGCTTCAACATTGGGGCAGGCAGCGGCGGCTCCGATGCCAACGACGCCTCAGGCATCAACGGTAGCGGCACGGGCGGCGGGTATTCGGACAAAGAGCTTTGGGTGCCGCCGGCGTCGGCAGTCTCGATTGTCGTCGGTGCTCCGGGGCCCTCATCGAATGCAAGCCCGTCCAATCGCGCCGGCGGCACGACGACCATCACCGTCAACGGGGTGACTTGGCAGGCGACGGGCGGTCAGAACTCGGAGGGCGGCGTCGGCTCTGGCGGCGACATCAACACCCGCGGCGGTGGGCGCATCACATGGCCGAACAACGAGGCGAAATTGTCAGGCGCCTCTGCTGGGTCGCCCTGGGGCGATGGCGAAGCAGGGGGCACCCCTGTTGCCGGGAAACTCTGGCGCATGCCGAGATTCTGGGATCTGGAGGACTTCGAAGCTGGCGACCTGTTTGCCGAAATCAACGGCATTGGTGGCGGCGCACATAGCGTCAACGGCAATCCGACATTCGGCGGTGGCGGCAAGGGTGGCTGGCAGAACAGCGGCCCCGGCGCCGGCGGGTTCGCCGGCTTCTACTACTAAGGAGCGCGGGCAGTGGCCGACGACCAGACCTATTGGACCGATGCGCAAATCGCCCTAGTCGAGCAGGCGCGCGACGCCGCGCAGCTTGCCGCGCAACGTGTGCAGACCGCCGAGACGCGCCTCGGCAATGTCGAGGAGCGTGTGCAGCTCGTCGACGAGCAGATTGCGCAGCGCCAACAAGAAATCGAAGATGTCATCGGCGCCAACGTGCCGGACCATGAGTGGGACGGCACGCGGGTTCGCATCAAGAACCCCGATGGTGGCTGGGGCTCGTGGGTCGACCTGAAGGGCGCGGCCGGCGACAACGGCTGGGCTCCTGTTCCGGCGGCCGAGGTAGACGGCGAGCGGCGCGTTCTGCGCGTGGTCGACTGGCTCGGCGGAACGGGCGAGAAGCCGGCTGTAGGCCTGTACGTCGGCGCTGTGGGGCTGGTTGCGGCTATCGCGGACGCGGTGGATGTGAGGGGGGCGGCAGGGTTGTCGCTGGAGATCTCCGGCGGCAGCGTCACGACGCTTGCCCCGGGCGAGCCGGCCACGGCGACGATCAACGAAACATCGCCAGGCGTATATGAACTGGAGTTGGGCATTCCGGCCGGAGCAGATGGCGGCAGCTTCGACATTCAGTCGGTGGAGGCCTCCACGTTAGCGCCGGGAAGCCCAGCGACAGCGTCTCTGACGGAACTATCGCCCGGCGTCCACAAGCTCAATCTCGGCATCCCATCAGGGGCAAACGGCGTCAGCGTCACCGGCGCGACCATCAACGGATCGGGCGAACTCGTACTGACGCTCAGCGACGCCAGCACGATCAACGCGGGCGCAGCGTCACAGTCCTCCGATATGTCGCCGGACATCATCCGTCTCGCGATGCAGGTGGCGGACCTGAAGAACACCACCGCCGGCTTGGCGAACGGCGTCTCTGACGTGTTCGATGACGCGACAGGCGTAGATGCAGTCGCGTCGACGAACGAGATTGCCGGTACCGGCTACTACACGAACCAGACGGACGCGACAGAAGCCTCCCAGTCGCTGCCGGCGATGACCGCCGCATCCGCTCCGGCAGGGCATGTCGCTTTGGCCAGTGCGGAGTTGGGCGGGGGCGAAACGTGGCGGGCTTTCAACAAGACATCTGGCGACAGATGGGTAGCCAATTTCGTCAACCCGTCTTGGGTGCAGCGAAAGACACCAACGGCCGTTCGGTGCCGCGAGTATGCAATTCAGGCGGCCGCGTCTGAACAAAACCGCGCACCGAACACATTCACCCTGCAGGGCTCGAACAACGGCTCGTCGTGGACGACGCTCGACACAAGGTCCGGCATCACATGGTCGTCGGGCGAGCGCAAGGTGTTCACGATCCCCGCCGGTAATCGAGCCGCGTTCACGTATCATCGCCTCAACGTGACGGCCATTAACGGCGACACCTTGATTGGTGTCGCCGAACTGGAGCTTCTCCAGTACGCAGCGCCCCCAGTTATGGACCTCCGCTCGGTCGCCTTCACCGCGCTTTCCGCCCCATCGAAGGCCTCGGTGACTGTCGCGGCGAAAGCAATCGCCGGCACCATCACCCCGAACACGCACCTGACGGCCTATGCATCTCGCGACGGCGGCACCACGTGGACGGCCGGCACTCTGGTGGCCAAGGAAACCTTGGGCGACGGGACCACGATCTTCGAAACCGGCGAGTTCGACATCAGCGCGCAGCCGACAAGCACGGCGATGAAATGGCGCGTCGTCACTGGCACGGCATTCGAGGTGCAGGTCCATGCAGCTTCGCTGCTCTGGAGGTAGAACATGGTCCGACTGATAGGGGCTGCGCGGCGCGCGGACGATGTGCTGACGTTCGAGGAGCGCAAGGATGCCAAAGCATCTGCCATCAACGCCCGCCGCGACGCACTCTTGACCGGCGGCTACACGGTCGAGGCCGGCGTCATGGCTGGCAAAGTGCTGCAGACGCGAGACGTTGACGACCGCAACAACTGGCTCGTCAGCCAGACCACCTACACGATAGCAGTCGGAGCCGGACACGGCGCGGTCGAGGACGCGCATTTCCGCACAGAGGACAATGTGAGCTTCACGCTGTCCTATGCGGACGGACAGGCCGTCCTGCTCGCCATGGCGGCGTGGGGTGCAGCCGTCATGCGCAATAGCTGGACCCTGAAAGACGCCGTGACCGCCGCGGCCGACGACGCCGCACTCGACGCCATCGACATCGAAATGGGCTGGCCGACGTAAGAGTCGCCACCAATTCAGCAAAGCCATGGAGCACCGCAGGATGATCACTCCACAGAGCCTAGTCCTTGCGCATGACGCCATGTGCGCCATGACCGACATGGGCGAAGGGCAATCCGATATCCCAACTATCGACGCCGTGTTGCAGATCGTAACAGTCGGTGCGGGTCTTGTGCTGTCAGAAGGCGACCAAATTCGGCTAATTCATGATGCAGAGCAGCTGCAGCGCGCACAGAAGCTTCGAGCCCTGGAACATCTACGTGCGCGTCCTTCTCGCGAGGTCGCTTGAGTCGTTGCGGCGTCTTAGCCGCCCGAAGCCCGGTGTCAGAGTTCTCGGTGACGCCTTCCGGGCCGATAGTTACGTGTCGTTGGCGCCAGAGCGCAAAGTGAGCTGCTCGGTTGCGATACTCTGAACCGTCGCCGATCTGCTTGCAAAGCTTCAACCAGCGGCTTTTGTCCGTGGGGCCGCTCAATGCTGCTTCGACTATCTCTTCTGTGAGTTTGAGTTTTGAACGGAACGCGTGGTCTCGATAGAAAATAATGGCTGCGAAGTCATCGCGAGTTGCTAGCGCCGCCGAGAAAATGGCGAAGAGCTGCATCTCAAGCTGCGCCCATTGATTGATGCATCGACCGACCGCCAGCAGATGCGCGTCGACTTGCTTCTTGGTTTCGCCTTGCTCGCCTTCGCTCATTTGCCCCCCCAGGACGGTGTGAGCCAATCACGTTGATCGTGCGGTGTCGAGAAGGGACCGCTTAGTCACCGACTTGAATTGGACCGTGGTGGCCGGCCGTCGGCGACTGTTTCGCTAACCGAACTCGCCATTGGCGGGGAGTTCTCTTCGACCAATCGACCGCAGCCCACGAAGGCCCGCGTGACTGACACGCGGCCGATCTCTCTTGCACACCCGTCAACCAGGAGACCGTCATGACGGCACCGACATTTGGAATGACCTTTACCCGGCCGCAAGACGAGCCGGTTCCTGTATTGGGCGCGGATTTTTCCAAATCGCTGCTCATCGAAACATCGGCCGATGCCGACGCCGCAGCCTTCCCGATCGGGGAGCCGGTGCGCTTCTCGTCCAGCGACACGACGAAGACGTCGAAGCTCGGCACCGGGCCGTTGGCCGACGCCGTGCGGGCCGTCAACTCGCAGCTCTCCGGCCTCAATGCCGGCGCGGACGTCACGGTCCTTCGCGTCGCCGAAAGCGCTGAGGCGGACCCGCAGGACAAGCTCGAGGAGACTTCAGCCAACATCGTCGCGGCGCTGGCGACGGTCAGCTCCATCCCGAGCCACGTCAACGCGACGCCGCGCCTGATCTGGGCGGGGCGCACCAGCTGGCGGCCGGACATGGCTACGGCCAATCCGATCGTCGCGGCCTTGCCTGCGGCGTGCGAAAAGCTGCTCGCCGTCGCGCCGGTCGATGTCGACGACACGTCGGCCGCCAATGCCATCGACGCTCGCGAGACGATGAATTCGCAGCGCCTCATCCCGATCGGCGTGGCGGCCCGGGTCTTTGAGGGGGCCAGCCTGGTCACGCGGCCGATGGGACCGCGCGTCGTCGGGCTGTTCGTGCGGAACGATAACGACCATGGTGGCAAGCCCTTCGACCCGATCGCCAACCGGCCGATCCAGGGGCTTGCCGGCCTGTCGCGCAAGCTGCCGTTCTCCTTGCTCGACGGCTCGACCGAAGGGCAACAGATGCTCGAGGCCGGGGTCTCCATCGTGGCCGAAGGCGAGGTCGGCGTCGACGGAGCGGTAGCGGATGGCGGCTTCGTGTTCATCGGCACCGACAACACCGAGACCGGCGAGCTCTGGCAGCAATTCCACCAGGTACGCGGCGCCGACTACATCACCGTCAAGCTGATGCAGATCACCCGGCAGTTCCTCGGCAGGAAGACCACGGCCGATCACGCAGAGGCCTGGCTGAATTCGCTGCGCTTCATGCTGCGCGACCACAATGCGGACGACGACATCCTTGGTTACGACGTGAAGTTCCTGGCCAGCAAGAACAGCCCCGAAGAGATCCGCCTCGGCCACCTCACTGTCAATCTGGGCATCGAGCCGGCGCCGGCCTTTAAGGTCGCAAACCACGAGATCCGCCGCTATCGCCCGGCGGTCGAAGGCCTCGTCGCCGAAATCATCGCCCGCATGAATGCGGTTTCCTGATCCGCGCCAATCTGAAAGGACACTGACATGCAGCCTCTATACCTGCTGACCGCCGTGGACGTGCGCCGCGCCACGCAGTCGGGAACCTCGCGGGCGACCACGATTTCCAAGCTCACCATCCCGGCAATCAAGATCGTCACGACGGAGCACAATCCGGGCGGCGGCGTGATGGCCGTGGATTTCGCGCAGCCGCGTATCGAAAAGGTGGAGCCCGCCTTCGAGATCAAGGGTTTCGACACCGACGTCTTCCATGGCTTCGGCCTGGTCGACCGCTGGGTGTTCGCCGGCGCCGTGCGCGACAAGAAGACCGGCAAGGCGCAGTCGGCGCGCGCTGTCATCGAAGGCGCAGTGACCGATTGGGAGCCGGACGAGGCCAGCCCGACCGAGTTCGTCGGCTGCAACCACGCGATCAAGGAGGTGACGCACTACGAGTTCTGGCTCAACGGCGAGGAGCTCTGGTACGTCGACTTCTGGGAGCGGATCATCCGCCGCAAGGGCATCGATCTCTTCGCCGACGACCGCCTGGCGCTGGGGGCGTGACCATGGAAAACCCCAAATACACGCTCTCTGCGCCGATCAGCTTCAACGGCGAGACGTATTCCGAACTGACCTTCCGCGAGCCGGACGTCGGCTGCATGGTTGACGCGGAGGCCGCAGGCGGCGGCGAGCAGACCTATATGTGCGCGTTGCTGGCGGCCATGTGCGACATGCCCTTCGATGCCTTCAGGAAGATCAGGGCGGGGGATCTTCGCCGCATCATGAAGGCGACGGCGCAGCTTGTCCGAAATTTCGATCAGGGCGGGGAGGAGACTGGCGAGACCTCGCCGTCCTGATCTCCCACTACACATCCACGCCCCGGCCGATCGTCGACCGCTATCCGCTGGCCTATGCGCTCAAGGAGCGCGACGCGATCTATCGCGTCATGAAGGTGCTGAATGGCAACGCTTGAAAGCAAACTGATCGTCTCGTTGCGGGACATGGTGTCGGGGCCAGCCCGCGGCATCATGGGCACCATGCAGCGGCTGCGCGCCACGGGGGACGGGTTTCTCGGCGCGCAGCGCGCCGCGGCAGCGCCGTTCATGGCGATGACCCGCAACCTGCTCGCGCTTGGCGCGGGCTATGTCGGCGTCAGGGAGGGGGTGAGCAGCACGATCGGCGCGGCAATCAACTTCGAGTCTGCCTTTGCCGATGTGAAGAAGGTGGTCGACGCCTCTGACGAGCAGTTCGCCAATATGGCGACGACCATCAAGAACATGTCGCGGGAGTTGCCGATCACCGCGACCGATCTCGCCGCGCTCTATGCGGCGGCGGGAGAATCGAACGTCGCGACGAAGGATTTGAAGGCCTTTGCCGAAATGGCGTCTCGTGTCGGTATCGCCTTCGACATGTCGGCTGGTGATGCCGGAGATTCTCTGGCCAAGCTGAAATCCCAGCTCGGGCTTTCGGTCGAAGAAACCGGCTACATGGCGGATGCCATAAACCATCTCTCCAACAACATGGCATCGAACGCGCGACAGATCACCGCCTATATGCTGCGCGTCGGAAAGTTTGCGGAGATGGGCGGTTTCCACCGCGACCAGGTCGCAGCGATCGGCAGTGCCATGATCTCGGCCGGCGCTGAGGCGGAAGTCGCAGGCACGTCGATGATGAATGTCGTGCGCAAGATGACGAGCGGCGAGTTCGCCAAGAAGGATCAACGTGTCGCCGCGAAAGCCCTCGGGCTCGATCTGCCGACGCTTGCCAAGCAGATGCAGAAGGACGCGCCGAAGGCGCTGAAGACCGTTCTGAGGGCGATCTCTAAAGCACCGAAGGAGAAGCAGATTTCGCTGCTCTCACAATTCTTCGGGGATGAGGCCAGGGCGTTTGCTCCACTGGTAGGCAATGTGGAATTGCTTGACCAGGCGCTGGCCAGCGTCGCGAACCGGGCAGACTATGCCGGCTCGGCCTATAAGGAGTACATCGCACGCGCCAACACGACGGCCAACGTCCTGCAGATCCTGCGAAACAAGGTCGCCCATGTGTTCGAGGGCGTCGGGGAAAAGTGGCTGCCGACTGTCCGCGCCGCGGCAGAGGGCATCGGCGACGTTCTCGACACCCTTGATCAAAGGGTCGGGGTCTTCGATCGCATCGGGAATGCGTTCAAGGGGTTCATGGATGGGTTCGGCGGCGAGGGCGGCATGCGCGCCGCCATGGGCCGGTTCGGCGACATGATCTTCGGGCCGATCACCGATGGCTCGAAGGCTGCTGACGACATGGGCCGCCTTTTCGCGGATTTCCGAGAGTGGGGTAAGTCGGTGCGGGAGTTCGGCGATTCAGTCCGAGGCAGCCCCATCGCCAGCTTCATGACCGAATTGGGCGCCGCAATCGGCGTACTGGCCATGAGCAAGTGGGGCCGGTTGTTCATTGTTGCCTGGGGCATATCCGCTCTGGTCGGCGCAGTGCAGGGATCCGAAAGCATCGGGGAGTTTGTGGAGGCCCTGAAGGGTTTGTCGGCGCTCGAATGGGCGGGTGTCGGTGCCGGCCTGCTCATCGTGGCGGGCAAGGTCAAGCGGCTGATCGACCTGTTCCGGACGCTGCGCGGCGTGATGCCGAAGCCAGAGACCAAGCTGCCGAACCGCCCGGTCACGCCGACGCCTGCACCGATGGCGGCTGGCAGTGGAGGGCTGCTGGGCGGCATCATGGGGATGCTGGGGCTCGCCGGAACAGCCGCTGCCGGTGCGGCCAGCATGAACCTGGGCAATTCGGATTGGTTCAAGACCGAATGGGAGTTGAACCGCCAGAAATATTTGAAGGACCGGCTCAAGGAACATTTCGAGAAGACGAAGAACGAGGATGGGGGCGCCTGGTGGCGCTTTCTGTTCGGCAAGGCGGCCGACTCCGACTTCAACTTCCGTGAGCACATGCGCGTGACAACGGGCCTTTCAGCTGCTGATGTCGGATCGCCCAATCAGGCAGGAGGCCCAAGCGAGGTGTCGATCCTCGGCACGCCGCCAGTCGAGATCGTGGGCACGCCGCAGGTGACTTTGACCAACCCGCCGCCGCGGCCGAACATCACCATCCATGCACCGATCACGGTCAACGGCATCACCGATCTCGACATGATCGGTCGACACCTGCGCAACTACGTCAACGAGGCAGCGTCCGGGATCCAGGCGGATATGGGTTACGCGGCGGGGATGTGAGGCGTCATGCTCTACATGATCGGAACGCTGGCGCTCGACACGCGGCCGTTCGGCGTCAACGAGATGAGCCGCGATGCCGACGCCAGCATTGTCGCCAAGCCGCTGTTCGGCGCGGCGCCGGCGAAGGAGTTTACCGGTGAGGGCGAGGACGACATCACGCTTTCCGGCCAGCTTCTGCCGACGAAGATCGGCGGGCTGACCGAACTCGAGATCCTGCACGAGATGCGTCGGTCCGGCACGCAGTTTCCGCTGATGCGCGGCGACGGCTGGCGGCCCGGCTGGTATGCGATCACCAAGATCAGCGAGCGGCACAAGGATCTCGGTCGTGATGGCGTCGGCTTCACGGTGCAGTGCTCGATCAGCATGACCAAGGTCGAGCCGAGCGTGGGGGCGGGCCAGCAGATCATTTCCGGCCTGCTCTCGCTGTTCGGCGCATTGGAGCGGTGACATGGCCGAAATCATCACCATTCGCGGCGAGGGCATCATGCTCGACCTGCTCCTGTGGCGACGCTACGGCGTCCGCGGGCAGGGGCTCGTCGAGCGGACACTCGAACTCAACCCGGGGCTTGCCGAACTGGGGCCGGTTCTGCCGATTGGTACCGTCGTGACCATTCCCGATCTGCCGCCCACGCCGTCACGGCCGGCGCGCAGGGTCGTCAGCCTGTTCGGATAGACTTCATGCCCTGGACAGTGGACTGGCGCGTCGTCGTCGATGGTGTTGACGCAACCAACAACATGCGCCCGCTCCTGATCGACATCGAGATCACGGACAAGGACGGCGCGGCCTCCGATACCTGCTCTCTCACATTCGACAACACGGACGGGCAAATCCTTCTGCCAAAGGAAGGAGCCAAGGTCCGGGTCTATCTGGAAGGGGCGCTCAAATTCTCGGGCACGGTGGACAGCGTGCGAGGCTCTGGCTCGCGCGGTGGCGGTCGCCTGCTCAAGGTCAACGCCAAGGGGTTCGACAGTCGGGGCAAGGTGAAGGAGCCGCAGGGCTTCCACAAGGACGACGCGGAGCTCGGCGACTTCTTCAAGCAGGCCGCCGATCAGGCCGGGCTCGCTGGGGTGATCGTGGGCGATAAGATCGCGGGCGTCTTGCGCGACTACTGGTCGGCCAACGGCGAGAGCTTCCTGCAGCTGGGCCAGCGGCTGGCGCGTGAATTCCATGCCACATTCAAGATCCGTACCGGCAAGGCCGGCGACGTGGCTGTTCTGATCCCGCGTGAGGAAACTCCGCTGGTCGCGGTGCGCGGCCTCGCCGGCGAGAACGGCAACGTCATCTCCTGGGACATCTCGCCCTTCACTGGCCGCAAGGTGTTCACCAAGGCCAAAGTGAACTACTTCGACCGCGAGACTGCCGCGTTCAAGACGGAAGAAGTCGAGTTCGAACTCGATCGCGATCTGCCCGAGTCCGCCAACATCTCCAGAACCACCGCGGCAGATCAGGCGCAGGCACGAGGGATCGGCGAGGCGCGCAAGAGCGAGACGAAGCGGGAAGGCGGCGAAGGGTCGGTCGAGATGGACCTGACCGTCGAGGCGCAGGCCGAGGCGCCGTACGTGCTGACGGGCGCTGGACCGGGCTTCGATGGCACCTACCGCATCGTCTCGGTGCGCCACAAGGCAAGCCGCTCCGGCGGATCGACGACCGCGCTGGAACTGAAGCAGCCCCAAGACGGAGCGGGCAAGGACGGTCGCAAGCCTGGCGGGCAGGGCGGCAGCGGCGAGGAAGGCGGCGGATCGGGCTCCGGCGGCGCTGGATCGAGCGGAGCCGGCAATGGAGCTTCGGCCGCGCCGAGCGCTCCGCCCCGCCGCTACGGCAGCACGGACATGCACTGAAGCAACCGCCGCCGCATGGGTCCTGGGAGGATTGGGCGGCGGCGGTCGGGACGCCTTGGGCAGACGTCCAGTACAACTCATACAAGAAACTGCGTTCGTGTGGGAATGACTCGGCGACGCCGACGCGCGGCTAGCGCCGCACCTCGTCGTCATACCAGACCGCAAACGCATAGACCGCCATGCAGGCGGTCACCACCAACATCGTTCCGAGCATGTAAGCCTCCAGCCGCAGATCAGCATCAATGCGGCCGGTGAACAATTCGTTCCGGCCATCAATTTCAAAGACCCTCTGAAAGGAACCGTCATGTTCGGTAAAGGCCGTGCGGAAGCCATCACGGATTCCGACATCTCAAGGCTGGCGAACGAACTCGCCTGCCATCCCGCCGACCTCGAGGCGATTGCCGAGGTCGAGAGCAACGGCTTCGGCTGGTTCAAGGACGGGCGCATCAAGATCCTGTTCGAGAAACACTGGTTCTACAAGAGCGTGAGCGGCGCGAAGCGCGACCAGGCGTTCGCGGCGGCGCTTGCCCGCAAGGAGTGGATCAGCCCGAAGAACGGCGGCTACAAGGACCAGTCGAACGCGGACGCGCGCTATCGATTGCTGGCGAAGGCCGTCGCGATCGATGAGGAAGCCGCCTTCCGGTCCGTCTCCATCGGCAAGTTCCAGATCATGGGCTTCAATCACCAGATCTGCGGCTATGCCACGGCCAAGGCGATGTGGGCGGCTTTCGTCGACAGCGAGGTGGCGCAACTTCGCGCCTTTGCCCAGTTCTTGAAGCGCAAGGGCCTGGTGCCTGCCATCCGGTCCCGCGACTTCGACCAGATCGAAGAGATCTACAACGGCGGCGGGCTCAACGGCGCCTACGCCAAGAAGATGCGCGAGGCTTCCGACAAACTCCGCGCCGGTAAGTGGAAGGGCTGGCAGCCTGCGCCGGAACGGTCTGCTGCACCGCCTCCCGAGCCCGCCAAGCCCGCTCCCGAGTACATCCCAGTCCCTGAGCCTCGGAAGACAGAAACGCCTCCAGTCCGCTCGCCCGAGACGAAACAGCCGTCGCGCATGAGCGGGCTGATCGCGGCGGCCTTGCTCGCCATCGCTGCCGCCTGGGCGTGGCTTACCTCCCTTCCCTGCAATGTCCTGGGCTTCTGGTGCTGAAAGGAAATGACGATGAGCAAGCTGATCGGCGCCTACACGACAATGGCGGAGATCTATCCCGGCTACATCAATGTCAGCCAGGAGGACGACGGAACGGTTGTTGTCACGATGCGCGGCGACCCAGCCAAGCGCGACGGCGCGTACGTCTGTGGTCACGCTTCGGACAAGGGCAAGCCCGGGCGGTGCACTCCTGGCGACGCGCACTGCAACAACTACTGCAACCTCGCGCCTCAGAAGGGGCCGATGGTTGATGCCCCCAAGCCATGCACGCAGACCTTTTCCGGCGAGACGGTGAGCGTTCGGCTCACGGCGGCCGAATGGGCGGCGTTGCTCACCGAACTCTCGAAGGGAAATTGACCATGTGGCAACGGATCAAGACGTTCTTCAAGGACAGCGAGACGATCGCCTGGGCCCGGGCTCAGGCGTTTATCGGTACGGCCGCCAACCTCATCACCTTCGTTGACCCCAATCTCGTCACCGCGGTGATCCCTGTCGAGTACGCACGGCTGATCGCCGTCTACATGCTGCTCAGCGGACTGGCGACCGAGTACCTGCGCCGGCGGCGAGCGGAGGATCTGTGATGCTGGCGTGGTTCGCCTCTCCCCTTCGACGCCTGTGGCCGTACCTTGCGGCCGCCGGCGCGGCTGTCAGCGCGCTGGGCGCCGCCTACCTGCGCGGACGCTCTGACGCCCGCGCGAAGGCCGACCTTAGAGCGACGAAGCGCGAGGCGGCCGCGCTTGAAGAGCGGCTCGAGATGAACCGCGAAGCCACCGACATCGAGCGCAAGGCCGGCGAACTGTCGGACGAGGAAGCTCAGAGGGAGGCTATGACATGGGCAAAGCGCTGATCCTATTCGCCGCGCTGGTGCTGTCTGCCTGCCAGACGAACCCGGCGCCACTCGACGACCCTCGCTCGGTCTGGTGCGGGCTGGAGACGCCGCGCCGGGACGCCACGCCTGAGACACCGCGCGCAGAACTGGACCGGATCAACGCACACAATGCCAAAGGCGTTCTCTGGTGCGGGTGGCGGCCATGATCGACCTTATCCTGTGGGGCGGCGCTGCCTTCCTCGTCGGCCTGCTCATCTACGGCGAGCTCATGCTGTGGCGCTGGCCGTGACCGGACGCAATTCATCTCGATCAATGGGGCAGGGATCGTGGCGGCTAGCCTGAATGAAATCTACAAGATGTTGGGCGAGCTCAACGGCACGGTCAGGGCAATCAACGAGAAGGTGGATGTTCTCTCGCGAGAGATGAGCGACTCCGAAGACAGGTCAGCCGACAGTCGCGCGAATGTACATCGTCGTCTCGACGAGCTGGTCGTCCGGGCAACGCACATCGAGACCGACGTGTTGTCTGCCAAGGGCCGGCTCGACGCAGTAGAGAGGGCGACCGTCGACATGAAGACGGTGACCGATGACGTCAAGATCATGCGCGAGCGGGCGTTCGGGGCTGGCACGCTCGGCGTGTGGCTGTGGCGGATCGGGGGCGGCATCCTCAGCGCGGCAGGTGGTTTCGCGGCCGCCTACACCTGGCTGACCGGCCGACCGCCGCCATAGCGCCTGAAAAGAAAACGTCGGCGCGAGGCCGGGGCAGCAGATAGGGGGCTGGATGTCACTGCTTACGAGGCCAGCCTGAAGGCGTCCTTGGGGGGCGTCGAGCGCGACTATCGAGCTGTTCGCCCAAGCAGGTTGATGTGAGGGTTTTTTGTTGGGGTTTTTGGCACCGTGCCCCTACAAAAAACGGGGGCCCGAAGGCCCCCGCGGAGAGTGATCTGCGCGCAAGTCACGCAATGACTTGGTTAGCCCAGAAGATGTCACCCGAGTCGACAAGCGTGACGGTGTAGTCGTTCGCCGCGTTGTAGACGCCGTCCTGGTTGGCATCAACGTAGAAGGTATTGTCGCCGGCCACTGCACCTGGACCACCCGCCACGAAGGACAGGATGTCGGAAACGCCGAAGGCGGCACCTTCGGCAAGAGCCGCTGCGGCATAGTTGATCACCGCGCCAGCAATGCCGAAACCGGAGAAGTCGAGCACGTCCTCAACCGCGTCGCCACCAGCAACGCTCTCAAAGTTGAGAACGGTGTCTTGGCTGCCGGCCGAGCTTGCCTGCGCGAACACTGTGTCGACCGCGCCATCGCCACGAGCCAGAGCAGGATCCCAACCCAGATCGATGGTGTCGTTCCCCGCACCACCAGTGATCTGGTCGCCACCGAAGCCGCCGGTAATGTCCAAGCTCAGGAAATGGTTGGTAACCTGAGAGGCATCAAGGACGAGCACCGTGTGGGCACCGTTGATCAGCGGATTGTCATACGCTGCAATGGTGAGCGTCTCGACACCATTCGTCGCAGACGCGGCCTGCGTATCGTTGACCAGACGATCGACAGTGGCGTTGTCGAGTTCGAGAACGGCGGTCTGCGTCGCAGCCTGATCGTTGGTGAATTCGATCGTGCCGACGTTGGACACGCCAACCAGATCACCGATGGTGACAACCGCCGAGTTGCGGACCTCAAGAACGTCGGTGTTAGCCAAGTTGCTGGCGGTGTTGCCGGCACCCAGAACCGCACCACCGTCGATAACGGCGAGGCCGTTGACGTTGGCGTCGGCCATGATGAAGCGATCGGCAGTGCGCCAGACCCCATCTTCACCATTGTAGGTGAAGTTGGACTGCGCATTTAGGCTGCGCGCATCAACCGTCACGCCGTACTGAACAGCAGCAGACCCATCGTCCGCGACACCCACACCATTGAGCACATCGTTGTCATTGACGATGTGGATCACTCGGCCGCCCGTGACAGCTTCGCCGTTATTGGCGATCAGGTCGTTGGTCAGCGTCAGGTTGTAGCTGTTCTTGCCATAGGCATCGTTGGCGCCGGCCTTGGAACCCTGATTGGTGCCGCCGCCGCCCTGGCCGACTAGGTGGATCGTCTCGATGTTGGAGACGTTGGTCCACTCCGACGCGCTAACATTGATCAGCTTGCCGTGGCCGTCGAGGTAGAGCGTGTCGTCACCTTCGCCGCCGTTCACCTTGTCGCTGATCGACAGACCGGCGGTGGTGTTGTTGAGGGCGTCGAAGATGATGTGGTCGTCGCCCGAGCCGCCCAGGATGGTCTGCCCGCCGTTGGCGACGGCCGCATTGTTCGACACGCGCACGATCAGGTCGCCGGTGTAGGCCGAGGCGTCGACCGTCTCGCCGCTGAAGCGCTCGGCCGGACTTGCGCCCGGATCCGAGATCGACTTGCCATCGACGGCGAGGCCGGACTGGTCGAGCTGCAGGGCGTTTCCGGTCGAGTCCAGGTTCAGGAAGTTGCCGGCCTGGTTCTCGCCGATCACCGTGATCGTGCCCTTGACGTCGGCGATCGAGGCGATCCTGACGCTGTTGGACTCCGAGTCGGTGTCGGTGAGGGTGATGTTCTCGACCTTGGCCGCGTTCAGCGTGAAGTTGAAGCGCGGATCGATGTTGATGCCACGGACTTCGCTGTCAGCCTGGTCGACGATGGTCACGCCGACGAGGTCGGACGCGGTGTCGGTCGCCAGATTGGCGATGATCGTCGTGTCGCCCACGCCGTTGCTGTCGGTCGTGCTGTGCTGGATGACCAGATCAGCCGCAACCTCGGCGGACAGCTTGTTCAGGGTGAAGTCGACCTGACCATTCTGCACGAACAAGCCATTGTT
Organism: Mesorhizobium shangrilense; assembly: GCF_028826155.1. NCBI lineage: Bacteria > Pseudomonadati > Pseudomonadota > Alphaproteobacteria > Hyphomicrobiales > Phyllobacteriaceae > Arvimicrobium > Arvimicrobium flavum. Next base: position 427,279 of record NZ_JAQGPN010000001.1, read on the forward strand.
CGACTCGTTGCGCATGATCACGGACTCGAGGTCGGTGAACAGCGAGGTGTCGACAGTCACGTTGCCGGCCCCGAAGTCGTTTCCGCGGATATCGAGGTTCTCGACCGCCGTGACCGAACCCTTGGTGACGCTGGCGAACACCTGGACGGTGTCGTTGCCGTCGCCGCCGTCGATCTTGTCGTTGGCGCTGTCCATGCCGTTCAGCAGACGGATGGTGTCGTCATGCTTGGTGCCGGTGAACGAGAAGTCGACCTCGGTGCCCGAAGTGCCGTCCTGGTCGGCAATGACTTCCTCGCCGAGATTGATCTCGATGGCGGCGTCAAGGCCGGAGGCGTCGATGGTCGTCAGCGAGCCGGCGGCGTTGTCGATCGCGGCGTCATACGTGAACGCTTCGACCTGGCCGCTGCCGCGAATGATGTTGTTGCTCTCGCCCAGCGACAGCTCGGCATCGCCGGTGATGTTCAGGGTCCGGACGTCCTGCATCGACATCTCGTCGACCTGGTTGCCGTCGCCGGTCGAGGCCAGGTTGACGGTCTCGATGCCCTGCGAGCCGTCGTTGCTCTCCAGGCGGATGTCATCGAGGGTCACGCTGTCGAGAGTGAGGCTGACCTCATCGGCATCGCCGCTGACGGCCTTGTTCACGAAGTAGAAGTGAGCGTGGCTGTTCTCGTCGTTGGAGTTCGACACGCTGATGGCGAGGTCTGCGGCCGACTGGATGTTGTAGGCCTCGAACAGGTTGCCGTCGACGCCGTCGACGTTGAGGTTCTTCAGGCCGGTGGTGTCCTGCAGATCCAGGTAGCCATCAAAATCGAGACGCACGTTGACGTTGATCTCGTTGATGTTGTTGAGCGTCGCGTTGATGTCGTTGTCGCCGGTGTCGGCGTCGTTGACGAAGGTGAAGTTGAGCACGTTGTGGGCACCCGTGCCAGTCAGCACGTCGTCGTCGTTCAGCGTGTTCATCTGGTCGGTGCCGCCCGGCGTGAAGGCGCGCGGCGCGTTGAACACCTCACCCGACAGCGTGTCGCCGTTGACGGTCAGCGTCTTGCCCGGAGCCGGGTCATCGTTGTCGTACTTGGTGCCGTCAGCGGTCTCGATCGGGATGAAGACGTCGCTGGTCTCCGGCAGGTTGGCCGAGCCGTCATTGATGGCGGCCTTCAGGTCGTTGATGGCATCGCCGACGCCCTGGTCGTTGGCGACCAGCATCTTGAGCAGCGAGGCCAGCCCCACGACGGCAGCGCCGTCTTCGCCGGCGACGCCGCGCTCGGCAGCCACGCCCGTGAAGAACGCCTGGGCTTCCGCACGGGTGAAGAAGGCAAGGCCTTCCGCCGTCTGGTGCTCGGCCGGCACATAGGCCTCGTAGATGGCGACGAGCTGGTCCTGCAGGGTGGCGGCGCCGGCGGTGATGGCGTCGAACTTCGCCTCGGCGGCCGGGTTGCCCTGGAACAGCGCGTTGACGCTGTTGATGAAGATGTTTTCGGCGTTGAACACGATGTTCGGGTTGTTGGACCCGTAATTCGTCTCAAGCGCGTTGTTGATCAGGAACATGAAGCCGTCGACGCTGGGGACGCCGCCCAGCAAGACTTCGTAAGCGGCTGCAATGCCGGCAAAGGCATCGGGATTGCCATCAATGAGGGCATCCAATTCGGCCAGAGTTGCCATGATATCTCCTCGAGAAGGTTACAACCGGACCGATTAGGGCCCGATCCGGTCGACTCCTTTACGCGCAACCGAAGGTAACTGTCAATTACGCTGTACAAGTAAATTTCAAGGTGATAGAAAACGATCGTAGGTTGAATATTCGGCAGCGGGAGGTGTGAGAGATGAGCAGCAACACGCAGCATGTAGAGCATCAGCTGCGCCGGGAAGGTGGAGCCTGGCTGAAGAATCTGCGTGAGAACGTTGGGCTCACCCAGCGCGCCTTCTCTGTTACGGTAGGAACAGACTACTACACCTTCATTTCACAGATAGAAAACGGACGCGGCCGGGTCCCGCCGGAGCGCTACAAGGTCTGGGCCGAGGTGCTGAAGGTCGATCCGAAGGAGTTCATGCAGGGGCTCATGCGCTATTATGATCCCTATGGATATGAGATGTTGTTCGGTGAGTTTCCGCAACCTCGGGATGTCGGGGACGATAAGCGGAACGTTGCCTGAGCCAAGCTGGTTTTCCACAACCTCGCATGGCATGCTCGCGCGAGGCCAAGATTTCCGGCTACAACCGCCTGGTGAAAAGGCACTGATCTGCTGACTACTTCGATCGCCCTCGCAGATCGGGCTTGACCCCACGCTTCTGCAGGAATTCATGCGCGGCCAGAGACGCCATGTCGACGTAGTGACCTACATCGCTCATAGCGTTGGTGCGGCAGATGATTCCGATTTCGCGCAACATCTGCTCGACGTAGAGCGCCGCGCGCTTCTGTTCTTCGGACGCAAACTTAGCCTTCGGCATCGTGCCCCCCCTTTGAAATGGGGAGGATGTACCGCGACGCGCGCTGCGGCAAGGTGCGTTAAACCACACCTTCGCGTGGCGGCCGCATAGACCGCTAAATGGCCACGCGGCGTCGGCTCGGAGCGGCGCAATCCGAACTCCAATCGCCTCGAATGTGAGCACGTGAGACTTGCTTTTTCGCTCACCTTGCCATGAGAACAGGCAGCGGTAGCTCTTCCAGCATGGATTTGGTAACGCCGCCGAAAATCCGCTGGCGAAGCCTCGAGTGGCCATACGCTCCCATGACGAGCAAATCTGCTGCCATATCGATCGCGTGCTGGCGCAAGGTGGCTGCGACAGTCCTGCCCTGAGAGGGCAACCGATCAACGGTCACCTTTATGCCATGGCGCGCAAGATAGGTTGCCGCATCGGCGCCCGGTTCCGCCCCGTGGCCTTCCTCGCCTTCCCGCGGGTCCACCAACACGAGATGCACATCTTCGGCCGTGCGTAGCAACTTCAAGGAGGATGACAGCGCGTTGGATGACTCGAGACGGGAATCCCACGCAATGGCAACCCGTTTGGGCCTGAGCGACGGGGTAAAACCCCGAGGCACGAGAAGCATCGGCTTTCCCGATGAGAACAACACTCCTTCGATCGCCTTGTCTTTCAGCGCACCGCCAGACAGCATTTCTGGTCCAAGCAGGACAATATCTGCATAGCGCGCCCGTCGGCCTATAACATCGTCCCCCCAAGCCTCTTCGGGATAGTCGCTTACGACATCCGAGGAGATTTCGCGGGAGGCTAGCAGCGCGCTGACTGCTGATGTGCGCTGCTCAAGGCGATCCAGGTCGGACTGCCTCTCCTGTAGCCAAGGATCGGATACCATGGCGGCGTATTCGCCGATGGGAGGAGGAGCCGCGAGCGCCACGACGAGCACCGACAAATGAGCATCGGATTCGCTGCAAACTGCTGCTGCCAATTCAACGTCGCCGTCGCCAAGGTCGAGGCCGGTGACAGTCAGAACCGTCCTGTATGTCATAGCAGTTTGCCTCCGTTTGTTGCGCGAAAAGCTCGTCGCGAGGGGAAGTGCCTCAATCTTCTTTCGCCTCGCGTCCGGACAACTGATCGACGGTGATGCGATAGAAGACATGATCCGAATGGCCCGACAGAGCCGGGGTATCAGGCTTGAGGGCGCCGGGCTCCCACCAATCGCAGTGTCTGCTTAGCAATGACCAGGCGCGATCCCGCTCGGCCTTTGAACCAATGCGATCCGGCAGTTCCTCGTAGCGTCCCTCTACGGCGACGCTCTTCCACTCTCTGCCTCGCGCATGTTCCTCAATCACCAGCGCGACATGCGGGTTGGCTCGCATGCAAGCGATCTTCTTGCCTGGCATGGAAAACGCGTAAAGGTGGTTCTCCGCATAGGCGTAGAAGATCGGAATAACGTAAGGCCGGTCATCGAGGCAGCACGCGAGGCGTGCAAGACGATTGGCGGATAGCACCCTGGTACATTCGTGCGTGCTTAGCGATCGGATGTGCATGTCATTCACCCACCGCGGATTTTCAGTAGCTTGGGCCACTTCGATAGCGCGTCGGTGAACTCGGACACGCAAGGAGCGGCCAGCCAGTGCAGAGTCATACTCGCCTCCACGACGCCATTGTAAAGCGGTTGCTGCCAAGCCGTCGTTGATCAGGATCAAACTTGTCGTAAAGGATCTGCTGCGCGACCGAAACGCGGCGGCATGCTCGCGAAGATGCGGGTCCGGAAGCGCTGGAACACGGACGAGGAGGCGAGTGAGATCGCGATCCTCAAGAGCCTGGTGAAGGACCTGCGGGCGATCGCCCTCACATCCAACCGAGCAAGTTGAGCACCAGGAAGAACAGCGTCATCCCGAGCGCACCACTAAGGAACGCGACCTTTACGCGCCGGGGATATGGACCCTCATCGTCGTTCATGGTGAGCATGCTGTGAGTTGAAGTCCGGTCATCGCGCCAACCCCTTTGAACAGCACGCCCTGTGACCAACAAGTGGCTGCCCTCCTTCGGCAGGTCGGCGGGCGCCAGATTGACGGTCACCTTCTTGCTCGGCATCGAGAGCCCCGAGGCGTGCAGCGCCGCCTGCACACGTTCACGGCTCTCCGCCACGGCCTTGTCGGGCAGGCCGACGATGTGGATGTTCATCTTGCCGGGCGCGATCATCACCTGCACATCGACAGGCACCGCCTCGACGCCCTGGAAAGCGACCGTGCTCACACGCGAAACCATAGCTCCTCCGCCACGGAACGAGAGTGCAGAAAAACGTCTGGGAACAGACCTGCATCCAGGTAAGCACAGAAAACTGACCGGTACAAGAACATTGCAAGAACAAATGCACGTTTTCAGGGCGACCCGGTTGCACCTGGTTGCATGACCAGAACGAAACGTGGACGATCAAAGACGTTTGACGCGTACATCCAGGGCGCTGGTCGATACAACCTCGACGCATGCAACGACGACAGCGATATCCGCCATGCGCGTGTGTATCCCCTTGCGGTGGTTCTTGAAGCAGGTGACCGATGCTCGAGTTTGTCTCGCGCGCGCAGCTCCGGCAGGACGCGAAGCACCGGGGATTATCGCGCCGCGTTCCGATCCAAACATGGACATCGCGCCGGCATGCGAATTTACGCGAGCTGGCATGCGTTCAATGCACGCTCGACGGATTGATCCATGAGCATGCTTATCATATATGACGCTCATGACAGCTTCTCCCAGCCATGACGAGACCGACCGGCTCGGCTTCCTTCTGCACGACGCGGCGCGGCTGATGCGCAGGCGCTTCGAGAAGCGTGCGAGCTCCTTTGGCCTGTCCTCTGCGCAATGGCGGCTACTGGTGAGGGTCTTCAAGGATGAAGGCGTCACCCAGGCGCGGCTCGCGGAACTTCTGGAAATCGAACCGATCAGCGTCTCGCGGCTCGTCGATCGCATGGTCGAGGGCGGCTGGATCGAACGCCGCTTCGACGAAAAGGACCGTCGAGTGCGGCAGATATTCCTGACCGATCGCAGCCGGCCGATCTTCGGCGACATGCGGGCGGTCGCGATGGACGTGTTCGAACTCGCGTTGGGCGGACTTTCCGCGGAAGAGCGCCACATCACCATCAACGGATTGAAGACGATCTGCGCCAATCTTACCGATTGCGAAACAAATGTTTCCAGCGAGGAGCGTCCGGCTGCTCGATCGAACCCCGACAAGGCCGCCTGACATGAGCGTCGCAGCAAGCACCAGCGAAAAGACCGCAGCCGAAATCAAGCAGTTCCCTGCCCCGGCCCTGCCGGAGCCTGCCGCCGAAGCCCCGGCAATTGCGCCGGCGGCCTCGGCGGCCCTCACCCCGCCTGCAGCGGGGAGGAAGAGGGGCCGGACGGGACGCATCTTCATGATGGCTGTGGTGCCGCTCGCCCTGGTTGCCGGCGGATCCTACGTATGGGTGACCGGCGGCCGCATCCAGGAAACCGAGAACGCCAATTTGCGCCAGGCGCGCGTCACGATCGCGTCTGAGATCCCCGGTCGCATCGTCGATGCGAACGTCGCCGACAACGCGCAGGTGAAGGCCGGCGACGTCCTCTTCGTCGTCGATCCGGAGCCTTACCGCATTGCGCTCTCGCAAGCGGACGCAGCGCTCGCCGCGGCGCGCCTGAACGTGGAGCAGCTCCGCGCCGCCTACAGCCAGGCGGTCGCACAGGAGAAGGTGGCGGCCGGCGAGATGACCTATTTCCAGACTGAGCTGGAACGCCAGACCGCCCTGTCCGACAAGGGTGTCAGCGCCAGGTCCGCGCTGGACTCGGCGCGGCGCGACCTCATCAAGGCGCAGGACGAGCATGCCGCAGCGGTCGAGAGCGTCACTGGCGCCGCTGCTGCGCTCGGCGGCAAGCCCGACATCGAGACCGACAAGCATCCGCAGGTGCTGGCGGCGCTCGCACAGCGCGAGCGCGCCGCCTACCAGCTCGAGCAGACCACCGTGCGCGCGCCTGCAAGCGGCATCGTGAGCCAGGCTGCGTCCTTCAAGACCGGCCAGTTCGTCGGCGCCGGCGCCGCGCTCTTCTCGCTCGTCGAAACCGGCGACACCTGGGTCGAGGCGAACTTCAAGGAAACCCAGCTCACCCATATGAAGCTCGGCCAGACGGCGGAAGTGATTTTGGATACGTTTCCCGACCATCCGCTGACGGCGACGATCGAATCGATCGGCGCAGGCACCGGCGCGGAATTCTCCCTGCTGCCGGCGCAGAACGCCACCGGCAACTGGGTGAAGGTCACGCAGCGCATCCCCGTGCGGCTGAAGATCGCTGCGGAGGACGCCGACTTGCTGCTCAGGACCGGCATGAGCGCCACGGTATCGGTGGATACCGGCGTCGCCCGCGGACTGCCAAAGATCTTTGCGACGGCGGTGGCGGCGGAGTAACGCCGCCACAGGTTCCGCCGGGCGTACCTGCCCACATCCGGGCCCGGCGAAGAGGTCGGGTGAGGGGCTGACTTCACTCTCGGTTGCACTCCATGTCCCAGGCCGCCAGTTCCCATACAGAGATACCGCACCGCGGGCTGGTCACCATCTCGATCATGCTGGCGACGGTGATGCAGGTGCTGGACACCACCATCGCCAACGTCGCGCTGCCGTCGATGACGGGCGATCTCGGCGCCAGCCAGGACACCATCAACTGGGTGCTGACGTCCTACATCGTGGCCGCCGCGATCATGACGCCGCTGACGGGCTGGCTGTCGGACCGGTTCGGCCGGCGGGAGCTGTTCCTCACCTCCGTCGTCGGCTTCACCATCGCGTCGATGCTTTGCGGCATGGCGTGGAGCCTGGAATCGATGGTGGCGTTCCGCATCCTGCAGGGCGTGTTCGGCGCGGCCATCGTGCCGCTGTCGCAGACATTCCTGCTCGACATCAACCCGAAGGAGCGCCACGGCTCGGCCATGGCGATGTGGGGGGCCGGTATAATGGTCGGCCCGGTCATCGGCCCGACGCTCGGCGGCTGGCTGACCGAGGTCGCCGACTGGCGCTGGGTCTTCTTCATCAACCTGCCGGTCGGCATCGTCGCCTTCCTGGGCTCGGCCGCCTACCTGCCGCGGATCGCGAAGCGGCTGCGGGGCTTCGACTTCTTTGGATTCGCCATGCTGTCGCTCGGCGTCGGCGCGCTGCAGCTGATGCTCGACCGCGGCGCGGAAGTGGACTGGTTCTCGGCTGCCGAGATCTGGATCGAGCTCGGCCTCGCGATCGTCGGCTTCTGGGTGTTCATCGTCCACCTGGCGACCGGCAAGGACACGTTCATCGACCCGAAGATCTTCACCGACCGGAATTTTGTCACCGGCCTGATCTTCATCTTCATCATCGGCATCATCCTGCTGGCCTCGATGGCGCTGCTGCCGCCCATGCTGTCGCGGCTGTTCAACCATTCGACTACGCTCACCGGACTGGTGATGGCGCCGCGCGGCGTCGGCACCATGGTCTCGATGCTGATCGTCGGGCGGCTCGTGCAGATGGTGGACCCCCGCTATCTCGTCGTCACCGGGCTCTCGCTCACCGCCTGGTCGCTGCACATGATGACCGGCTTCACGCCGCAGATGGACGACTACGAAATCGTGCTCTCGGGCATCATCCAGGGCCTCGGCCTCGGGCTGGTGTTCGTGCCGCTGTCGACGGTGGCCTTCGCGACGCTGCCGCCGCATTTCCGCACCGATGCGACGAGCCTGTTCAGCCTGGTGCGCAATATCGGCTCGTCCATCGGCATCTCGATCGTCACCGTGCTCTTGACGCGCAACACCCAGATCAACCATGCCGAGCTGTCGGCGGCGATCAACCCGTTCAACCCGAACCTGTGGGCGGTGTCACCGTCGGCCGCGCAGGGCGACCCGGCGGCGCTCGCCCAGATGGACCTGCTCGTCAACGCCCAGTCGGCGATGATTTCCTACATCAATGATTTCAAGCTGATGATGCTGGTCACGCTGGCCGCCATCCCGCTGGCGCTCTTCCTGCGCAAGCCCAACCGGGCTCGCGCGGCAGGCGCGCCCGTTCCCGTGCATGCAGATTGAGCCGCGGCGCGGCCGGAACGCCGCTCAGCGCGCCGTCGTCGCGGCAAACCACAGCGCAACCAGCGCCAAAAGGGCCGAAAGCAAGCGCCGGGCGATGCGTTCGCGTCGCGGATCGTTGAGGACCGGCTCCAACGTCCCGGCGAGCCCGACGATCGCCGCGTGCACGAGCGTGGCCACCGCCACATAGATCGCCGACAGCGCCACGGTCTGGGGGAGCGGCGGGCGGCCCGGCTCGATGAAGGTCGGCAGCACCGCCACGTAGAACACCGCCGCCTTGGGATTGAGCAGGTTGGTGATCAGGCCGCGCCTGAAATAGCGCCGGTGGTCAACCTCGTTCGCGGCCACCGTCTCACCGCTCCCGACCCATCCTTCCCAGGCGAGATAGAACAGGAACATGACGCCTGACCAGCGCAGGCCCTCGTAGAGGAGGTCGGACGCCTGGATGACCTCGGCAACGCCCACGGCGGCCACCAGCCCCACGATGGCAAGCCCCAGGGCGACGCCGGCGACGGTCGTGAAGCCCGCGCGGCGGCCATCGCTCGCCGCGACCAGCGCCAGATAGGTCATGTTGGGGCCGGGCGTCAGCTCAATCAGGAACGAGGCGAGCGTGAAGGACAGAACTGTCCCCAGCGATAGCGGCAGCGCCTCCACTCAGTGCGCCTCGTCCCAGTTGCTCGCGGCGCGGGCGTCCACCTGCAGCGGAACCGAAAGCGAAATCGCAGGAAGCGCGGCGTTCTCCATGACTTCCCGCACCACGGGGATAGTCGCCTCGACCTCCTGATCCGTCGTCTCGAAGATCAGCTCGTCATGAACCTGGAGGAGCATACGCGCCGAAAGCCCGGCCTTCTCCAGCGCGCCGTCCATCTTGACCATGGCGCGGCGGATGATGTCGGCGGCCGTGCCCTGCAGGCGGGCATTGGTCGAGGCGCGTTCGTTGAAGGCGCGGATCTGCGGATTGGACGAGCGGATCTCCGGATAGTGCACGCGCCGGCCGAAGATGGTCTCGACATAGCCGTGCTCGCGCGCGAACTCCTTGGTCGCCTCGATGTAGGCCCGGATGCCCGGAAAACGCTCGAAGTACTTCCTGATGTAGTCCGACGCCTCCTCGCGCGGGATGGACAGCTGGTTGGCGAGGCCGAAGGCCGAGATGCCGTAGATGATGCCGAAGTTGATCGCCTTGGCGCGGTTGCGGATCTCGCGCGGCATGCCTTCCACCGGCACGCTGAACATTTCCGACGCGGTGATGGCGTGGATGTCGTCGCCGTTGGCGAAGGCGGCCTTCAGCTGCGGGATGTCGGCGACGTGGGCAAGCACCCTGAGCTCGATCTGGCTGTAGTCGGCCGAGATCAGCTTGTTGCCCTTCTCCGCGATGAAGGCGGTGCGGATCTTGCGGCCTTCCGCCGTGCGGATCGGGATGTTCTGCAGGTTCGGCTCGACGGACGACAGCCGCCCGGTCGTGGTCGCGGCCAACGCGTAGGAGGTGTGCACCCGCTTCGTCGTCGGGTTGATGTAGTCGGGAAGCGCGTCCGTATAGGTCGACTTCAGCTTGGTGAGCTGTCGCCAGCCGACGATCTTGCGCGGCAGTTCGTACCCCTCTGCCGCCAGTTCCTCCAGGATCTGGGCGGAGGTGGACCACTGGCCGGTCTTGGTCTTGGCGCCGCCCGGCAGGCCGAGCTTGCCGAACAGGATGTCGCCGAGCTGCTTGGGCGAGCCGATGGTGAACTTCTCCCCGGCGATGGCGTAAATCTCGTCCTCGAGCCGCGCCGCGCCTTGCGCCAGCTCGCCCGAGAGCCGCGACAGGATCTGCCGGTCGACTGTGACGCCACGCTCCTCCATGCGGGCCAGGACGGGCACCAGCGGCCGCTCGAGCCGCTCGTAGACCGAGACGACCCGCTTGTGGGCGAGCTGCGGCTTCAGCACATGCCAGAGCCGCAAGGAGAGATCGGCAGCTTCGGTCGAGTACACGGTGGCGCGCTCGATGTCGACGAAGTCGAAGGTGACGAGCTTCTTCCCCGAGCCGACCAGATCCTTGAACGGGATGACGGTGTGCCCCAGCCAGCGCTCCGACAGCGACGGCAGATCGTGCCCGCCGACTGTGCCCCCGTTCAGCACGTAGGACATCAGCATGGTGTCGTCGTAGGGCTCGACGCGTATACCTCCGACGGTGCGTCCGCCGAGCGCAAGCTCCTGCCGCTTCAGGACGAGCACGTCCTGCTTGAGATTGTGCCCGATCTTGAGCACGGATCTGTCTTCCAACAGTCTCTTGAGCGCGGCAAGGGCCGGCTCGAACGGGACCTGGTCCACGGCCAGCCCGGCACCGAGAAGATCGTCGCTGGCGCTGCGGTGCATGAGCGGGACATAGGCCGCCTTGCCGGGGCCGGTCGCGAGGGCAAAGCCGACGATCTCGGCCTGCATGGGATCCAGAGACGTGGTCTCGACCCGAACCGACACCTGCCCCGCATCGACAGCCTTCGCGATCCAGGCTTCAAGGGTCGCCAGGTCGCGGATGCAGGCATAATCCTTGTGGTCAATCCTGGCGTGGGCGGCCTCGGCAATCACCTTCTGCACGAGGTCGGCGGGGGTCGCCGCCACGTTGCCGCTGGCCGCCGTCGAGCCTTCGACCGGCGCCGTGACCGCGGTCCCGCGCGTCTCGGCCGGCTGGCCCGCGCCGACGTCGGGCCCGTGCACGTCGTCGGCGTCGACCCGGATGGCGGCGGCCTCCACCTCGTTGACGTTGGTGCCGGTCGCTTCCGCAACACGACGCGTCAGCGAGGTGAACTCCATCGTCTTCAGGAAGCCGATCAGCCTCGGCCCGTCGGGCGGCTGCAGAGCGAGATCCATGAGGCCTTCGGGCACCGGCACGTCGTTCTTCAGCGTGACCAGCTCCCGGGAGATCCGCGCCTTCTCGGCATTGTCGATGATCGACTGGCGGCGCTTGTCCTGCTTGATCTCGGCCGCCCGCTCGAGCAGCGTGTCGAGATCGCCGAACTGTTCGAGCAGTTGCGCGGCCGTCTTCGGCCCTATGCCGGGCACGCCCGGCACGTTGTCGACGCTGTCGCCGACCAGCGCCTGCATGTCGATCATCTTCTCCGGCGGCACGCCCCATTTCTCGATGACGTCCGCCACGCCAAGGCGCTTGTCCTTGACCGGGTCGTACATGGTGACGGTCGGCCCGACGATCTGCATCAGGTCCTTGTCGGAGGAGACGATGGTGGTGTCGCCGCCGACCTCGCAGGCGAGCCGCGCATAGGTGGCGATCAGGTCGTCGGCCTCAAAGCCTTCCATCTCGATGCAGGGCAGGTTGAAGGCGCGCGTCGCCTCGCGGATCAGGCCGAACTGCGGGATCAGGTCGTCCGGCGGGGCCGAGCGGTTCGCCTTGTACTCGGCATAGAGCTCGTTGCGGAACGTCTTCGACGAATAGTCGAAGATGACCGCGAAATGCGTGGGCGTGATGCCGACATCGGTGTTGCGCGCGTCCCGCAGCAGCTTCCACAGCATGTTGCAGAAGCCCGAAACCGCGCCGACGGGCAAACCGTCGGATTTGCGGGTCAGCGGGGGCAGTGCGTGATAGGCCCGGAAGATGTAGCCCGAGCCGTCTACGAGGAAGAGATGATCGCCTTTTTTCATGGGCAGAACGGGTAGCGCGAGGCAGGTTTTCTGTCCATTGCAAAGGGCTGAAAGGCAGGGTGTCTCCTGACGCCGCAAATCCTGACGCAATTTTCACGCCAATGTTACAAACTTGTAATCCAAGTGCCCTTGAAACGTCACTTTGTGGGAACCAAATGATGGGCATCGGCATTTTAGCCGAAGTCCGGATAAAGGCCCGTCCCCCGCCTTCCCGGACACAAGGCGGCAGCCTTATCCCCCCTCTCCGGGCTGCCGCGTCTTTGAGTAAGGCCGCCGTGGTATTCCCCTCCGCCACGGCGGCACTTTTTTGCCCCAAGCTGCCCCCCATCCCCAAAGTCACTTGCGCCGCCCGCGCAAAATCATGCTGCTTTCTGCCAAACGCAGGAATAATTTTCCGCAAAAGGCACGGCTTAGGTATTTGTCATTCTCGGAATTTCCTCGCGCCGCACCTATCTTCCGGTTTTCAGACTGAGGGAGTCGCGCGATGAATAAGGCCGTCACCGAGACGCGAGCGCCAGGCCGCGGGCGCATCTACAATTCGATCACGGAAACCATCGGCGACACGCCGATCGTTCGGCTCGACAAGTTCGCCAAGGAACAGGGCGTGGTCGCCAACCTGCTCGCCAAGCTCGAGTTCTTCAACCCGATCGCCAGCGTCAAGGACCGTATCGGCGTCGCCATGATCGAGGCGCTCGAAGCCTCCGGCAGGATCACGCCCGGCAAGTCCACGCTTGTCGAGCCCACCTCCGGCAACACCGGGATCGCGCTGGCCTTCGCGGCAGCCGCAAAGGGGTACAAGCTGATCCTGACCATGCCCGAGACCATGTCGGTGGAGCGCCGCAAGATGCTCGCGCTGCTCGGCGCCGAACTGGTGCTGACCGAGGGCGCGAAGGGCATGAAGGGCGCCATCGCCAAGGCCGAGGAACTGGCGCAGACGCTGCCCAACGCCATCATCCCCCAGCAGTTCGAGAACCCGGCCAATCCCGAGGTCCACCGCCGCACCACGGCCGAGGAAATCTGGAACGACACCCAGGGCGGCATCGACATATTCGTCTCCGGCATCGGCACCGGCGGCACGATCACCGGCGTCGGCCAGGTGCTCAAGGAGCGCAAGCCGTCGGTGCGGGTCGTGGCGGTGGAGCCGGAGGCATCGCCGGTGCTGTCCGGCGGCCAGCCCGGCCCGCACAAGATCCAGGGCATCGGCGCAGGCTTCGCGCCAAAAGTGCTCGACACGTCGGTCTATGACGAGGTCGTGCAGGTCTCGAACGAGGACGCCTTCGCCAACGCCCGTCTCGTGGCGCGGCTGGAGGGGATTCCGGTCGGCATTTCGTCGGGCGCCGCACTGGAGGCCGCCGCGGAAGTCGGACGGCGGCCGGAGAACGCCGGCAAGAACATCGTCGTGATCATTCCCTCCTTCGCCGAGCGCTACCTGTCGACCGCGCTGTTCGAGGGCCTGGGCGGCTAGCGCCGGCCGGGAGACTGCACGCCGCCGCACCTATGGCGGGCGGATCGGGACATCCTCGATCCGCCCGCATTGCATTATGATGTGGCTCTGGCGCAGCCCAAGTCTGCCCCCTCCATCGGGAGAGTATGTCTCCATACCGGGCCATCCGATGCCATCGGACCGACTGGCCTAGCCGATCGGCGACCCCGGCCGTTGACGTCCCCATCCTCGCGTTGTTCTCTCAGCGAAAAATGGGGAGGATCGATGTACACTGTCTACAGCCGGCCGGGGTCCGGCGGCTTCGTGGCCGAGGCGGCGCTGGAGCTCGCCGGCCAGCCCTATCGCACCGTCGACGAGAAGCGCGGCTCGGACAACCCCGAGTTCGTCGCGGTAAGCCCGCTGCGCCAGGTGCCGGCGCTGGTGCTGCCCGACGGCGTTTCCCTCACCGAGTCGGCCGCCATCATCCTGCTGCTCGCGGAGCGCCACCCGGAAAGCGCGATCGCGCCGCCGCCGGGATCGCCGGGCCGTGTCGACTTCCTGCGCTGGCTCCAGTTCATGACGGCCACGCTCTACCCGGCGCTGATGCGGTACTATTTCTGCCAGCGCAGCACCACCGATCCGAACGGCCGTGAGGCGGTCAAGGCCGCAGCGATCGTGGAGAGCGACCGCCACTTCGCCATCATCGACGCTGCCTTGTCCGGCCGTCCCTGGATGGCCGGCAGCGATTTCTCGATGGCCGATCCCTACCTCGCGATGCTCGCCCATTGGGTGCCCGATCTCGGCCGGCCGCGCTCCGAATGGGCCAACATCGTCGCGCATAACGAACGCACCAAGGCGCATCCCGTCGTCGCGCGCCTCAACGAGCGCCACCGTTTCTGGTGAGGTTCATTGCGGCGCCTGGCAAAGGGCCTCGCGCCTTTCTTCGAGGAACCGGCGTATCGACGGATCACGCTCGAGCCCGATCGCCCGGCGGTATGCGGCGGCAGCCGCTTCGACATCTCCCGACCGCGCCAGCAGCGCAGCGCGCGCGGCCCAGTAGGGCTGGTACTGCGCGACCCGGCGATCGCCGGCGATCCTGTCCAGCTCCGCAAGCGCCGCAGCCGGGCCATCCAGCTCCCCGATCGCGACCGCACGGTTGATGGCGACCACCGGCGAAGGCGACAGCATGGCAAGCGCGTCGTAGAGGCTGCGGATCGCCGCCCAGTCGGAACAACCGGTGCGGCAGCGGACGGCATGGGCGGACTGGATGGCCGCCTCCAACTGGTAGCGGCCGAGGGCATGCTTCCGGCCCGCCGCACGCAGCAGCGCCTCCGCTTCCGCGATCAGCCTTGCATCCCACTGCCCGACGTCCTGATCCGCCAGCGGCACGTAGTTGCCCTCAGCATCGCGGCGGGCGCTGCGCCTGGCCTCGGCGAAGAGCATCAGCGACAGCAGGCCGAGCGCCTCCGGTTCCGCAGGCATCAGCGAGGCGACGAGGTGGCCGAGCCAGATGCCCTCACCGGCGAGATTACGCCGCTGCGGATCGGTGCCGGAGGGGTCCGACCAGCCCTCGGTGAAGGTCGCGTAGATTGCGGCCAGCACCGCGCCGAGCCTTTCCGCGAGTTCGCCGCGCTCGGGGATGCTGAAGGGAATGCCGGCATCCCTGATCCGCACCTTGGCGCGGACCAGCCGCTGGCCCATCGCGGTCGGCGAGACGAGAAAGGCCGAGGCGATCGTCGCGGCGTCGAAGCCGAGGACGGTCTGCAGGATGAGCGGCGCGCGTATGCCGGGCTCGACGGCGGGGTGCGCGCAGGCAAACATGAGCCGCAGCCGCTCGTCCGGCACTTCTCCGGCGCGGTCATCGGCAGCAAGCTCGTCGGCGACCATGACCAGATGATCCTGCGACGCGAGCCGCGTGCGGCTGCGCCGCAGCGCATCGATCGCGCGACGCCGGGCAACCGCCAGCAGCCAGGCTTCGGGCCGGTCGGGCACGCCAGCCGCCGGCCAGCGCTGCAGCGCTTCCGCGAAGGCATCGCCCAGCGCGTCCTCGGCGGCCGCCACGTCGCGGGTGCGCGCCGAGAGGTAGGCGACAAGCCGGCCGTAGCTTTGCCGCGCGGCCAGCTCGGCGGCCGCGCGGGCGGCGTCGGGGGACATGCCTATCCCTGCATCGGCCAGACGGGCCGCACCTCTATCGCGCCGTGGCTGGCGCCCGGACAGCGGGCTGCCCAGCCGAGCGCCGCGTCGAGGTCCGGCGCCTCGATGATGTAGAAGCCGCCGAGCTGTTCCTTGGTGTCGGCGAACGGTCCGTCAAGCACCTCCGTCCTGTCGTTGCGCACGCGCACGACCGTCGCCGTCGACGATGGCTTCAGGCGCTCGCCGCTGACCATCGCGCCCGCTTCCACGAGCGCCTGGCTGTAGGCCGCGTAGGACGCCGACATCTTTGTGGTCATGTCGGGGGTCGCGGTGGCGAAAGGTGTCTCGTCGCCATGAATCAGGAGAATGTACTGCATGATCCGGTATCCTTCTTCGAAGCGCCGCCAAGTGCGGCTGCCCCCATGTCGCGCGACAAGCGGTGGATTCGACATGCAGCAGGAAAGATCCGCGCGCGTGCTTCCCGGCCGCGAATACTGATCCCCCCTGACACAAACGCAAGATGGACCACGGGCCGCCCGCGGCAGATTGTGGGTTGGCATTTCGCCTACACGCCCTAAACATACGCGCACCGCATGCCGGGAGGATCTGGAGCATGCGCGTCAGGAGGAGACTGCATGAACATGAGATTCACAAACTACGTCGCAGCCGGCGCGATGGCCCTTTCGATCGGGCTCGGCGCAGTACCGGCGAAGGCGCAGGAGTTCATCAACGTGCTGACCGGCGGCACCTCGGGCGTCTACTATCCGCTCGGCGTCGCCCTGTCGGAGATCTACGGCGCCGGCATCCAGGGCGCGCGCACCCAGGTGCAGGCGACCAAGGCTTCGGTCGAGAACCTCAACCTCCTGCAGCAGGGCAAGGGCGAGATCGCGTTCTCGCTTGGCGATTCCGTGCAGGAGGCAGTCAAGGGCAACAAGGAAGCGGGTTTTCCCGCGCCGCTCGACAAGCTGCGGGGCATCGCCGCAATCTATCCGAACTACATCCAGGTCGTGGCCAGCCAGGAATCCGGCATCAAGTCGCTCGCCGACCTGAAGGGCAAGAGCCTGTCGGTCGGGGCGCCCGCCTCCGGTACCGAGCTTAACGCGCGCGCCATTTTCGCTGCCGCCGGCATGAAGTACGAGGACCTCGGCAAGGTCGAATACCTGCCGTTTGCCGAATCGGTGGAGCTCATCAAGAACCGCCAGCTCGACGCGACCCTGCAGTCGGCTGGCCTCGGCGTCGCCTCGATCCGCGACCTCGCGACTTCGTTGCCCATCAACGTCGTTGCGGTGCCGAAGGCCGACGTCGACAAGATCGGCGCGCCCTACATCTCGGTCGTGATCCCGGCCGGCACCTATGATGGTCAAGCGGCGGACGTCGAGACGGCAGCCGTCGGCAACTTCCTGATCACCCATGACGGGGTGTCGGAGGAGACGGCCTACCAGATGACCAAGCTGCTGTTCGAAAACCTCGACAAGCTGTCGGCCGCGCACGCCGCCGCCAAGGCGATCGATCCGGCCAAGGCGCTCGACGGCATGCCTGTTCCGCTGCATCCCGGCGCAGAGCGCTACTACAAGGAAAAGGGACTGCTGAAGTAGGGCTCGACGACGGACCGGGTGGTGCGAGACACCCCCCTCTGTCCTGCCGGACATCTCCCCCTCAAGGGGGGAGATTGGCAATTTTCATCCCCGCGCTCCTTCAGCACCGCCGCGGGTAAGCGAAACCCTGTGCGCCAGCCGATCTCCCCCCTTGAGGGGGAGATGGCCGGCAGGCCAGAGGGGGGTACCTCCATATGAGCGCACACGATACAGTCCAGCCCCCCTCCGAGCCCCCCGTCGAAGGGCTTCCGCCCGGCTTCGGCGTCGGCCTTGCGGGAAAAGCGGCATTCCTCATCGCCGTGCTGTTCTCCGCCTTCCAGCTGGTCACCGCCATCTACCCGGTGTTGCCCAGCCAGATCATCCGCGCCATGCATGTCGGCTTCCTGCTGCTGCTCGGTTTCGCGCTGCTCGCCAACCTTCGAGCCACCAGCCGCGGTGGCAAGGTCTGGTTCTGGTCACTGGGCGTGGCCGGGTTCCTGACCGGCGTCTACAACTGGGTCGAGTATGCGCCGCTGCTCCAGCGCAGCGGCTTCCTGACCACGGCCGACCTCGCCATCGGCGTCGTCCTCATCGTGCTGGTGTTCGAGGCGGCGCGGCGGCTGATGGGCCTGCCGCTCGCCATCATCGCCGGCATCTTCCTCGCCTACTGTTTCCTCGGCAGCTACCTGCCGCCGCCGTTCATCCACCGCGGCTACGATTTCGCGCAGATCGTCGAGCATTTCGGCTTCGGCACCGAGGGCATCTACGGCACGCCGGTCTACGTCTCGGCGGCCTATATCTTCATCTTCGTCGTGTTCGCTGCATTCCTTGAACGAGCCGGCATGATTGCCCTGTTCAACGATTTTGCGCTCGGGCTGGTCGGTGCATGGCGCGGCGGCCCGGCGCAGGTGTGCGTGCTGTCCTCGGCGCTGATGGGCACGATCTCCGGCTCCGGCGTCGCCAACGTGGTCGCGTCCGGGCAGTTCACCATCCCGCTGATGAAACGCTTCGGCTTCCGCTCCGCTTTTGCCGGCGCGGTCGAGGCGACCTCGTCGATGGGCGGGCAGATCATGCCGCCGGTGATGGGCGCGGTCGCCTTCATCATGGCCGAGACGCTGAACGTGCCCTATGCCGAGGTCGTCAAGGCGGCCGTCATCCCGGCGATCCTCTATTTCGGCACCTGCTTCTGGATGGTGCATCTGGAGTCGGGCAAGCATGGGCTCAAGGGCATGCCGCGCGCCTCGCTGCCCAACCCCTGGGACGCGGTGCGCCAGCACTGGCCGCTGATCCTACCGCTCGCGGCGCTGGTCTACCTCCTCTTCGCCGGCTACACGCCGATCTTCGCCGGCACGGTGGGCCTGGCGCTTACCATCGTGCTGATCCTCGGCATGCCGCTTGCCGCGCAGATCGGTCCGTTCGCCTTCCGCATCGTCTTCTGGATCGTGCTGGGGCTCGCGGCGGCGAGCTTCATCCGGCTCGGCGTCAATGCGCTGGCAATGGTGATCGGCACGCTGGTCGCAGCATGCGTCGTCTTCAAGGGCGGCCGGGAATCACTCCGCATCTGCGTCGACTCGCTCGCCGAAGGCGCGAAGAACGCGCTGCCGGTCGGCATCGCCTGCGCCATCGTCGGCATCGTCATCGGCACGCTGACGCTTACCGGCATCGCCTCCACCTTCATCGGCTGGATCATCTCGATCGGCGAGAACAATCTGTTCCTGTCGCTGGTGCTGACCATGCTCACCTGCCTGGTGCTCGGCATGGGCATTCCCACCATCCCCAACTACATCATCACCTCGTCGCTCGCCGGACCGGCGCTGCTTGAACTCGGCGTTCCGCTGATCGTCAGCCACATGTTCGTCTTCTACTTCGGCATCATGGCCGACCTGACGCCGCCCGTCGCGCTCGCCGCCTTCGCGGCAGCCCCGATGGCCAAGGAGAGCGGCCTCAAGATCGGCATCCAGGCCACAAAACTTGCCATCGCCGGCTTCGTAGTGCCGTTCATGGCCGTCTACACGCCGGCGCTGATGCTGCAGGACGCAGGCCCGATGGCGGCCAGTCTCGGCTACCCGGTCGAGGTGGCCTACGTCTTCCTGAAAGCCTGCCTCGGCATCGTGCTGTGGGGCGCGGCGGTGGTCGGGTTCCTGTTCGGGCCGATGGCGGCATGGGAACGCATCACCGCGCTGGCCGCCGGCATATTGCTCGTCATGGCCCTGCCCCTCACCGACGAAGCGGGCTTTGCGCTCGCTGCCCTGCTGATCGGTCAGCACTGGTGGCGGGGGCGGCGGGCGCAAGGAATGGCAGCCTAGAACTTCCCATGCTTGAGGCACTCGTCACCCCCCTCTGGCCTGCCGGCCATCTCCCCCTAAGGGGGGGAGATCGGTTGGCATCGAGGCTTTCGCCAATCGCATACGTCGCAGGGCAAGCGACTACCGTCGCGCCGCCGATCTCCCCCCTTGAGGGGGAGATGGCCGGCAGGCCAGAGGGGGGTGCACTCGGGTTGCCGCATCCTTCGGCCGACCAATGACTGCCCTCTGCATCCTCGCCGCGGGCAAGGCGATCACCATTGCGGCGAGCGCCTTCACGCTTTCCTGGACCCATTCGGTCCAGAAGACGGCGTGGGCCGAGGACTGGCAGGTCACGCCCGCCGGCCTTCAGCTCGTGGAGGCCCGCATCAAGGGTTCGGGTGCAGGCATGGAGCCTCCGGAAGGCGCCGTGCTCGAAAATGGATGGTGGACGTACGCGCCCGGGCTCAAGCCGCAACCGGCTCTCAGGCTGGCGGCATCCGGCGCTACCGGCGCCGGCTGGACGCTGTGCGCCGCCGGCAGTTGCCGCGAACTTGGGACAGCGCCCGGCGAGGCGATCTCAATTCGCGCCTGCGAGGGCATCGGCCAGCCCGGGTAGCGCACGGTCAGCAGCCGCATCCGGCCGGCCGTTGGCGCTACGCCCTCATGAGATCAGGCGCTTGCGCAGTTCCTTCGACGGGATCTCGCAACTCTCCTGCCGGCCAAAGAGGCGATGCCGGTTGCGGGCGATCAGGCCGTATATACGGTCGCGCAGGCCTGCCGGCAGCAGGCGAAGCAGCCGTGCGGCGCGCCATGGCCAGTCCAGCGCGTCCATTCGCCGCGATGAACCCCTCCATGCGCAGGTGGGCAACACCGTCGACGAGCACGAGGTTGGTCTCGTAGTCGTCCACGGGCAGCCCGAAGCGGCGGAACAGCGCCTCGCCGAGGGGCGACTGCGCGGTCGTGAAGCGAAAGCGGTCGTGGCGGTCCAACCGCATGATGGTGCGAGCGAAACCGGAGCAGAGCACGCAGACCCCGTCGAAAACGACGAGATGCCGGTCGCCCAGCGCGGCCGGCAGGATGTCCGCCAGCTGCGGCTTGGTTTCTGTGTTCGAGGTGTTCATGGCCCGGGCCGCTCCTGCCAGCACGTTAGTGAGCGGAGGAAGCGCATTCCATGGACCTTGGTGTCGCGGTCAGCCCGAGTCGGGCTTTCCTCTGGACCGCGCAGCGATCCGGCGCGGCCGCGTCAGCAGCCGCCGCATTCGGTCAACGAAAGGAGGCGCGCGGTCCGGCGATGTCGCCGCCGCGACGAGCGCAAGCGGGACCGGGGCCGCGCATGTAGTGACGCTCCGGCCGGTAGGTCGGCGAAACGAACTCGCGAAGCGCCGACGCATAGCGTGCAAACTGCAGGAAGATAGTCATTGTCCCTGTCCCTGAACCCCTTTTCGGATGTCCCTTCCGATCAGGTGCGAAGCATAGACTGCGGTCGTGAATTTCAGGTGAACGCGACGTTAAGAAACCTCGTCAATCGTGACCGAAATGCGGATTCTTCGGGGCTTTTCGGTGCGGCGCCACACCTTCCCGTCCAGTGTGCTTTTTACGACACGTTTGTTTCCGCTACATGCCGCCGGAGAGACGATTGTTGCGCGATCTCGTTACCCAGCAGTCACATTCGTGCGCAGATGGTTCTGGTCCTGTCGAAAAAAGTTCAGGACGCGTCTTGCGGCGCCCGCCGCGCCGCGACCGCAACCGTCAGGCTCATCGCGAGCGCCATCGTCGCGGCGGTCGAGCGAAACCCTTCGAAATTTGCTTCGACGATCTCCACGATGACGTCGGCGGCTGGCGCGATGGGCGAGAACAGAGAGTCCGTTATTGAGACCACCTTCGCCCCCCGGCTTTCCGCACCTGCGGTCAGCGCCACGGTCTCGCTGGCGTAGGGCGTAAAACTGATGGCGAGAACGACGTCCTTGTTCGAGATGAAACCGAGTTGCTCGGCTCCCAGGCCCGCCACGCCGTTGACGAGGATGTTGCGTATGCCGGACTTGGCCATCGCGTAGCTGAGATAGGAGGCGATCGGGAACGACCGGCGCAGGCCGACCAGATAGATCGTCTCCGCGCCGGCAAGGATCTCGACGGCCGCGTCCAGCTTCTGCGGGTCGGCCTTGCTGCGGAAATCGGCGACCGAGCGCTCCGCAGCCTCCAGAAATCCATCAAGCAGCAGTCCGGCGCGGCTGGTGGCGATGCCGTGGTCGCGCATGCGCGCAAGCCGCTCGTCATAACTCAGCACCCGCTCGCGCAACCGCGACCGGAAGACCTCCTGCAGGTCCGAAAAACCCGTATAGCCGAACGCATGTGCGAACCGCACCAGCGCCGATGGCTGCACCTGCGCGGCCGCGGCGACGCTCGCCACGGTCCCGAAGGCGATTTCGTCCGGGTTCTCCAGCGCATAGGCGGCGACCTGGGCCAGCCGCTTGGGCAGCGCGTCGACGCGCTGCGCGATCGTCGCCCGCAGCGCCTGAAAATCCTTCGGCGCGCATTGCGCGGTCTCGGACATGCCCGTTCCCAGCCTGAATCCGTCTTGACGCACACAATCAGCAATGGAATAGAAATTCCATCCTGAAATGTTGATTGCGCCGTCCTTCAACCGGATTTCGCCAGAAGCGACAAACCGGCCAGGACCTCGGCGGGAGGACGTTGATGTCGAAGGATACGATTGGCGTCGGCTTGATCGGCAGCGGCTTCATGGGCAAGGCCCACGCGCTCGCCTGGAACTCGGTGGGACCGGTGTTCGGCGATGCGCCGCGCGTCAGGCTGCTTCATCTTGGCGACGCAGGCGAGGAGCTGGCCGCGAGAAAGGCCCGCGAGTTCGGCTTCGAGCGGGCGTCCGGCGACTGGCGCAAGGTGATCGCCGACCCCGAGGTCGACGTGGTTTCGATCACCACCCCGAACAAGTTCCATCTCGAAATGGCGAACGCGGCGCTCACCGCCGGAAAGCATGTCTGGTGCGAGAAGCCGATGGCTCCCACCCTCGCCGACGCGGAGATGATGCTGGCGGCGGCCCGCGCGTCGGGCAAGGTCGCGGTGCTGGGCTACAACTACATCCAGAACCCGCTCATCCGTCACATCCGCAGGCTGCTCGACGAGGGGGCGATCGGTCCGGTCAACCACGTCCGCATCGAGATGGACGAGGATTTCATGGCCGACCCGGAAGCCCCGTTCCAGCAACGCCACGAGGCCGCCAACGGCTGGGGCGCCATCGACGATTTCGCCGTCCACCCGCTGTCGCTGATCGCCATCCTGTTCGGCAAGGTCGCAAGGGTCATGTGCGACATGTCAAAACCCTATCCGACGCGCAAGACCGCCGACGGCGATCGCGACGTCGAGGTCTACGACATCGCCACCATCCTGCTTCGCCTGGAAAACGGCGCGTCAGGCTACATCGCCGCCAGCCGCACCGCCTGGGGGCGCAAGGGCCGCATCGCCATCCAGATCTTCGGCGCCAAGGGCACGATCGCCTTCGACCAGGAGCGGATGAACGAGTTCCAGCTCTACGTGACCTCGGACCGACCGACCGAGCACGGCTTTCGCTCCATCATATCGGCGCCGCACCACCCGCCCTATGATCGCTTCTGCCCGGCCCCCGGCCACAGCCTCGGCTTCAACGACCTCAAGACCATCGAATGCCGGCAGCTCATCGGCCGCATCGTGGGCGAGGACAGCGTCGGCATCACCTTCGAGGACGGCATTTTCATCGAGCGCACCGTCGCGGCGGCGGGACGATCGTTTCAGGAAGGGCGATGGATGGAGGTGGAGTAGAAGACGCTGCGCTGCGGGCGCAGGGCAACAAAGCCCTAGGGTCGCCGCTCCAGTGCGGTGCGCTCAGCCAGTTCGTCGAATTTCGCCTCGATGCGCCCGAGCGACGCGTCCAAGGACGTCTGAAGATTAGCGAAGCCGCCGCCGAATTCCATCTTGATAGTAACTTCGAGGTCGTCTCGCAGCTCTGACTGGCGGCGCTCGACACGACGTGCGAACTCAAACGTCTGAAGCGTCAATGTCCGCACCTCCGAAACATCTTTCCGCAAGAGGCGCGTTTCATCGATCAGGGTTTGAAGGTGCTTCGCGAGAAATCCGAGGTCGACTTTCGTGTCCTGCATCGCGCCTCCCACATGGCAACGATAGTCCATTTCCACAACTCTGGAAACATTGAGCGGCGGCCGGTATCAAGTGCCGATGTTGCGCCATACATGCTCGCACTGCTAATCCGCGCGTCTCATGCCGGATCTCACGCTTCCTGATCTTCCTGTCACGGCTGCGCTGCCCGAACTGACCCGCGCGCTGGGGGAACGGTCGAGCGCGGTGCTGGTCGCCCCGCCGGGCGCCGGCAAGACGACGCTCATGCCGCTCGCCCTGCTCGACCAGCCGTGGCGCAAGGACGGCCGCATCGTGCTGCTCGAGCCGCGCCGGCTGGCTGCCCGAGCAGCCGCCCGCCGGATGGCTCAGCTGCTTGGCGAGGAGGTTGGCGGCGCCGTCGGCTACGCCATGCGCATGGAGAACCGCGTGTCGGCGCGGACAAGAATCCTCGTCGTGACCGAGGGCATCCTGGCCCGCATGATCCTCGACGATCCGGAGCTGCCGGGGGTGGCGGCCGTGCTCTTCGACGAATTCCACGAGCGGTCGCTCGACGGCGACTTCGGCCTGGCGCTGGCGCTCGACGTGCAGGGCGCGCTGCGTCCTGACCTCAGGCTGCTCGTGATGTCGGCGACGCTCGACGGCGCGCGCGTCGCTGGTCTGCTTGGCGACGCGCCGGTCGTCGAGAGCCAGGGGCGCAGCTTTCCCATCGACATACGCTACCGGGAGAGGCCCGTCGGCGCGCCGATCGAGGACGAGATGGCGAAGGCGGTCCGCGAAGCGCTCGCCGGGGAACCCGGCAGCGTGCTCGCCTTCCTGCCCGGCCAGCGCGAGATCGAGCGCACCGCCGAGCGGCTCGTCGGCCGTGTCGCCGCCGACGTCGACATCGTGCCCCTCTACGGACAGCTCGACGGCAAGGCGCAGGACGCGGCGATCCGCCCTGCGCCTGCGGGACGCCGCAAGGTGGTTCTGGCCACCTCCATCGCCGAAACCTCGATCACCCTCGACGGCGTGCGCGTGGTCATCGACAGCGGCCTGTCGCGCCTGCCGAGGTTCGAGCCGGCGACCGGGTTGACGCGGCTGGAGACGGTGCGCGCCAGCAAAGCCTCGGCCGACCAGCGCGCCGGACGCGCCGGGCGCACCCAGCCGGGCGTCGCCATCCGCCTGTGGCGCGCGGAGCAGACCGCGGCGCTGCCTGCCTTCACGCCGCCCGAAATCCTCGAGGCGGATCTCTCGGGCCTGCTGCTCGACTGCGCGGCATTCGGCGTGGCCGACCCCACCACGCTGGCCTTCCTCGATCCCCCGCCCGCGTCGGCGCTGGCCGAGGCGCGCACGCTACTGCGCAACCTGGACGCGCTGGACGAGAGCGGACGCCTGACCGAGGCCGGGCAGGCCATGCGCAAGCTGGCGCTGCCGGCCAGGCTCGCGCATATGGTCGCCGAAGCGGCGCGGTCCGGACAGGCTTTGGAAGCTGCGCAGCTCGCGGTGCTGGTGACGGAGCGTGGGCTTGGCGGCGGCGGCGTGGACCTCGATCGGCGACTGAGCCGGTTCCGCGGAGAGCGTTCCCCGCGCGCCAACGCCGCCAGGCAGCTGGCGGAGCGACTGGCGCGCACTCTACCCTCCCCCCACGAAGGGAAGGCGGCGGAGGGGGTATCCTCGGAAGGCGGCCCCGGAAGGCCGCGCCTCGCTGCAGCGACCCCACCCGGCCGGACCTTGTCCGGCCACCCTCCCGTCAAGGGGGAGGCAGCCGGTTCGCTTCTCCTCCACGCCTGGCCGGACCGTGTCGCCAAGGCCCGCGGCGAGCGCGGGCGCTTCCTGCTGGCCAACGGCAGCGGCGCGATGCTCGACGCGGCCGATCCGCTCGCCGGCGAGGCGTTCCTCGTGGTGACGGACCTACAAGGCAAGGCGCAGCATGCGCGGGTCGCCTCCGCCGCAGCCGTGGACGAAGCCGCCATCCGCACACAACTGGCCGACCACATAGAACGCCGCACCGAGACACTGTTCGATGCCGGCAAGCGCGCGGTGCGTGTGCGCGAGACCGAGCGGCTTGGCGCCATCGCATTGTCCGAGCGCACGCTGCCCGCGCCTTCGGGAGAGGCAGCCGACCGCGCAATCCTCGACGCCATCAGGGCGCATGGGCTCGACCTGCTGACCTGGTCGAAGGACGCAACCGCCCTGCGCAACCGCCTCAAATGGCTGCACGAGGGCCTTGGCGCGCCGTGGCCAGATGTGTCCGACGAGGCGCTCATCGCTTCGCTGGACGACTGGTTGCTGCCCTTTCTGTCGGGCGAGGTCTCCTTCGCGCGCATAGGCGCTCATGTCTTGCATGACGGCCTGCTGTCGCTCGTGCCGCACGACCTCCAGCGCAAGCTCGGCGCGCTCGCGCCAACGCATTTCGATGCGCCGTCTGGAAGTCGCGTGCCGATTGGCTACGAGGGGGAACGGCCGGTCCTTTCCATCCGCGTGCAGGAACTCTTCGGCATGGACAGGCATCCGGCAATCGCCAACGGAACCGTGCCGCTCACCGTCGAACTTCTGTCGCCCGCCCATCGGCCGATCCAGACCACCCAGGACCTTCCCGGTTTCTGGGGCGGCTCTTGGGCGGATGTCCGCTCCGACATGCGCGGCCGCTATCCCAAGCACGTCTGGCCGGACGACCCGCTCAATACGGCGCCGACCAGCCGCGCCAAGCCGCGTGCGAAATAGGGCTTTGCGGCAGCCGTCGCGGAGCGCATAAGGGGCCATGCTGCAGGACCTCCGAAATTTCGATCCGCAACAGTCCAACCGGTTGCGACTCAACACGCTTATCCGCCTGCGCTGGCTGGCGATCATCGGGCAAAGCGTGGCCGTCATCTTCGTCGCCTACTGGCTCAAGTTCCCGCTCCCGGTTTCGTTCTGCTTCGCCCTGATCGCCTGCTCGGCGTGGATGAACCTCTTCCTGGCGCTGCGCTATCCGGCGGCGCACCGCCTCAACCCGTTTGCGGCGCTCGGCATCCTCACCTTCGACGCATTGCAGCTGGCCGGCCTGCTCTACATGACCGGCGGCCTGACCAACCCGTTTTCGTTGCTGATCTCCGTGCCGGTCGTCGTCTCCGCGACGTCGCTGCCCTTGCGGCTCACCGTGCTGCTCGGCGCGCTGGTGATCGCGATGGCGACGCTGCTCGTCTTCTACCACCTGCCCTTGCCCTGGTATGACGGCACGCAGCTGGTGATGCCGTTTCTCTATGTCGCCGGCATGTGGATGGCGGTCGTCTCCAGCATCGCCTTCACGGCCATATACGCCTGGAGGATCGCTGCGGAGGCGCGACAGCTGGGCAACGCGCTGGCCGCCACGGAACTCGTGCTGCAACGCGAGCAGCATCTGTCGGCGCTTGACGGCCTCGCCGCGGCCGCAGCCCATGAGCTCGGCACGCCGCTCGCCACCATCGCGCTGGTCGCCAAGGAAATGCAGCGTGCGTTGGGCGACGATCCGAAGTTCCAGGACGACGTCGCGCTGCTTCGCAGCCAGAGCGAGCGCTGCCGGGAGATCCTGAAGCGCCTGACCAGCCTGTCGAGCGAGAGCGAGGAGCATCTTGCGCGCCTGCCGCTCACCTCGCTTGTGGAGGAGGTAAGCGCCCCGCACCGGGAATTCGGCATCGCGATCGAGCTGGAAGCGGGCGAGACCATCGGTCCGGAGCCCATCGCACGCCGAAACCCGGGCGTTCTCTACGGTGTGGGCAACCTGGTCGAGAACGCCGTCGACTTCGCGAAGAACACAGTGCGGGTGAGCTGGTCGTGGAACGATCATCGCGTCCTCTTGCAGGTGCGCGACGACGGGCCGGGTTTCCCGGCCGACATCATCGACCGCATCGGCGAACCCTACATGTCGACGCGACAGGGGGCGGAGCCGGGTGGCGGCCTCGGGCTCGGGCTCTTCATCGCCAAGACCCTGCTTGAGCGGTCCGGCGCGACGCTGCGCTTCCAGAACGCGCCGGAACGCGGCCAGGGCGCGCTGGTCGAGGTGTCGTGGAGCCGCGACGTCTTCGTCAAACCCTCGATGGAAGCCGAAAAGAAGCTGGCTTGATGCGGCGCGAAGTTTGGATTTCCGCGACCGACATCTTATAATTGTTCAAAAGTAGATAGCGAACGGGATTGCCATGACAGAAGGTGACGCTCTGCTGACCGGCGCGGATCAGACACTGCTGATCGTCGATGACGACAAGCCATTTCTGACGCGGCTGGCGCGCGCCATGGAGCTGCGAGGCTATGAGGTCGAAACGGCCGAAAGCGTGGAAGAAGCCGTGAGCAAAGCGCGCAGCCGGCCGCCAGCCTTCGCGGTGGTCGACATGCGGCTCGGCGACGGCAATGGTCTCGACGTTGTCGCTGCCATCCGCGAGAAGCGCACCGATTCCCGCACCATCATCCTGACCGGCTACGGCAACATCGCAACGGCGGTGACCGCCGTGAAGCTCGGCGCCATCGACTACCTGTCGAAACCGGCGGACGCCGACGAGATCCACGCGGCGCTGACCCGCACCGCCGGCGAACGCGCCGCGCCGCCGGAAAATCCGATGTCGGCCGACCGCGTCCGCTGGGAGCACATCCAGCGCGTCTACGAAATGTGCGAGCGCAACGTGTCGGAAACCGCCCGACGGCTCAACATGCATCGCCGGACGCTGCAGCGGATACTGGCGAAGCGGGCGCCGCGATAGGGCGAATAGGGAATAGCGAATAGCGAGTAGCGAGTAGCGAGTAGATAGATCGGCCGCTGGCGCAGTTTCTCTATTCGGCTACTCCCTACTCGCTATTCGTTTCGACTACTCACTCTCCCCTTCCAGCGCCTGCACGGAAACGCCGGCGAGTTCCGCCGCCAGCAGCCGCGCCGCACCCGCCCGCGCTATGCGCAGCATCAGCGCCTTGCGCGTCGCCGCGGCCAGCCGGTGTTCGGGCGCATCGCGCATGATCTCGGCGCCGTAGCCGTCCGAGAGGATGAAGCCGCACTCCGCCGGGAAAATCTCGGCAGGCACCTCGGGGTGGGTCGCGAAGAAGAAGCGGTCCGAGAAGAGCCGGTACTCCGGCCATTTGCGGTCGACGCGAAAATCCTCGATCGAGGATTTTATCTCGATGATCCAGATGTCGCCGCCGCGCGTCAGCGCGACGAGGTCGGCGCGGCGACCGCTGGCCAGCGAGATCTCCGGCAGCACATGCGCGCCCATCTGCGACAGCAGCCGCTGCACGCCCCGCCTGACCACCATGGCGCGCTCGGACTGCCGGCCATCGGCCAGCGGGTTTTGGAGAATCGGGGAAACGATCGGCATGGAGATCACCATGCCAGATTTTGTTCACGGTTTGAACCCGCATCAGGCAGGCGATTTTATGTTTGGCAATCCCGTTTCGCGCAGGAGCAGGTCTGATATGACTCGGGTATGGGGGAATTTCTCGACCAACTCCAACGGGTTTGGCCGCTTGTAATGCAAGCTGGGTGGGCCTTCGCCGCTCTCGCAGTCGCGTTACTGTTCACCGGGTGGGCAGGCGGTCGCTTCATGTTTGGTGAGCGTATAGCGAACCTTAAAAGCCGAATGGAAATTCGTGATGAGAAAATCGCCGCACTAGAGGCGCGATTGCTCGAAGTCGCCATCCCCTCGAACGGCGTCGCTCAACCCGCGCCGACGTTTACGCCGCCGTCGCTTCGGCAAGTCCCACAGATTGACAAGCCAGTGGGGGAGCAAGGCGGACCTTCAAAGCCAATCCCCTCACTGCGGAATATCCTGCTAAGTCGGAAGTGGATGTTCCATTTTAGTCCCGGAGGCAACGGCGGCCGAAAGCCAATGACGTTCTTGCCAGACAGCTCTATCGGGCAGGGTCGTAACAAGAACGAGCACACATGGAGGTTGGAAGGCGCTAAGAGCGACCTCCTAGTCATCTATCGAGAAGACGGAAGCGTTCAAAACGCCTTCTACTACAGCGACAAGGCGGGAAAGTTTGATTACATCCCGGACAGTCGCGCGGTTGGCTTCCGCAACCAGTTCATTGAACCTATCTGACCTCAACCATCCTGAACGGACCAGCCGCGAACACCCAGTTCACGCGGTGTTGGCTGCCTTGCGCGCGGGCTTAACCGCATCCAGCCCGGCGATGTCGTCCAGGATCGGGCAGTCCGGTCGGTCGTCGCCATGGCAGGCGTGGATCAGCTTCTGCAGCGTCGTGCGCATCGACTGCAGCTCGCGCACCTTCTCCTCGATCGCCGACACGTGGGCGATGGCGATCTGGCGCACGTCGTGGCTGGCGCGCTCCTTGTCGCTGTAGAGAGCCATCAGCTGGCGGCATTCCTCGACCGAGAAACCGAGGCTGCGTGCCCGCCGCAGGAAAGACAGCCGATGAATGTCGTCCCGCGCGTAGTCGCGGTAGCCGTTGGCGGCTCGGGCCGGGTGGATCAGCCCGATCTCCTCGTAGTAGCGGATGGTCTTGGCGGGCAGGCCCGAGGCGCGCGCCGCTTCACCTACGTTCATTGCTTTTGCTCCATGCTCAGCGGGCCATCGACAGAAATCCGGCATGGGATTGGCCCGGGCCGCATGTGGCGAAAATGCCATACGCGGCGATTCACATACATCGGGTCACGCCAAAGTGAGTACAAGCCCTTGGCAAGAAAACTCGCGTCAAACTAGAAATGTCGCAACATCCGGTCCGAATCGGGTCGAGTTCCGACAGGGCCGACATCTCAGGGAACCTGCATGCGTCCAAGGAAAGTTCTTGCTGCTTTGAGCATCTCGGCGAGCGTTCTTCTCGCCGGCTGCACCATGGACGGAACGCTGCGCACGTTCTCCGGCAGCTACGGCTCCAAAATGGACGCCGGATACCACCTCCCCTCGATCCCGATCTACAAGGTCGACAAGAAGTATCATCGCCAGGTCGTCCGCTACGAAACCGGCGAGAAGCCCGGAACGATCATCGTCGATACCGGCGCAAAATTCCTCTACTTCGTCATGCCCGACGGCCAGGCCATGCGCTACGGCATCGGCGTCGGCCGCGAAGGGTTCGAATGGAAGGGAACGTCGCGCATCGCGATGAAGCGCGAATGGCCGGTCTGGACGCCGCCCGCGGAAATGATCAAGCGCCAGCCCGAACTCGCGAAATGGCGCGGCGGCATGCCTCCGGGCCTGGGCAACGCGCTCGGCGCGCGAGCGCTCTACCTCTACAACAAGGGCGGCGACACCGGATATCGCCTGCATGGAACGCCGGAATGGAACTCGATCGGTAAAGCGATGTCGTCGGGCTGCATTCGGCTTATCAACCAGGACATCATCGATCTCTACGACCGAGCCGAAACCGGCGCCAAGGTCATTGTCATCTAAGAGCTGTAAGCGGACCGTCTAGGCAACAACTTGACGTCCCAAAAAAACCGGGCCCCTGGCCCGGTTTTTTTCATCTGGCCCAGCCGCGAGCCCGCGCCCAGCCAGGTCTACAACGACACCTGCTCGACATGCTGCACTTCGGGGACGAAATGGCGCAGAAGATTCTGGATGCCGTGCTTCAGGGTGGCCGTCGAAGACGGGCAACCGGCGCAGGCGCCCTTCATGTTCAGGTAGACGGTGCCGTTCTCGAAGCCGCGGAAGGTGATGTCGCCGCCATCCTGCGCGACCGCCGGACGAACGCGCGTGTCGAGGAGCTCCTTAATCGTCAGCACGATCTCCTCGTCGGCCTTGTCATAAAATTCTTCGCTGGCGTCGCTTGCGGCCTGGGGCGCCGTCGACGCCATCACCGGCTGGCCGGACATGAAGTGTTCCATGATCGAGCCCAGGATCGCCGGCTTCAGATGCTGCCACTCCGGTCCGTCCTTGGTGATCGTGATGAAATCGTAGCCGAAGAAAACCCCGGTAACGCCCGGGATGTCGAAGAGCCGGCCCGCCAGCGGCGAGGCCTCCCGCGCCGACTGCGCGTCGCGGAAGTCGACGGTGCCTTCGCGAAGCACTTCCTTGCCCGGCAGGAACTTCAAGGTCGCCGGGTTCGGCGTCGCCTCGGTCTGGATGAACATCGTCGTCTCTCCACGCCCGTCGGCCGGGCTGCCATTGTTTGGAATTGTTCTAATTTAAATAGTCGTGTTCCGCACCCACATCAAGGGAAAGCAGTGGCGGCATATCCGCCGCGCCCGCCAGGGGACGCGACGGAAATGCCGACCGCATTCGGATGGTGACCTCAGGCAAGGTTCGCTATGTCCTCGTCGGTCAGGTTCTGCGGCACGACCGTCACCGGAATGGGAAATCCCGTTCCCTTGCCCGCGATCATGCTCACCAGCGGGCCCGGGCCTTCCTTGCCCATGCCGGCGGCGAGCAGCAGGATGGCAATGTCCTGGTCGTCCTCGATCAGCTTGTGGATCTGCTCCGACGGCTTGCCCTCCCGGATGACCAGTTCCGGCTCGATGCCGTGCTGTTCGCGCGCCTTGCTGGCATGATGGTCCAGCGCCGCCTTGGCGGCAGCGGTAGCCTCCTCGCGCATGATCTTTTCCACACCCAGCCAGTGCTGGAAATCGTCGGGCTCGATGACGAAGAGCAAAACGAGAACGCCGCCCGTGGACTTTGCGCGCCGGGAGCCATAGGCGACGGCGCGTTCGCATTCCGGCGTATCGTCGATGATGGCAAGGAATTTGCGGCGGTGACCGGCTTCACTGCTGAGACGTTTTGAAACCATCGCGATATCCTGGCTTCGATGTTGGCGCACAATCTGCCACTCGCCCGAAGCACGGGCAAGCGGCGCCTTTCGCGCAGGATCCTAGTCCTGCAGCAGGCCGATGATGTCGCGAACGGACCTCATCGTCTGCTCAGCCAGCGCTCCGGCGCGCTGTCCACCGTCTTTCAACACGTTATCCACATGGGTGGTGTCGGCCATGATGCGGCGCATCTCGTCCGCGATCGGCGCCAGCTTCTCCACCGCCAGGTCGGCGAGCGCCGGCTTGAAGGCGGAAAACTGCTGCCCGCCGAATTCCCGGAGCACCGCTTCCTTGGAGGTTTCGGCAAGGCCGGCATAGATGCCGACCAGGTTCTCCGCTTCCGGCCGCTTGGCAAGGCCGTCGAGTTCCGAGGGCAGCGCATCCGGATCGGTCTTCGCCTTCTTGATCTTTTTCGAGATCGTATCGGCGTCGTCGGTCAGGTTGATGCGCGACAGGTCCGAGGGATCGGACTTCGACATCTTCTTCGAGCCGTCGCGCAACGACATGATGCGCGCCGCCGGCCCACCGATCACCGGCTCCGTGATCGGGAAGAATCCGTGCACGGTCTCGTCGCCGACGTTCATCGCGACGCCCAGCCCGAGTTCCCGGATGCGGTCGGAAAAATCGTTGTTGAACTTTTGCGCGATGTCGCGGGTCAGTTCCAAGTGCTGCTTCTGGTCCTCGCCGACCGGCACATGGGTCGCCCGGTAGACCAGGATGTCCGCCGCCATAAGGCTCGGATAGGCAAGCAGGCCGAGCGAGGCGTTCTCGCGATCCTTGCCGGCCTTATCCTTGAACTGCGTCATCCGGTTCATCCACCCGATACGCGCAACGCAATTGAATATCCATGCGAGTTCTGCGTGCTGCATGACCCGCGACTGGTTGAACACAATGTGTTTCCTGGGGTCGATGCCTGACGCCAGGAAGGCCGCAGTGATGGCCCGGGTCTGGTCCTTGAGGTCTTCGTGGACCAACTGGGCGGTCAGGGAGTGCAGGTCGACCACGCAATAAATGCAGTCATTGTTCTCCTGCAGCGCGACGAATTTTTTGATCGCGCCAAGATAGTTGCCGAGATGGAGATTGCCGGTCGGCTGGACGCCGGAAAAGACCAGTTCCTTGAATGCGGACATGTTGTTCCTCGTGGCTTGTGGAGGGCCGTTTCGCGCGCGGCGAAAATCGAGAGGCGCTTATGAACGAGGCCGTGACCCGGATCAAGAGCGGCGCACGCGCGCATCGAGGCGGAATTGCGCAAATTATCTAAAACTTTACCAAACCATCGGCTTTCCCTTTACCCGCCGGCCCGGAAGCGGAACTATCCCCGTCATAGCGGCGTTGGACGGGCAAGATTTAGGACCGATTCAATGATGGCGAAGAACAGAAATTGCGCCCCGGACGCGCTCGCCAAGGATATCAGGCGGCAAATCAAGACCCAGGCGAACGCCCGGTTCCTGCGACGCATGCCCTTGTTCTCGGTCGACCACGCGACGCCGTCGGACATGTGGCAGCTGCTCGACGAGATGGACAAGGCGGAAGAAGACCAGCGCCGGACTTCCCGGAGCTGACCGTTCCGCCATCGTCCCATGCTTGCGGGACCAGTTACGCGGCCTGCGCCTTCCCCGTCATCTGCAGCTCTCCGTGCCGGATCTCGGTGCCAAGCACCTTCAGGCATTCGCGCATGAAAGCCGCGAGGCCGGGCCAGCCCTTGGCCGACACCAGATTGCCGTCGACATGCGCGCCCGTCGGCGGAACGTCGACATAGATGCCGCCGGCCAGGGTCACCTCGGGCTCGCAATATTGCAGCGCGGCCACTTCGCGTCCCCGCACGACGCCGTCGACGGCGATCAGGATCTGTACGCCGTGGCAGATGGTGAAGATCGGCTTGCCGGTCTCATGAAAGTGGCGGACGATCGCCTGCACGCGCTTGTCGATGCGGATATATTCGGGCCCCCGGCCGCCGGCGCAGTAGACGGCGTCATAGTCTTCCGGCCGCACTTCCGAGAAAGTCTTGCTGGCGAAATGGTCGTGGCCCGGCTTTTCTGTGTAGGTCTGGTGGCCTTCAAAGTCGTGCAGCGAGGTCTTGATCACCTCGCCAGCCTTCTTGTCGGGGCAAACGACATGAACCGTATGCCCTACCGCCTGCATCGCCTGCTCGAAGACGAATATCTCGTACTCCTCGCTGAACTCGCCGGTAAGCATCAGGATCTTCTTGGCAGCCATTCCTTCCTCCCTTGCCGATTTATTTCGGATTTCAAAATAATAACCCAATCCTAGGGCTCGATTTCTCTTCCGGGAAGCCTGAAAATACAAGCTGGTCGGACCAGTCTCGTGTATTCTTGAATGCGCGGGGCAGGAGGAGACCGTTCATGCCTGATGCCGACCGTGAATTCGTCGGGTCGATCCCCGAACTCTACGACAGTTTCCTGGTGCCGCTCATCTTCGACGCCTACGCCAGCGATCTCGCCGATCGGGTCGCGGCCCTCCGTCCGCACGAGATACTGGAAACCGCCGCCGGGACCGGCGCGCTGACGCGCGCCATGGCGTCAAGGCTTCCGGCAGACGTGCAGATCGTGGCGACCGACCTCAACCAGCCGATGCTCGACCACGCCGCCATCCGGACGCCGACGAGCGCCAACGTCGTGTGGCGGCAGGCAGACGCGCTTGCCCTGCCCTTCGTGGACCAGAGCTTCGACGTGGTCGCGTGCCAGTTCGGCGTGATGTTCTTTCCCGACAGGGTGGCGGGCTACCAGGAAGCGCGCCGGGTGCTGCGCCCCGGTGCGCCCTTTCTGTTCAGTGCCTGGGACCGCCTGTCCGAGAATGCGTTCGTGACCGTCATCCAGGAGGCGCTCTCCCGGATGTTCCCCGACAACCCGCCGACCTTCATGGAGCGGACGCCGCACGGCTACCACAGCGGCGACGCCATACGCGGCGATCTGCAGGCGGCGGGCTTCACCTCGATCGCCATCGACAGCGTGCGGCATACCGCGCGGGCCGCCACGCCGCGCGACGCGGCAATCGGCTATTGTCAAGGCTCGCCGCTTCGAGCCGAGATCGAGGCGCGGGGACCGGCGCGACTGGAGGAAGCAACGCAGGCGGCAGCCGATGCGCTCCAAAAGGAATTCGGCAGCGGGCCCATAGAGGGCCCGATCCGCGCCAACGTGGTCTCGGCCGTTGGCTAACCTCCGGCGAGCCGGAGCGTTAAGGCTAGAGCGCGCGCCGCCACGAATAGGCTGCGCCCCTGACCGGCGAGCCCGCCGGCTTGGCTGCCGGCTGGTAGTAGAGCGGCAAGCCGCCTGTCTCGCCGGCTTCCAAGCGCTTGATCAGAACCGGGTGCGACACCTCGAATTCGTCGAAGCCGAGACGCAGCATGTGGGGAAGCTGGTCGATCAGCACCTGGCCGACGGCACGCACGGCGCCCGTGAACCCGTACCGCGAGCGCAGCAGTTCCGCCTTGGAGAAGCTGCGACCATCGTTGAAGGCCGGGAACGACAGCGCCACCAGCGAAAGCTGATCCAGCAGGCCGACGATCTTGTCGAGCTGATCGCCGGGCAAAAGCAGGACGCCGAGACGCTCACTGGAGGACTTGCGAAGCTCTGGATCAAGATCGAGAAAGGCCTGCAGCGAAAGGATCACCCGGCCGTTGCCGGCCAGCGCCTCGGCGCTCTCGCCGTGGGTCCACTCGTCCTCGCTGAAGCCTTGCGGCGTCCACAGGCGTGAATCTGATGTCGTGTCTGGTTTCGCCTCGGTCATGGTCGCGAGCATATGACGTCTTCTTCGCTTCTTTCCAGTGAGATCGCAGCCTTGCAGCTGGGTGGCGGCGCCGGCCGGCGGCCTGTTATTGCGTCGCTCCTGCCAGCGACCGGTCGAGCCCGGGCAGATGTATCCCGCACTCGGTCTTGGCGTCGCCGGCCCACCTGCCGCTGCGCGCGTCCTCGCCCGGCTTCACCGGCCGCGTGCACGGGAAGCAGCCGATCGACAGATAGCCGTAGGCCACCAGCGGGTTCTCCCGCAGATGGTGCCGGCGCATGTAGTCGGCGAGGTCGGCCGTGGTCCAGCGGGCGAGCGGGTTGATGCGGAGCCTCGGTCCGACGGTTTCGAAGACGGGCAGCGCCGTGCGCGTCGCGGCCTGGAAGCGCTTGCGCCCGGTGAGCCACGCGCCGAACGGCTCGACGCCGCGCGCCATCGGCTCAACCTTGCGCACCCCGCAGCAGCCATCGGTGTCGGTCTGGTGCAGCACGCCCTTCGGGTCGAGGCGTTCCAGCGCGACTGCGTCCGGCCTGACGACGCGGATGTCGGTCAGTCCGAGATCGGCCGCAAGGGCGTCGCGATAGTCGAGCGTCTCCCCAAAATGCTTTCCGGTGTCGAGGAAGATCACCGGCAGGTTGCGGTCGATCTCCGCCACCATGTGGAGAAGCACGGCCGAGTCCGCGCCGAAGGACGACACCGCCGCCAGCCCGCCGTCAAAACCCTCCTCCAGCGCCGCCGCGATCACCGCCTGGGGCGACAGCGCGCCGTGGCGCGCCTCCAGGGCTGCGGCGCGGGCGGTCGCGGGCTCCGCGCCCGCGTCAAGCGGCCTTGGCTTCGACGCCATAGAGCGCCTCCTTGAAGGGAGCCGGACCGACCCGCCGATAGGCGTCGAGGAATTTTTCCTCCCGGTTCAGCCGAAGGCCAAGATAGGTCTCCACGATCGTCTCGATGGCGTCGGTGATCTCTTCCGGTCCAAAACCGCGGCCGATGATGTCGCCGATCGAGGTGTTCTCGTCGCCGGAACCGCCGAGGGTGACCTGATACAGCTCGGCGCCCTTCTTCTCGACGCCCAGGATGCCGATGTGGCCGACATGATGGTGCCCGCAGGCGTTGATGCAGCCGGAGATCTTGAGCTTCAGTTCGCCGATGTCGCGCTGGCGCTCGAGCGAGGCGAAGCGCGTCGAAATCTCCTGCGCGACCGGAATCGAGCGCGCGTTGGCGAGCGCGCAATAGTCGAGGCCGGGGCAGGCGATGATATCGGTGATGAGGTTCGAGTTGGCGGTCGCCAGCTCGATTTCGACCAGCGCGTCATAGACCTTCCTGAGATCGGCGCGCGCCACATGCGGCAGGATCAGGTTCTGCTCGTGGCTGACCCGCAGTTCATCGAAGGCATAGGTTTCGGCGATGTCGGCGATGGCCTCCATCTGGCTGTCGGTCGCGTCGCCGGGCACCTCGCCGATGCCCTTGAGCGAGATCGTCACTGACGCGTAGTCGGGATTGTGGTGCGTGGTGACGTTCTGATCCAGCCACTCGCCGAACGAGCGCGAGTCGAGACGGCCCTGCTTGACGATGTCGTCGCCCTCGGGACGGGCCGGCAGGTCGGGCGGCGCGAAGTAGCGATCGATGGCGCGGATGTCGCTCTCGGGTAGCCGCAGCTCCGTCGACTTCAGCTCTTCCCATTCGGCCTCGACCTGACGGGTGAATTCCTCGACGCCGGTCTCGTGGACCAGGATCTTGATGCGCGCCTTGTACTTGTTGTCGCGGCGTCCGTAGAGATTGTACACCCGCATTATCGCCGTCACGTAGGAAAGCAGATCCTGCTCCGGCAGGAACTCCCTGACCTTCTTGGCGATGATCGGGGTGCGGCCCTGGCCGCCGCCGACATAGACCGTAAAGCCCAGTCCGCCATCCGGCCCGCGCTTGAGATGCAGGCCGATATCGTGGGTCTGGATCGCCGCGCGGTCGCGCTCGGCGCCCGTCAGCGCAATCTTGAACTTGCGCGGCAGGTAGGAAAACTCCGGATGCACCGACGACCATTGCCGCAGGATCTCGGCATAAGGCCGCGGATCGGCTGCCTCGTCGGCGGCCGCCCCCGCCAGGTGGTCGGCCGTCACGTTGCGGATGCAGTTGCCGCTGGACTGGATCGCGTGCATCTCGACCGAGGCGAGGTCGTCGAGGATCGCCGGGATGTCGGAGAGAGCGGGCCAGTTGAACTGGATGTTCTGCCTGGTCGTGAAGTGGCCGTAGCCCTTGTCGTAGGTGCGCGCGATATGGCCCAGCATGCGCAGCTGGCTCGAACTCAGCGTGCCGTAGGGGATGGAGATCCGCAGCATGTAGGCGTGGAGCTGGAGATAGACGCCGTTCATCAGCCTGAGCGGTCGGAACTGGTCCTCCGTGATCTCGCCGGCCAGCCTGCGCTCCACCTGGTCGCGGAACTGGGCGACGCGGGCCTTCACGAACTCATGGTCGAATTCATCGTAGCGGTACATGGCGTTCTCGTCCGATTGCGGTCAGGCGGCGTGGGTGACGCCCGGCCGCGCCTGCTTGCCGAGGTCATGTCGAATGGTGGGGCCGGCGGCGCGGATGCGCTCGCGCAGCCGGTTCGGTACGATCGCGCCGTCCTGCACCTCGACGTCGATCAGCTCGACGTCCAGCACCTGGTTCGCGGCGAAGGCGGCCTTGCCGATGGCGTCGAGCGCCTCCTCGGCAGCCTTGTCGCCGGCCACCTCGGCGTCGGCGATGGCTTCCGACCAGCGCTGCCCGCCTGCGTACCAGACGGCTTCGCCGTCGATCAGCCGGTTGGCGGTGAGAACCTTCATGCGCGCACCTCGGCGACTTGCGTCGACGCACCGATGCGGGCGGCGAGCGGCTGTGAATGGGTGAAATCGGCACCGGCGACGGCGTCGCCGATGATCGTCATCACCGGCCCCGTCAGGTCGGCCCGCTCTTGCAGCGAAGGCAGGTCGGCCAGCGTGCCATGCAGCTTGCGCCGGTTGCCGAGACTGGCGTTCTCGACCACCGCCACTGCGGTGTCGGGCGAAAGGCCGGCGTCGATCAGACGGTCGGCGACATCGGCGGCCACCGAGCGCCCCATGTAGACGGCGACGGTTGCGCCGGAGATGGCGAGCTTCGCCCAGTCGGGCAGCACGCCGCCCTTGAGGTCGTGGCCGGTGGTGAACACCATCGAGGAGGTGACGCCGCGCAGCGTCAGCGGCAGCTCGAAATCGGCGGCGGCCGCGAAGGCGGCGGTGACGCCCGGCACCACCTCATAGGAGATGCCCGCGTCGCGCAGCGCCTGCATCTCCTCGCCGGCGCGGCCGAAGACGAGCGGATCGCCCGACTTCAGGCGCACGACGCGCCTGCCCGCGCGCCCGAGAGAGACGAGCAGCGCGTTGATCTCGTCCTGGCTCTTGGAATGGCAGCCCTTGCGCTTGCCGACGGAGACGCGCTCGGCGTCGCGGCGGCCCATCGAGACCACGGCCTCCGGCACCAGCGCGTCGTAGAGGATGACGTCGGCCTGCATCAGCAGACGCTGCGCACGCAGGGTCAGCAGGTCCTCGGCGCCGGGACCGGCGCCGACCAGCGCCACATGGCCCTGCGCCGCAGTGCGCCGCAGCAGCAGCTCGGCGGCGGCTTCGCGCGCCTCCTCGATATGGCCGATCTCCAGCGCACGCGCCGGCGCGCCAGTGAAGAAGTCGTTCCAGAAGCCGCGGCGCTGACTACCCTTGGGAAGCAGCCGCTCGGCCGCCTCGCGCAGCGAGCTTGCCAGCGTCGCCAGCCGGCCGAGAGACGGCGACAGCAGCTGGTCGATCTTCTCGCGGATCATCTGGGCGAGCACGGGACCCGCACCCTCGGTGCCGATCGCCACGCACACTGGCGCGCGATTGACCAATGCGGGCGTGAAGAAATCGCACAGCTCGGGTCGGTCCACCGCATTCACCGGGATGCCCAGCTTGCGGGCATCCTCCGAAACAGTGCGATCGAGCGCCTCCTCGCCAGTCGCAGCAAAGATCAGCCTGGCGCCGGCGAGCAGCGAGGGCTCGTAGGCGGCATGCACCAGCGTCGCACCGCCGGATGCCGCAAAGGACGCCAGCTCAGCGCCGGGGGCTTCCGCAACGATGCGGATCTCGGCGCTGGACTGTGACAGCAGCCGCGCCTTGGCCAGCGCCTCGTCGCCGCCGCCGACGATGACGACGACGCAACCCTCGACCTTCATGAAGACGGGAAATGCGTTCAGCCTGCTTTCGGTACTGGTCATGACAAATAGACTTCGCCCAATTCTCGCGAAGCTTTTTAGGCGCAAGTCATTGTAACCAGAAGGAATGCAGTCGCGCGCAAAAGCGGGACGGGCAATCGGTTTTGCGAAGAGTCCGACTGCGCGAGGAAAAAATTTCGGCACTGCCTTCGGCGCGCTCCCTGCCTGCGCAAGCAGGTCGGTCCGGAACATCTCGCGCCGGCAACACGTTGATGGGCTGCACTAGAATTATCAGCGAAGAGAAGGGAGTTCATCCATGTCCGACATCAGGCTGAAGCACGGGATCTGGGTCGTCGTCGCCGACGGCGAGAACGCGCTCTTCCTTCGAAACGAGGGCGACGCGACCTATCCGAACCTGAGCGTGGTGAAGGAGATCCACGAGGAAAATCCGCCGACGCGGCAGCAGGGCACCGACCGGCCCGGCCGCTACAATGACGGGCCGACCGTGCATCGCAGCGCCGTCGAAGAGGTCGACTGGCATCGCCTGGCCAAGGAACGCTTCGCGGACGATCTCGCCGAGCGGCTGTACCGGATGGCGCACCGCGGCGACTTCGACGAACTGGTGCTGGTCGCCCCGCCCCTGGTGCTCGGCGAGATGCGCAAGAAACTGCACAAGGAGGTGGAGGACAAAATCGTCGCCGAAGTGCCGAAGACCCTAACGAACCATACTGTCCCTGATATCGAGAAGCTCCTGAGCGCAGCGTGAAGTGACCCTTCAGCCTGTCGATCGAGCGTGACGCCGCTTCGCGGAGTCACGCTACGGTTTCCGCGCCATTGCTACCCGGCGCGCCTGCCTCCCGGCCCCACCACTGGGCCTGGCGTCGGGCGCTCCGCGCACGTGTTTCTTCCAAAACGAAGCAAATTGCGCCTGAGGGCCTTGCGGCCGCAGCAGCCTCGCCCCCATAGTGGGGACATCCAGCGCCGCCGCGCTCCCCCACAATTCGAACCGTCCGGGAAAGCACCGCCAGCCGATGCCGCACAGCACGCCCCTGATCGCCACGCTTGTCGCCGGCCTCGGGCTCGCGTTCATCTTCGGCGCCTTGGCTGCCCGCTTCCGCATACCTCCATTGGTCGGCTATCTCATCGCCGGCGTGCTGGTAGGCCCCCACACACCGGGCTTCGTCGCCGATGGAGAACTCGCACTGCAACTGGCGGAGATCGGCGTCATCCTGCTGATGTTCGGAGTCGGCCTGCATTTCTCGCTGAAAGACCTGCTCTCGGTACGGGCCATCGCGGTTCCCGGCGCCATCGTCCAGATCGCCTTCGCCACGGCGCTCGGCGCCGCCCTCGCCTGGGCGCTCGGGTGGTCGACCTCGGCGGGACTGGTCTTCGGCCTTGCGCTTTCGGTCGCCAGCACGGTGGTGCTGCTGCGCGCGCTGCAG
This sequence comes from Mesorhizobium shangrilense, assembly GCF_028826155.1. NCBI lineage: Bacteria > Pseudomonadati > Pseudomonadota > Alphaproteobacteria > Hyphomicrobiales > Phyllobacteriaceae > Arvimicrobium > Arvimicrobium flavum. The sequence goes on from NZ_JAQGPN010000001.1 coordinate 468,998, forward strand.
GAGCGGCGGCTCATCGAGACGGAGCGCGGCCGCATCGCGGTCGGCTGGCTCATCGTCGAGGATCTGGCCATGGTGCTGGCGCTCGTCCTCCTGCCGGCCGTGGCGGGCGCGATGGGGGGAACCGAGCAGACGACATCTGTTTCGCCATCGGCGTTCGGCCATTGGTTCGGCTCCGGGGTGTGGGGCATCATCGGCATGACGCTTGCCAAGGTGGCCGCCTTCGTCGCGGTCATGCTTGTGGTCGGACGCCGCGTCATTCCCTGGGTCCTTCACTATGTCGCGCACACCGGCTCGCGCGAACTCTTCCGCCTCGCCGTGCTCGCCATCGCGCTTGGCGTCGCCTTCGGCGCGGCGCATCTCTTCGGCGTGTCGCTCGCGCTCGGCGCCTTCTTCGCCGGCATGGTGATGAGCGAATCCGAACTCAGCCACCGCGCCGCCGAAGAATCGCTTCCATTGCGCGACGCCTTCTCCGTGCTCTTCTTCGTCTCGGTCGGAATGCTGTTCGATCCGGCGAGCCTTATGGACAGCCCATGGCTGATCCTTGCCGTGCTGCTCATCATCGTGGTCGGCAAGTCGGCTGCGGCCTTCCTGATCGTCGTCGCCTTCCGCTATCCCGTCGGCACGGCCCTGATGATCTCGGCCAGCCTCGCGCAGATCGGCGAGTTTTCCTTCATCCTGGCCGATCTCGGGGTCGGCCTCGGGCTGTTGCCGGAGCAGGGGCGCGACCTGATCCTCGCAGGAGCGATCCTGTCGATCGTGCTCAATCCGTTGGCTTTCGCCGCAGCCAGCAGGATGAAGCCCTGGGTCGAGGCGCGCATGGGCCTGCCAGCCTCGAGTGGCCCGACGGCCGCCGCCCCGGCAGTCGAGCCCGGTCAGGCCTTCACGCCCGGCGCGGCGACGGAGCCTTCGGTCGCCGAGGAGAAGCTCGAACCGACAAAGCTGACGGGCCACGCCATCCTGATCGGCTACGGGCGCGTGGGCGCCCTGGTCGCCGCATCGATGAAGGAAGAGGGACTGCCCTTCCTGGTCATCGAGGATTCGGACAAGATGCGGGCGAAGCTCCAGGCCCAGGGCATCGAGACGATCGCCGGCAACGGGGCCAGCCGCGAGACTTTCGCCGCAGCCAACCCGGCTGGGGCGACGCGCCTGATCCTCGCCATCCCGAACGCCTTCGAAGCCGGCCGCATCATCGGACAGGCAAAGGCCGCGAACCCGCAGATTTCAATCGTCGCGCGGGCTCACTCCGATGCCGAGGTGGACCATCTGGTGAACCTGGGAGCCCACGAGGTCATCATGGGCGAGCGCGAGATTGCGCGCGGAATGGTCGAGGCCGTGCTCAGCGGCAAACTGGCGCCAAGGCTGGCCGACGAGGTTGCCGTCGGTTTCGGGCCGCTGGCGGAAGCGACCGCAACGGGCTAACTGGAGGCTGTCGGCGGCCGGGCCTACACGTGCTGGCCGCCGTTGATGTGGATCTCGGACCCCGTCACGTAGGACGCCTGGCCAGAGCAGAGGAAGAATATGATGTCGGCCACTTCCGACGTCGCGCCGAGCCTGCGCAGCGGAATCGTCTCCACCAGCTTTTCCGTTCCCGGCGAGAGGATCGCGGTGTCGATCTCGCCTGGCGCTATCGCGTTGACGCGGATGCCGTGCGGGCCGAAATCATGCGCCATCTCGCGCGTGAGCGAGCCGAGGGCAGCCTTGGACGTTGCATAGGCGGTGCCTGCAAACGGATGCACCCGGGTGCCGGCGATCGAGGTGACGTTGACGATAGCCCCCTTGGCGGCCGAAAGTTCCTTGAACAGCCCGCGCGCGAGCATGATCGGCGCGAAGAAATTCACCTGGAACACGTCGCGCCAGACATGCATCGGCGTGTCGATCGAGTTCATGCGGCGGTTGTCTTTGAGTTTTGGCGAAATTCCGGCATTGTTGACCAGCGCATGCAGCTGGCCGCCATGCGGCTCCAGCCGGTGACGGATCTCCGCCACGGCGATGCCGACATCTTCCTGATCGGACAAATCGACCTTGATGTGATCCTCAGGCCCTGCCGGCCACGGGCAGTTTTCGGCAAAATCCTGCCGCGAGCAGGTGATCACCCGCCAGCCCTCGCGCGAAAAGCGCTTCACGGTCGCGTGCCCGATGCCCCGGCTGGCGCCGGTCAGCACAATCGTTTTTCTGGTATCGGGTTCGGTCATGCGCTGCTTCTCCTGCCGGGCTATGTAGCCGAGCGGGAGGGCGATGGCGAGGGGCGAAGGCCGATTGCCGCTTCAGCCGTCGGGAGCGGCGCTTACCAGCCTACTGCCGGTTCCCCAAAATGACGTCCAGGATCGACGCCTCGCTCTTCCCCTTCTCGCCGACGCCGACCGATGGACGGCGGATCGACGCGGTCTCGTCGACATCGCCCCGATCAGACTGCCCCGCATCCGCCACCGCCTTGCGCGGCCGCGGCGCCGCGGCCGGCGCATCCTCGCCCGCATCGCCGACATCGACTGCGGGGACGGGCAGTTCTCCGACGCCGACGCCCCAGCCGCCCGGCAGGCGCGCCACCGGGACGCCCTCGTGCGCGGCCACCATGAATTCGTGCCAGGCCGCCGCCGGCAACGCTCCGCCTGTCACCTTCTTCATCGCGGCGCCATCGTCGTTGCCGAACCAGACGCCGGTGGTGAGGTTGGCCGTGTAGCCGACGAACCAGGCGTCGCGCGAGTTCTGGCTGGTGCCGGTCTTGCCCGCCGCCGGCCACGCGAAGGAGGCCTTGCGCGCGGTGCCGGCCGCAAGCGTTTCCCGCATCATCGCGTTCATCATGCCGACGACCTCGGGCCGCAGAACGCGCGGCACGCTGCCGCCTTCATGTTCGTAGAGCACTTCGCCCTTCACCGTGGTGACGCGCCTGATGAAATGCACGTCCGGACGGTAGCCGCCATTGGCGAAGGGCACATAGGCGGCAGTCAGCTCCAGCGGCGTCACTTCCGACGTGCCCAGCGAGATCGAGGTGTTGGCCTGGAGGTTGGACTCGATGCCCATCCGGTGCGCCGCCTCGACGACGGCCTCGGGACCGACCTCCATGGCGAGCTGCGCGGCAACCGAGTTCAGCGACTTGGCCAGCGCCGTCGTCAGCGTCACCTTGCCGTAGTACTTGCCGTTGTAGTTCTCCGGCGTCCACTTGCCGATGCGCACCGGCGCGTCGTTGCGCACGCTGTCCGGCGTGCGGCCCTGCTCGAGGGCGGCCAGGAAGACGAAGGGCTTGAAGGCGGATCCCGGCTGCCGCCGCGCCTCCGATGCCCGATCGAACTGGCTGGTGGCGTAGTCGACGCCGCCGACCATCGCCCTCACCGCCCCGGAATTGTCGATCGACACCAGCGCGCCCTGGCTGACATTGAGCTTGGCCCCCTGCTCGTCGATCAGCCGGCGGATGGATTTTTCCGCCAGCTTCTGCAGAGTCAGGTCGACCGTGGTGTCTACGACGATGTCGGAACGCACCTCGCCGATGAGCTGCGGCAGCTCCTCCATGACCCGGTCGGCGACATAGTGCTCGGAGCCTGTCCAGTAGGCGGTGGCGCGGGTCGCCGGCGCGCTGATCGCGGTCTTCAGCTCCCTGGCGCCGATCATGTCTTCGTCGCGCATGGCGCCGAGCACGAGCTGCGCGCGGTCGTCGGCCGCCTTGGGATCGCGGGCCGGCGACAGCCGCGACGGCGCCTTCAGCAAGCCGGCGAGCATCGCCGCTTCCGACAGCGTCACGTCGCGCGCGGGCTTGCCGAAGTAGCGGCGCGAAGCCGCCTCGACGCCATAGGAGCCCGAGCCGAAATAGACCCGGTTCAGGTACATTTCGAGGATCTGGTCCTTGCTGTGCTTGTGCTCCAGCCACAGCGCCAAGAGCACTTCCTGCACCTTGCGCTCCAGGGTGCGGTCGGGCTTCAGGAACAGGTTCTTCGCCAGCTGCTGCGTCAGCGTGGAGCCGCCCTGCGAGAAGCGCCCCGTGGTGATGTTCTCGACGAGGGCCCGGGCAAGGCCGATCGGGTCGATGCCGAAATGCGAGTAGAAGCGCCGGTCCTCGATGGCGATGACGGCCTGCGGGATGTAGGGCGACATCTCGTGCAGCCCGACCGCCTCGCCGCCGGTCATGCCGCGATTGGCGATCTGGGCGCCGTCGACGGAGACGATCTTGATGTTGGGGGAGCGGTCGGGGATCGACCAGGTGGTCGCGCTCGGCATCTTGGCGCCGTAATAGGCCACGACGCCGGCCCCCGCGATGCCGATCCACAGGCAAAGGACAAAGCCCCAGTAGACGAGGCGGCCAAGACCCCTGAGCCAGCCGCCGCCAGACTTCCGGCGTCTGCGGCGCGGCGCGGCCGCCGCGGAAGACTTTCGCTTGGGGCCAGTCTTGCGTCGAGACGGCACTGCGCGGTCCTCCTCGCTTACGGAAAAGTCGTCGGAACGCCGCTCGAGGGACGGCGCGTCGAAGGTCGGCTCGATGCGCCGGTTGCTGTCTCGCCTGGCCATGTCGCTCGCAAATGTCCCCGCGCTGTCCCGGCGCGTCGGGTGAAGAGTAAATGCGGCGATTTAAGGGGGCGTTAAGCAGGACGTCGCGATGTAAGCCTTGAGGACAGCCGGCTCGGTCCCTGTGCCGCCACCTCTTCCATCAGCGGGAACTTGTAGTCCTCACAGACAATGCATCGACGTAAATGATCAAAATCAGGGACATATTCAGCATGGACCTAGCCTCTCCGAAGGGAGAGCTTATCGAGATATGGGATCTACCAGATCAAGAAAGTGTTGAACTGAACGTAAGGGTTGTCATTGGCTTTGATGGCACGAATTACGAAGAGGTTTTCGATACCTGCGTGATAACAGGCCTCTGCATCAGAAAGTATGATGCAGAGCTACAGTCGATCCCCTATGATGGAAAGGTGTTCAGGTTCCATCGCTTCGCTTCGGGCGAAATCAAGCATGCGATGGTGTCCGCGATACAGGCCTGCCATAGACCGACGGTAGATGAATGCATACACGAGCTCCGAAAGATAATGTTTTGGGACTTCGAGGGGCTATAGCCAGCCAAGGGGATTTAAGGGGGCGTTAAGTTGCCGGTTCCGCACGCGCATCGGCAAAGCGATCCGCTGCCTCTAGCACGGATCGAGCACAGACTTTTGCAATGGCGGCTCGCTAGTTGGGCGAGATTGGCGGACTCGAGTGCAAGCCGGCTCGCGCGTGGCCCATCCGCCACCCAGATCAGTGACGGACCGCTCACCAGCTTCGGCCATTTTAGGCCCGGCGCCTTGAGTGTTCCATTCTCCTCGTCCACCGCCGCCCGGCAGCGCTCGGCCATCTGCCAGCAAGGTCAGGTGGTCGCGTAAACAACCGGCGCTGGCCGGCCGTCCGTACGGGCCTGACGGTCAGAAATTGCGCTGGAAGCGGATGATGCCGCCCCAGGCGTCGTCGTCGCCGTTGTCGAAGTAGTCGACTTCAGGCGTGATCGTGAAACCCGGCACGAGCTCATAGGCGACATCCAACGCAGCGGCGAATTCCTCGCCATCGTCGTAGGAGAGCTGGAGGTTCACCTCAGCCTTGTCCGAGACCCGAGCGGTCGCGCCGCCCCAGACGGCCCACTCGCCGGCCCATGGCTTGTAGAAATTGGCGCCCGTGTCAGCGAAGATCAGGAGACCCGTATCCGGATCGACACCGACCACCTCGTTGGCGTCATCGTCACCCCAGCCGCCCATCAGGAAGAACGACAGGGCTTCGGTTGCCTTGATGTCCAGGCGGGCCTTGACGGTCCAGGCCTCGTGGATGCTGTCGTAGCCGCCAAGGATGCCGATGCCGCCCCAGCCCTGCGTGAACTTGGCGCCGGCGACCACGTGCGGGACGTAGCTGTCGATCGAGTAGTCATGGCCGAAGGAATCATCCGAGCCGGTTTCGAGCGAGATGATCGCTGAGAAGCCGTTGCTGCCGTTGAACGTATAGCTGATCAGGCCGGTATCGTAGGGACCGAAGCCTATCATGTCGTCGGCGATGACGCCGCCGGCATAGTCGAGGAAGGTCACGAAGGCGGATTCGTCCTTGCCGACGCGGAACCCGCCAAGCTCGATCCAGCCGAAGTTCAGCGAAACGGAGGTGCCGTCATAGCCGTTGGTGCCGCCAGCCGAGTCGACGAACCCGTCACCGTCGGTGTCGAAGATCACCGGGCCGCTCGGGGAGCCGTTGCCCCACTGGAAGCGGGTCTCGGTGAAGGTCCTCAGGGTGCCGAGCTCGGTCTCGGTGCCGGTCCAGGTCTGCAGCGTCAGACGTGCATATTTGTTCCAGGTCTCGTTGATGTCGCCGTCTTCATGATCGACCGCAGAACGCTCCCAGAGGTCTCCGCCCGAGGCCTCGTACCGAACGTAGCCGCCGATGCGCAGGCAGGTCTCGGTGCCCGGGATGTAGAAGTAGCCGGTGCCGTAGACGTCGCAGACCCGAACATACTCAACCGGCTCCGGCTCAGGGAGGACGACGGCGTCAGCGGCGTACGCGCAGCTGGAGATCGCAATCGACGCGGCGCCAGCGAGAAGCAGCATTCGTGTGTTCATCTTCGAATCTCCAGCGGAAACGGACTCGGTCGTCCGGCTGAAAGCAGCGCCCCCGCCTGATCCTCAATTGAAGTCGAATTGCCAAATTGCGTAGCTGCAGAGGATTCCTGAATTGACCTCAGTCGGCAACCTCTCAAGACCAAGGAACAGCACGGCAGGCTTCTGATTATCCGCAGGTCGTTGCGAAAATGATACTAACGCGCTCATGCTCATGCACCAACGTCCACCGACGTAGTTAAATCCAATACTTATGATTTCGAACTGACGTCATTTCTCGAACGAAAGTGTGCTTTCCCCGCACCCTCCGCCTCACGAGCCAAATGCGCGGCCTCGATCCTCACGATATGTTGGTCGTCCTAGCAGAGCCCGTTGAAAGTTCGCGCGGTCGCAGAACAGGCGGCGATCACCCCTGTGCGGTCGACGATCAGGCCAGCCTGGCGCAGGTTCGTCTCCGATGCGCCGTCCAAGTGCATCGTGCCCGAACTGGGCCATCAGTGCGAGGCACCTCACGCAGACGCGACAATGCGCTTCTTCTCCCTGTACCTGTAGCCGCGTTGTCGCGCGGAGAGGCGTCAAACCCGGCCGAATCGACCTGCTCTGGAGGCAAGTTGGACGTCGCGGGGCCAAGCCGCCGCGACGTCACGGTCAAGCGGTGGCTGCCGTCAGGCGGATTTTACGAGCCGCACCAGCACGAGCAGGATCACCGCGCCGATGGTGGCGTGGATCACCGCGGCGACCGTGCCGCTACCAAGCGAAATTCCCAGGGCCGGAAATATCCAGCCGGCCAGGAATGCGCCGACGATGCCGACAACGATGTTGCCCAGGAGGCCGAAGCCGTATCCCTTGACAATCAACCCTGCCAGCCAGCCGGCAACCGCGCCTATGATAAGAAAGACGATCAAACTCGTGGGTTCCATGTGCCTCTCCCTCTCTCCCGCCAGAGCGTCGACCATCGACGATGGCAGTCAAGGCATAACGCAACTTCGCGCGAGTCGCCACGGGCCGCCATGAAGCGCGCGCGCCGGCCTTGCTGCGAGACCCACTAAGGCTATTCGTCTTCGTCCTCGCTGCCGGGAGGCGACCAGCTGTGCGGTTGGATGCGCTTCTGCGTCTCGCTGTCGATGAAGGTCCACCAGCCGGCTTCAGCCGCGTCGGGGCTGGAGCGGTACTGCGCGATGGACGTGTTCTCGACGCCGTCGCGATCCCGCCACTGAACCCTGACCTTGCTTCCGTCCATCGGCGCGGTGGAAATCGGCTGCGTCATGTCGTTCACTCCCGTCATGCAATCGGATGGCGCCACCTGAACGGCGCCATCCGCAACGCGCAACCCTCGCCTGCGTTGCGTCAGCTATGGGCGAAGATGTCTTCCTCGTCCCAGCCCATCAGGTCGAGTTTGGCGCGGGTGGGCAGGAAGGTGAAGCAGGCTTCCGCCTCCTCCGCTCTTCCGTCGCGATCGAGCCGTTTCTGCAGGGCCTCGCGCAGCCGGTGGAGATGCAGCACGTCGGAGGCCGCATATTCCAGCTGTTCAGGCGACAGCGTGTCCGCCGCCCAGTCGGAGGACTGCTGCGCCTTGGAAAGCGAAATGCCCAGAAGTTCCGACGTGATGTCCTTCAGGCCGTGACGGTCGGTGTAGGTGCGCGTCAGCCGCGACGCGATCTTGGTGCAGAACACCGGTTCCGGCATCACGCCGAACGTGTGGTAGAGCACGGCAAGGTCGAAGCGTCCGAAATGGAAGATTTTCGTCACGTTCGGGTTGGCGAGCAGGCTCGTCAGATTCGGTGCGCTTGTCTGACCGGGCGCGATCTGGATGACGTCGGCCGAACCGTCGCCCGGCGAGATCTGCACGACGCAGAGCCGGTCGCGATGCGGCTTCAGCCCCAGCGTCTCGGTATCGATGCCGATCGCATCGACGTCGTAGTGGGAAAGGTCCGGTAGGTCGTTCTTGTGAAAACGGATTGTCATCTTGGAGGCCATCACTTCGTCAGCGCGTCGAGGATGCGCGCCCAGGACCGCTGGCCCTTGTGGAACGACGACAGCTCGTACTTCTCATTTGGCGAATGAATGCGGTCGTCCGGCAAGCCGAAGCCGACCATCAGCGACTCCATGTCGAGGAAATTCTGGAAATCCCCGACGATTGGAATCGAGCCGCCCATGGCCAGCGTCAGCGCCGGCTTGCCCCACTCGTCGGTGAGCGCATCCTTCGCCTTGATCAGGAAGGGCGAGTCGTAGGAGAGCTGGATCGCCGGCGAGCCGCCGTGCGGATGGAACTCGACCGAGCAGTCGGCAGGAATGCGGCTGCGCACGAACTCCCGGAACGCCTCGCGGATCTTGACCGGGTCCTGCTTGTGGACCAGGCGGAACGACACCTTGGCGGATGCCTGCGCGGCGATGACGGTCTTGAACCCCTTGCCCTCGTAGCCGCCGGAAATGCCGTTGAACTCGGCGGTCGGGCGGGCCCACGTCAGTTCCAGCACCGAGCGGCCCTTCTCGCCGGACGGGATGGAGAGCCCGATCGGGCCGAGGAAGGTCTCGGTCGTCTCGCCCAGCGCCTCCCAGGATTTCAGCACCTGCGAAGGCGTCTCCTCGACGCCCTCGTAGAAGCCTGGAATGGTGACGCTGCCGTTCTCATCATGGATGTCGGCCAGGATCTTCGCCAGGATGCGGATCGGGTTGGCGGCAGCACCACCGTACTCGCCCGAGTGCAGGTCGCGGTTGGCGGCGTGGATGACGATCTCCTCGCCAACCAGCCCGCGCAGGCCGACGCAGATCGCCGGCGTCTCTGCGTCCCACATCGACGTGTCGCAGACCAGCGCGAAGTCGGCCTTCAGCTCCTGCGCATGGGATTCGAGGAAGGGTTTTAGGGACGGCGAGCCTGACTCCTCCTCGCCCTCGAACAGGATGCTGATGCGGCAGGGCAGCGAGCCATGCACCGCCTTCCAGGCGCGACAGGCCTCGACGAAGGTCATCAGCTGGCCCTTGTCGTCAGACGAACCGCGGCCGGTGATGATCTTCGTTCCCCTCTCGCCGGTCTTCACGGCGGGCGCGAACGGATCGTCCTCCCAAAGGTCCAGCGGATCGACCGGCTGCACGTCGTAGTGGCCGTAGAAGAGCAGGTGCGGCGAGCCGGCCGGGCCTTCGTGGTGCGCGACGACCATCGGGTGGCCGGGCGTGTCGCGCGTGCTGGCGTCGAAACCGATCGACTTGAGGTCCGCCACCAGCCAGTCCGCCGCCTGGCGGCAGTCGGCCTTGAAGGCAGGATCGGTCGAGATGGACTTGATCCGGAGGAGGTCGAACAGCCGGTCGAGGCTCTGGTCGAGGTTCTTGTCGAGCGTGTCGAGAACGGGAGCGAGTGCGGTCATTGCTGCGTCTAGGCGCCTTTCGTTTGCGAGCGCGCACCCTAGAGCATCAAACGCCCGAGTTGAACAGTGTTTGACGGGCGAGGCTTGGACCAGTCCGGCTCCCGGGACAATAGAGGCCCCCTCCTGGAACCGCAGCCATGCCTGGCTACATCGACCACCCTGCCTACTGCCGCGCCGCTATTGCCGCTGCCGCGCCCATCATGAAGGCCGCGGCCGTACGGTTCATCGCCTTGAGCGCCCGCGGCGTCGCAAGGAACCATCTCGCCTTCGCCGCCAGCGCCAGATAGGGAACCAGCACCACGAGCAGCACCACGACCGTCAGTCCGGCGAGCACGGCATAGTCGGACACGGTGATGGTGCGCAGGTCGACCAGCGTCGGCGTCAGCGCCAGGTAGAAAACCATCGTCTTCGGATTGCCGATGGTCACCGCATAGCCGGCCAGAAAGTTCGGAACCAGGCCGTCGCGTCCCTTCTGCGCCTCCACCTTCTCCGCCGTGATGCCGCTCGTCCAGAACTGCCAGCCGAGCCAAGCGAGATAGGCGACGCCCAGCCACTTGATGACGAGGAACACGGCACCGAAGGTCTGCGCGATGACCGCAAGGCCGAGCATCACCGCCGTCAGGTAGGTGAGGTCGCCGGCGATGAGGCCGATCGACATGAACAGCGACGAGCGGAACCCGGAGCCGAGCGCACGCGCCACCAGCGCGGTCACGCCAGGCCCGGGAATGGCGGCGGCCAAGGCCAGCGCGCCGCTATAGGCGATGAAGCCCGAAAGGGTCATGTCTGTGGCTCCGAAGGAACGGCAGCCTCTACCTCACCACGGCGATGGATGGAAATTCGGATTTGGGATGGAATGATCAAGGATGTTGATGGTTGGCGTGTGGGGGGCGATGCCAGGAAGCCAGCACCTACCTCACCAGAAAACCCCGCCCCAGCTCATCCCCCTCCTCCAGCCAGAACTCGGCCCTGCCGGTGTAGTGCGCACGTCCGCCGACGCGCGCCGCGATGCCCGGCCTGCCGTCCGCCAGCACCAGCGTGCGCGCGACCGAACCGGTGAAGCGCGAGCCGACGATGCTCTCGAAGAGACGCGTTTCGCCGGGTGCGATCCCGCCCCTGGCATGCATCGCGGCAAGCCGCGCAGTCACGCCCGATCCGGTCGGCGAGCGATCCACTTCGGCGTCGGCGAAGACGCAGACGTTCCTGGTCGGCACGCCGCCCGAGCCGTCGCCGCCGTCGGTGAGTATCGTCCCGTAGAGGAAGCCGAGGTCCTCGGCATCCGGATGCGCGGGCGGGTGTTCCCGCTTTACCCGATCGGTCAGCGCAGTCGCCGCGTCGACAAAATCCCGAACCCGGTTCCGCCCGAACTCCAGCCCGAACTGGCGGCACTCCGCCAGCGCGTAGAAGGCGCCGCCATAGGCGATGTCAAACACTATCCGCCCGTAGGGCTCGAGGTCGACGGCGAGATCGCGCGCGAAGAGGAAGGACGGCACGCTCTCGAAGGACACCGCGCCAGCCCGACCGTCCTTCACCTCCACCGATGCCACGACCATGCCGCAGGGGCACTCGATATTGACGGTGGTGACCGGTTCGACGCGGGCCACCAGCCCTTCATCGACCGCATAGCGGCCGAGCGCGATCACCGCGTGACCGCACATGGTCGAATAGCCCTCGTTGTGCATGAAGAGCACGGCGAGGTCGCCGCCCGGCAGGTCGGGTTCGACCAGCAGGGCGCCATACATGTCGAAATGGCCGCGGGGCTCGTAGATCAGCAGCCGGCGCAGGTGGTCGAGGGTGTCGCGCACATGGGCGCGCTTTTCGAGGATCGTCCCCTTCGGCAGGGGCGGATAGCCGCCGGTGACGATCCGCACCGGCTCGCCGCCGGTGTGCATGTCGACGACGGTCAGGCTCACGCCTTGCCACCCAGGATCTCGGCGATCCGGCCAGACGGCATCGCCAGGCTGGTGAACTGGAAGGTGCCCCGTTCCAGGATTTCCTTCGCCGCCCGCTCGACGACCCCGAAGGCGGCGGCGCTGAGGCGCGGACCGAGCGAGATGCGCTTGACCCCGGCCTCCGCCAGCCCCGCCACCGTGAAGGCCGGCCCGCCGGCCAGCACGCTGACCGGCTTCGTCACGGCCGAGCAGATCTGCCGGATCATGCCGAGGTCGGAGATGCCCGGAGCGAACAGCACGTCGGCGCCCGCCCGCTCGAACGCCTGAAGGCGGCGGATGGTGTCGTCGATGTCGTTGCGCCCCCACAGGAAATTCTCCGCCCGGGCGGTGAAGACGAAGCCGCGCTTCAGCGCGCGTGCAGCCTCGGCCGCGGCGGCGACGCGCTCGACCGCGTGCGAGAACTCGTAGATCGGATCGGACGGATCGCCGGTGTGATCCTCGAGCGAGCATCCGGCCAGTCCCGCGGCGTCCGCGGCGAAGATCGTCTCGCCCGCGCTGTCGGGGCTGTCGCCCTTGCCCTTTTCCAGGTCGCCCGAGACCGGGATCTGCACCGCGGCGGCCATGTCCCTGCAATGGGCGATCATCGCCTCGAAGCCAACCGCCCCGTCCTGCAGGCCGCGCGTCCAGGCGTAGCCGGCGCTCGACGTCGCCAGCGCCTTGAAGCCGCAATGCTCGATCAGCTTGGCGGTGCCCACGTCCCAGGGGTTGGGCATGACGAAGATGTCGGGACCCTGATGAAGCGCGCTAAAGACGCCGCCCTTGTCCATGGCAAACCTCCCGTCCAGTCTGAACCGGGAGAATCTACCGACGACGACGCTGCGCGGCAATCACATACGATCAGGCCAGGCCGATCAGCCTCGACAGCGCGCGCATGTCGTCGAAGACGACGCCGCCGGCCGCCTCCAGCGCCGCGGGGTCGGCGAAGGGATCGCCAGCATAGGAATAGACCTTCATGCCAGCCGCGCGCCCGGCGGTGGTCCCGGCCACGCTGTCCTCGATGACGACGCAGTCAGCCGGGGCGATGCCCATGGTCGCCGCGGCATGCAGGAAGAGGTCCGGGAACGGCTTGCCGCGTTCCACCATCGTCGAGGAGAACATCGCGTGCTCGAACAGCGGCAGGAGGCCGGTGACGCCCAGCGTGATGTGCATCTTGGACACCCGCGCCGACGAGGCGACACAATAGGGAATGTCCGCCGCGCGCACCGTCTCGATGACATCGCGCACATGCGGCACGGCCGGCACCCCGTTGGCGAAGAGCTCGGGCAGGCCGAGGTTCCAGCGCTCGACGAAGTCTTCGCCGAGCACCACGCCGGCAGCCTCCACCTCGGCTTGCACGAGCTTCATGCTGGTGCCTTCGAAGCGCCTGCGGCAGGCCTCGTATTCGATCGGATAGCCCAGCTCGGTAAGCCAGGCCGACAGGCGCCGGTTGCTCATGCCCTCGGTGTCGACCAGCACCCCGTCGCAGTCGAAGATGACCAGCTTCGGCGTCATCACGCCGTGCCCGTCGAGCCGAACCCGCCCGCGCCGCGCGCGGTGCCGGTGGCAAGGCTGCGCTCCTCGACGGTCGCACGCGTCACCGGCGCGAACACGATCTGCGCGATGCGCAGGCCGCGCGTCACGCGGAATTCTTCCTCGCCGTGATTGATGAGCAGCACCTGCACTTCGCCGCGATAGTCGCTGTCGATGGTGCCGGGGGTGTTGAGACAGGTGACGCCGTGCTTGAAGGCCAGTCCCGAGCGCGGGCGCACCTGGCCTTCGAAGCCTTCCGGGATCTCGAGGATCAGCCCGGTCGGAATCAGCGCGCGCTTGCCGGGAAGCAGCACGAACATGCGGTCCTCTGGCACCGCGGCGCGCAGGTCCATGCCGGCGGCGCCCTCCGTCTCATAGGCGGGCAGCGGCAGGTCGTGGCTGTGGGGGAGGCGGACAACGCCGATCGCAGGGGAGTTCGTCATGGCGGCGATGCTATCGGCCGCCTGCCCTTCGGCGTCAAGCTCGGCAGGCGCGGGTGAGTGTGATTTCGCAGGGCAGCGGCAGCATGTCGCCGGCGCCCTCGCGCGGACCTGCCGCTGCGGCCTGCGGACCGAGGGCCCTACGCCTCGCCCGGCGCATAGGTGAAATGCGCGAAATCGGCCGGAAGCGCCCTGCCCGAGACGTCGAACGCGATCATGCCGACGAAGGCGCCGGTGAAGGAAGCGTGCTCGCCCCGTCCGCCCTCGTCCGAAATCACGCCGGCGTCGAGCACCGGCCCGACCGGCCGCCATCCCCCTTCTCCCTTCCAGGAAAACTGCAACGCGGCGCCCCGGACGTCGGCCGCCAGCTCCACGGGGCCCGCGTCCCGAAGCACGATGGGCTCGGCGAGCGGGAACTCAAGCTTGCCTTCCGGCCAGACGCCCGGGCACGACAGTATGGTCAACACGCGCCCGCGCCGGGCGTCATGGGTCACGCCGAGGAAATGGAACTTGTGGCGATTGTAGTAGAGCGTCAGGCCGGCGGCCTGCTGGAAGGTTTCCGGCGCGAAATCGACAAGCGTCTCGGCGCGGAAGGCGTGATGCTCCTGCCGGCGAGCGACAAGCGCCTGCTCGAACCAGCTTCCGATCGATTCGCGGCCGTGGAGGCGCAGGTGGCCGGGGCGTTCGGCGAGCGAGAAGAGGCGTTCCGGAAAGGGCGTGCGCAGCCACTGGAAGTCGAGCGGCAGGTCCGGCGTGTCGAACGCGTAGCGCATTGGCCGGGCGGCTTCGGGCTCGGCATCTGCCGTCGGCGCAGGCACGTCGACGGCTGGCACCGGCCCGCCATGCTCGAGCCGCAGCCAGCCGTCCTCGCCCCAGACGCATCTCTGGATCGCCGTCTCGCGCCCGAGCGGCGAGCGTCGAAGGCCGGGTAGCGGCCGCGAGCAGAGGTGCGTGTGATAGAACGCGCCCTCCGGCGTCTCCACGATCTGCCCGTGCCCGGCACGCTGCAGCACGGCGTCGGGCGCATCCTTCGACGTGATGAGATGGGTGTCGGGATGCAGTTCGTACGGCCCCTCGATGCTGCGAGAACGCGCCATCGTAACCGCGTGGTCGTATCCCGTGCCGCCTTCTGCCGTCGTGAGATAGTACCAGCCGTCGCGCTTGAAGATATGCGGCCCCTCGACCAGACCATGCGGGCTGCCGGCAAAAATGTTCTTCACCGGGCCGACGAGCCTGCCCGCCGCCGCGTCGTACTCCTGCAGCAGGATGCCGGCGAAGGACGGATGCTTCGGGCTGCCGCCGACGCCATGCGAGATGTGGTTCCACAGCATGTTGAGGAACCATTTGCGGCCGTCGTCGTCATGGAAGAGCGAGGGGTCGAAGCCGCTGGAATTCACGTAGACAGGGTCCGACCAGGGCCCCTCGATCGATTTCGCGGTGACGATGTAGTTGTGCGTGTCCTTGAAGTTGCCGTCCATCCGCTTGACGTCGGTATAGACCAGCCAGAACAAGCCGTCCGCATGGGACAGGCAGGGCGCCCAGATGCCGCCCGAGTCCGGATTGCCGCGCATGTCGAGCTGGCTGGCGCGATCGAGCGGCCGCTTCACCAGCCGCCAGTTCACCAGGTCTGTCGAATGGTGGATCTGGACGCCGGGATACCATTCGAAGGTCGAGGTGGCGATGTAGTAGTCGGAGCCGACCCTGCAGATCGACGGGTCGGCGTTGAAGCCGGGCAGGATGGGATTGCGGATCATCGGCTCTCCTTGCGTATCACGCATCTGTCTGCCCCCTCCACCACGCTTCGCGTGGTCCCCCTCCCCCGCTTCGCAGGGGAGGGTCCAACATTGCGAGGAGTCGCCAGCGCGGATCCTCCCCCGTTTACGGGGGAGGGGGACCGCCGCAGGCGGTGAAGGGGGCGTGATGCCTTACGGCGATCCTTTCCTACTTCCTCGGCGGTCCCTTCCGCTCGGCCGACGCCGCCCACAGGTTGATGTCGGCTTCGCGGGCGTACTTGTCGATCTCGGCAAGCTCGGCATCCGAGAACTCGGGGTTCTTGAGCGCGCCGACGCAGTCGTCCACCTGCTCAGGACGGCTGGCGCCGATCAGCGCCGAGGTCACCCGGCCCTTCCGCAGCACCCAGGCGATCGCCATCTGGGCGAGCGTCTGGCCGCGCTTCTGGGCGATGCCGTTCAACGCAGCGATGTTCTTGATCGTCGTCTCGTTGATGAAGCCCTGGCGCAGCGACTTGCCCTGCGACGCGCGGCTGCCCTCCGGGATGCCCTTGAGGTACTTCGAGGTTAGCATGCCCTGCGCCAGCGGCGAGAACACGATGGAACCGATGCCGAGCCCGTCCAGCGTGTCGAGCAGGCCGTCGTCCTCGACCCAGCGGTTCAGCATCGAATAGCTCGGCTGGTGGATCACGCAGGGCGTACCGAGCGATTTCAGTATGTCGGCCGCTTCCCGCGTCCGCTGCGAATTGTAGGACGAGATGCCGACATAGAGCGCGCGTCCCGACCGCACGATGTGGTCCAGCGCCATCATCGTCTCCTCGAGCGGCGTGTCCGGGTCGAAGCGGTGCGAATAGAAGATATCGACGTAGTCGAGACCCATGCGCTTCAGGCTCTGATCACAGGACGCGATCAGGTACTTGCGGCTGCCCCATTCGCCATAGGGCCCCGGCCACATGTCGTAGCCGGCCTTCGAGGAGACGATCAGCTGGTCACGGTAGCCCAAAAAATCCGTCCGCAAAATTTCGCCGAACGCGGTCTCGGCGGATCCGGGCGGCGGGCCGTAGTTGTTGGCGAGGTCGAAATGGGTGATGCCGAGATCGAAGGCGCGCTGGCAGATCGCCCGCTTGGTCTGGTGCGGGGTGTCGCCGCCGAAGTTGTGCCACAGCCCCAGCGAGATTGCCGGCAGCTTCAGGCCCGACTGGCCGCAGCGGTTGTACTTCATCGACTGATAGCGTTTGTCGGCGAGGGTGTAGCTCATCTCAATTCTCACGTTTCAACCCGGGACACAAAGGGCGAGGCACCCTACGCGCGCAAGCGTCCTGGCGCGACCCCTTTGCCGGCGCCTCAGGCCACCCCTTTCCCCGCTGCGCGGGGGCCGCCCCCGCCTACTTCTTCCTCGCCATCAGCGCCTTGGCTTCCTTGACGCCGAGCGCGGCAGGCCGTTCGCACGTGGTCTGCATGGCGACGAACTTTCCGGTCTCGCCCGATTTCAGGATACCGGTCATGACCTCAATCGCGTGCAGCGCCGCCTCCATCGAGCAGCGATGCGGCCGGCCCTCGCCGATCGCCAGCGCCATGTCGGCAAGGCCTGCCGTCCGGTAGTTGGCCATCATGCCGACCGAGTGCTTCTGGTTCGGCACAGAGAACGGATGGTCCCACTTCGGCGACCGCTTCACGTCGTCGCCGCGCCTGGTGTAGCGCACGTCGCCGCCGAAGAAGTTCGGGTCCGGCACGAAGATCGTGCCCTCCTCGCCATAGAGCTCGATCGGCGCGTGGCCGTGCTTCCAGACGTCCCAGCTCGTATTGAGGGTGACAACCGCGCCATTGGCGAATTCGAGGATGGCGTGGATGGTCGTCGGCGTGTTGACGGGGATCTTCTCGCCCGCCCTCGGCTTCGACGAGATCGTCCGTTCCTTGGCCGGCGTGGTCGTGATCGCCGCGACCTGCCGCACCGGTCCGATCAGATTGATGAGGTCGGAGACATAATAAGGCCCGATGTCCAGAACCGGCCCGGCCCCCGGCTGGAAGAAGAAGTCCGGGTTGGGATGCCAGTGCTCCATGCCGTGGCTCATCACGTAGCAGGTGCCGCTGGTGATGTTGCCGAGCTTGCCGCTGTCGATGAGGTTGCGCGCGAGCTGGTGCGCGCCGCCGAGGAAGGTGTCGGGCGCCGAGCCGATGCGCAGGTTCTTCTTCTCCGCCCGCTTCCTGAGGTCGAGGCCCTCCTTCACCGAAAGCACGAACGGCTTCTCGGAATAGACATGCTTGCCGGCGTCGAGCGCCTGTTTCGACACCTCGTAGTGCACGGCCGGGATCGTCAGGTTGACGACGATGTCGACGTCCTTCGCCTTGAGCAGGTCGTCGACCGTCTCCGCCCGGACGCCGAACTCCTTTGCGCGGGCACGCGCGGCATCCATGTTGATGTCCGCGCAGGCGCGCATCTCGATCCCCTTGAACAGCGGGGCGAGCTTGAAATAGGTGGTCGAGATGTTGCCGCAGCCGATCACGCCCACGCCAAGTTTCTTTGCCATTCTTTTGAGACTCCTAGAAGCGCTGGGCGGCGGCGAAGGACAGGCGCGCGAAGCGGGTCGCGTCGCTCGGATTGTCGTGTTCCATGACGAAATATTTCGCGGCGGACTTGTCGCGGAGCAGCTGGCAGAGGCCCTTCCAGTCGACGGTGCCGTGGCCGACATCGGCCCAGCCGTCCTCGTCGGTGTTCTGGCCCTTCGGCGCGATGTCCTTGACGTGGACCGCTAGGATGCGGGAACCGTATTTCTCGATCCAGGGTTTTGGGTCGGCGCCGCCGCGGATGACCCAGGCGACGTCCATCTCCCAGCCGAGCTCGGGAGCTGCGTCGAGGATGTGCGTCATCGGAACCGACCCGTCGCCGAGCGGCTGGAACTCGAAGTCGTGGTTGTGCCAGGCGAAGTCGTAGCCCTCGTCACGGTAGGGCTTGCCGACCTCGGCCAGCATCTTGCCGAAGTCGCGCCAGCCCGCAGCGTCGTTGGGGCGGCGGTCGGCGGCGATGTGCGGGCAGGCCACCAGCTTCATGCGCAGGGTCTTGGCCGTACGCAGGCCGGTGTTCGAATCCTTGAGCTGGTCGAGCGAGAAATGCCCGCTCGGCATGGCGAGGCCGTTCTTGTCGAGCATGTCCCAAAGCGCGTCGGCACCGGGCGTATCGTACATCCCGCCAAAACCCTCGACGTTCTTGTAGCCGATCATCTTCAGCGTCTCGAGAACCTTGTCCCAAGGCTGGAAATTGCGCGCGCTGTAGAGTTGGAACGACCATGTCATCGCGGTTTTCCTTGTGTGTCAGAAGCGGCCGGTCAGAGCCGCGATCCGGAAGAGGCATCGAAGAGGGAGGCGCGCATCGGATCGAAGCCGATCGTCACCTTGTCGCCCACATTGGGGCTGCGCTCGCTCGGCAGGCGCATGGCGAAATTCTGTCCGCCGAGCTTCGCCCAGATCAGCGTGTCGGAGCCCATCGGCTCGACCACTTCGATCTCGACCGTCCGCGAGAACGGCCAGCCTGAGCCCGAGTTGACCCCAACATGCTCCGGCCGGACGCCAAGCTCGGCCGGGCCTTGCGGCGCGCCGCCGTTCTCGAAGGCGTAGGTGCCGAGCGGCACCTCGAGGTCGCCGGCGACGAACCACGGGGCGCCGTCACGTGCTTTCACGGCGCCGCCGAGGAAGTTCATGCCCGGCGAGCCGATGAAGCCGGCGACGAAGCGGTTCACCGGGTGGCTGTAGATCGCCTGCGGTGAATCCAGCTGCTGGATCAGGCCGCCGCGCATGACGGCGATGCGGTCGGCCAGCGTCATCGCCTCGATCTGGTCGTGGGTCACGTAGATCATGGTGTTGCCGAGGCGCTGGTGCAGCCGCTTGATCTCGACGCGCAGTTCCGAGCGTAGCTTGGCGTCGAGGTTCGACAGCGGCTCGTCGAAGAGGAACACGTCGACGTCGCGGACCAGCGCGCGGCCGATGGCGACGCGCTGGCGCTGGCCGCCGGAGAGAGCCGACGGCTTTCTCTGCAGCAGCGGCTCGATCTGCAGGATCGACGCCGCGCGCGCCACCCGCTTGGCGATCTCGTCCTTGGCCAGCCCCGCGTTCTTCAGCCCGAACGACAGGTTCCCCTCGACGCTCATCTGCGGGTAGAGCGCGTAGGACTGGAACACCATGCCGATGCCGCGGTCCTTGGGCTCCTCCCAGGTGACGTTCTTGCCGTTGATGAAGATCTGTCCGGCCGACACGTCGAGCAGGCCGGCGATGCAGTTGAGCAGCGTGGACTTGCCGCAGCCGGACGGGCCGAGCAGCACGATGAACTCGCCCTCGGCGACTTCGATGTTGAGGTTCTTCAGCACCTCGACTGCGCCGAAATTGAGCGAGAGATCACGGACAAGAACGCTCGTCATCGCCTGGTCACCCCTTCACCGCGCCGGCGGCGATGCCACGCACGAACAGTTTTCCGGAAACGAAATAGACGATCAGCGGCACGAGGCCCGTGATGAGCGTCGCCGCCATGTTGACGTTGTACTCCTTCACGCCCTGAACCGAATTGACGATGTTGTTGAGCTGGACGGTCATCGGATAGGTGTCCGGTTTGGTGTAGACGATGCCGAACAGGAAATCGTTCCAGATGCCGGTGACCTGCAGGATGATGGCAACGACGAAGATCGGCATCGACATCGGCATCATGATCTTGAAATAGATGGACCAGAAGCCGGC
This sequence comes from Mesorhizobium shangrilense, assembly GCF_028826155.1. Lineage (NCBI taxonomy): Bacteria > Pseudomonadati > Pseudomonadota > Alphaproteobacteria > Hyphomicrobiales > Phyllobacteriaceae > Arvimicrobium > Arvimicrobium flavum. The sequence continues at coordinate 489,261 of NZ_JAQGPN010000001.1, forward strand.
GCCGTCGACCCGGGCCGCCTTGAACAGCTCCTCCGGCAGCGAAGCGAAATAATTGCGGAACAATAGCGTCAGGATCGGCATGCCGAAGATGGAATGCACGATGACCAGGCCGGTCAGGCTGCCGTAGAGCCCGATCTCCCGCAGCACGATGACGATCGGATAGATCATCACCTGATACGGAATGAAGGCCCCCACGATCAGGATGGTGAAGAAGATCTCGGCGCCCTTGAAGCGCCAGTTGGCCAGCGCGTAGCCGTTCACCGACGCGATCGCGATCGACAGGATGACGCTGGGCACGGTGATGCGCACCGAGTTCCAGAAACCGCGGCTGAGCCCGTCGCAATTCAGGCCCGTGCAGGCGGTCGCCCAGGCCTTGACCCATGGCTCGAAGGTGATCTCGAGCGGTGGCGCAAAGATGTTGCCCACACGGATTTCCGGCATGCCTTTCAGCGAGGTCACCACCATCACGTAGAGGGGGATGAGATAGTAGATCGCGACGAAGATCAGCGTGCCGTAGATGAAGATGTTGCGGCGCGAGAAGGTCACACGCGGCTTCGGCCCATGTGGGCCGCTGAGTTCGCCGGCGACGGCGCCTGCACCGGCAACGGTCATGGCGAGGGTGCCGGGATTCGACATCTCAGCGCCTCCGCCCGAATTCCAGATATGCCCATGGCACGACGACGATCGCCACCGTCAGGAGCATCATGGTGGAGGCGGCAAAACCCTGGCCGAGGTTCTGCGCGGCAAACATGTAGTCGTAGACGTATTTCGCGGGCACCTCGGAGGCCAGCGCCGGGCCGCCGCTGGTCTGCGCCACCACGAGGTCGTAGAGCCGCACGATGCCGCTGGCGATGATGACCAGGGTAGTGATGAACACCGGTCGCATCATCGGGATGATGATGAAGAGATACGTCTTCCACATCGGGATGCCGTCGACCCGCGCCGCCTTCCAGATGTCCTCGTCGATGCCGCGCAGGCCGGCGAGCATCAGGCACATGACGAGACCCGTGCCCTGCCACAGTCCGGCGAACAGGATGCCGAAGATGACGATTTCCTTGGTGTAGAGCGGATTGAAGGAGAAGCTCTCCCAGCCCATGCTGCGCACCACGTGCTGCACGCCGAAATCCGGATTGAGGATCCACTGCCACACCAGCCCGGTGACGATGAAGGACAGCGCGAACGGATAGAGATAGATCGTCCGGAACGCGCTTTCGAAGCGGATCTTCTGGTCGAGCAGGGCGGCGAGCACGAAACCGATGACCAGGGAGAAGATCAGCGACAGGGCGCCGTAGGTCACCAGGTTCTCGATGGCGATCAGCCAGCGCGGCGTCGACCACAGTCGCTCATACTGGTCGAGGCCGACGAAGGTCAGCCTGGGCAGAAGCCGCGAATTGGTGAAGGAGTAGACGACCGTCCACAACGTGCCGCCGGCGAAAATGACCGTGGCGGTCAGGATCATCGGGATCGACGCGATCTTCGCGTTGAGATTGTGGAAGATCCGGTTGGGGCGCTTGGTCGGGCTTTCGCTGATGCTCATGTCTCGGCCGAGTTCGAGATAGGCTTAAAGGGCCGGCCCCGCTGGGGGGCCGGCCTGCAATGCCTCATCCGCCGTCAGTCGGCGGCCGCGATGATGTCGGCGAAGCGCTTCTGCGCCTCCTCGGGCGTGAGCGACGGCGTCTTCCAGAACTCCACGAACAGGTCGTTGAGCTGGTTGTTCGTGTCCTCGGTGTTCAACTGGTTGGTGTCGGGAATGATGTTGCCCTTGGCCAGTATGTCGAGGCCCTTCTTCATGCAGTCATTCGCGGCGGAGACGTCGACATCGCCGCGCACCGGCACGGAGCCCTTCTTGAGGTTGAAGGCGACCTGCGTGGCGGGGCTGAGCATGGTCGAAGCCAGCACCTCCTGGGCGGCCGTCTTGTCGGCATCGTCGAGCTTCGGGAAGTAGAAGGAATCGCCGCCCGTGGAGATCAGCTCATTGACGCCGAGACCCGGCAGGCAAGAGTAGTCCTTGCCGGCCACCTGGCCGGCGACCTGGAACTCGCCCTGCGCCCAGTCGCCCATGATCTGCCCGCCGGCCTGGCCGGTGATGACGAGATTGGTCGCCTGGTTCCAGTCCTGCACGTTCGACTTGGCCGACAGCTTGCGAGCCTCGTCGGCTGCCTTGAACACCTTGGCGATCTCCGGCCCGGCAGCGGCTTCGGCGTCGTGGTCCTTGTAGACCTTCAGGAAGACGTCCTTGCCGGCGATCGCCGGGATCAGCACGTTGAAGGCGCCGGTCGTCTGCCACGGCTGTCCGCCGATGGCCAACGGGATCTTGCCGGCCTTCTCGAGCGCCGGCGCCGCGGCGACGAACTCGTCCCAGTTCTTCGGGACCGGCACGCCGGCGTCGGCGAACGCCTTGTGCGACAGCCACAGCCACTGCCAGGAATGGATGTTGACGACCACGCAATAGACCTTGCCGTCGACCGTGCAGCCCTCGAGCAGGCTGGCGGGGCGAATGACCTCGGACCACTTCTCCTTGGTGGCGATATCGGTGAGGTCACGCAGGAGACCGGCAGCGATCAGTTCCTCGGCCTGGCGACCGGTGTTGAATTGAAAAGCGGCCATCGGGTCGCCGCCGGTGATGCGGCTGACCATGACCGGACGCGCCGTGTTGCCGCCGCCGGCGATGGCGCCGTCGACCCACTTGTTGCCCGTCGCATCGAAAGCCTTGGCGAATTCGGCGACCGCCGCGGCCTCGCCGCCCGACGTCCACCAGTGCGTGACCTCGAGGTCGGTTGCCCCGGCGACACTGGAGAAGCCGAATGCAACGCCCGCCGCAAGCGCGGCCTTAAGTACTGAACGCATGAATTTCCTCCCAGAAACTGTAACGTTTCAGATCGAAGGTTATGCGAAGTGCAAAAGGGGCGCAACGGTGAAGTCGGGCGCGCAGCGATATTTTTTTTGAGCGCCGCAAATAATGATCCTGCCACGGCTGGGCGGCTAGCCGGGGATGAAGCGATGCTGCAGCGCGGTATCGTCGCCGCCTTCCGGCCTGTAGCGCGCTGATTCTGCTCGATTTCGCGCTGCACCATCAATGAGGGATTCTGATACATTGCTCGCTTCGAACGCACTGTCGATACTCCCGTCCGCATAAGAACCGCACCGTTTCTGTAACGTTACAGCTTTGCATTCATTTCTTGCCAGTCGTCCGCGCCGGTGCGATAGGTGCGCGAATCGCAGGTATTCCCACATGGACGAGAAAGCTCCGACCGATGCACGTGCGGCCGCGCAGGCCGGCGAGCAGGGTCGCCCGACGCTCAAGACGATCGCCTTCATGACCGGTCTCGGCGTGACGACGGTGTCGCGCGCGCTCAAGGACGCGCCCGAGATCGGCGTCGAGACGAAGCGGCGCGTGCAGCTCGTGGCGCAGCAGGTCGGCTACCGGCCGAACCGCGCCGGCGTGCGCCTGCGCACCGGCAAGACCAACGTCATCAGCCTTATCCTCGATACGCAGGAACAGGTCGGCGGCTTCGTCTCCGACATCATCTACGGGATCTCCGAGCAGCTCGCCCAGACACCCTACCACCTGGTCGTGACGCCCTACTCGCGCAACAACGATCCGATGGAGCCCGTCCGCTACGTCGTCGAAACCGGATCGGCCGACGCCATCATCATCTCGCGCACGCAGCCCAACGACCCGCGCGTCCGCTACATGGCCGAGCGCGGCTTCCCCTTCGCCGCGCACGGCCGCACAGCCATGAATGTCGACCATCCGTTCCACGACTTCGACAACCACGCCTTCGCCGGCATCGCGGTGAAGCGGCTGGCCGAGATCGGGCGCAAGCGGCTGGCGCTTCTCGCACCGCCTGCGGCGCTGAGCTACCATCACCACATGCGGAGCGGTTTCCTGGACGGGCTGGCGGAGGCGGGACTGAACGAGATCCCGTTCTCCTCGGTGACGAACGACGACTCGATCGAGCGCATCCGGCTGGCGACGATCGAACTGATGCAGCGCGCCACGCCGCCGGACGGCATCGTCAGCAGCGCCGGCGCCGCGACCTTCGCGCTGGTCGCCGGAATCGAGGCCGCCGGGCTGAAGCTCGGGCGCGACATCGACGTCGTCTCGAAGCAGTCGTTCCGGCTGCTGCCGATGTTCCGTCGGGAGCTCCATGTGGTCGATGAGGACGTCCGGCTTGCCGGCCGCGAGCTCGCCCGCGCCGCCACGGGCAGCATCAACGGGGTTCCGGTGGAGAATATCCAGAGCCTTGTGGTGCCGACGGACGTGAAGTCGCCGCCGCATTAGATCGCCTTTCGGCGCGCGCGACCGGCCACGAAAAACAGAAAAGCCGAGCGTTTCGCGAACAGACGTGGTTAGTAGAAGCGCGGAGGGCACCCATCAGCTTGCGCAAACAGATCCCCACCATTCAGGACGTCGCACGCGCGGCGAACGTGTCGACGGCGACCGTCAGCCGCGCCCTGTCGCTGCCGGGCCGCGTGTCGGAAGATACACGGCGCGCCGTCATCGAGGCGGTCGAACGCACCGGCTATGCCGTGAACCAGACGGCGCGCAACCTGCGGCGCAAGCAGACCAGTTCCATCGTCGTCCTGGTGCCGAACCTCGGCAACCCGTTCTTCTCGCAGATCCTCGCCGGCATCGAGGCGCGCCTGTCCAGGGCCGGCTACAACGTGCTGGTCGCCGACACCAAGCATCCGGGGGTGCAGGAGGAGCGGCTGATCGACTATCTTCACGCCAACCGGGCGGACGGCATCATCGTGCTCGACGGCACGTTGCCGCTGCGACTGCTGAAGTCCGCGGGGGCATCCGCGCCGCCGACGATCTTCTGCTGCGAATGGGAAGACGCCGCGGGGCTGCCGTCGATCCGCTTCGACAATGCGGGCGGCGAGGCGCTGGCGGTGCGCCATCTCGTCGAGCGCGGCCACTCCCGGATCGGCCACATACTCGGCCCTCATGGCAACGTCCTGACACAGGAGCGGCTTGCGGGTTTCCGCCGCGGCCTCGCCGAGAGTGGCCTTGAGGAGCGGGCCGACTGGATTCTCGAGGGGGACTTCTCGCTGCGGTCCGGCGCGCAGGCGGCGCGCCGCTGGCTCGCCATGTCGGACCGGCCGTCCGCGATCACCACGTCGAGCGACGTCATGGCCTGCGGCTTCATCTCCGAGCTGCACCGGAACGGCTGCGAGGTGCCGCGGGACGTCTCCGTCATCGGATTTGACGACATCGACATCGCCGAAATATTCATTCCGGCGCTGACCACCATCCGCCAGCCGCGCAACGAGATCGGCGACAGCGCGGCCGAGGCCCTGCTGCGCATTGTGCAAGGCTCCGGCGAGGATGCGGGCGGGCGGGTGCTGAAGCTGTGGCCGCCGGAACTGGTCGAGCGGGAGAGCGTGCAGCGCCTCTAGTAAGGGCCGCGCAGCCTCAAGACTGACGCTGCCCCCACTCCGTCTCGCCTTCGGCTCGCCACCTCTCCCCCACTACGTGAGGGAGAGGAAGGGAGCGCGGCTGGCGTTCCTCTCCCCCGTCGACCGGGGGATAGGTGGCGAGCGCAGCGAGCCGGAGTGGGGGTCGATTGTCTGGCTGTCCCGCGCGCCGCAGTTCACTCCGCGCCGCTGCCCCACGGCCCGTGGTGGGCGCCCTCGGCGTCGATGCGCTCGAAGCCATGGGCGCCGAAGAAGTCGCGCTGGCCCTGGATGAGGTTGGAGGTGCCCCGGCCCTGCCGGTAGGCGTCGAAATAGGCCAGAGCCGAAGCGAGCGCCGGCACGGGAAGCCCCGCCTCGGCAGCCCGGGCGACGACCCGGCGGAGCGCCGGGCTCGCCTCCTTCATCATCCCGATGAAGGCGGGCGCCATCAAAAGGTTCGGCACAGACGCGTCCTTGCCGAAGGCCTCGGCGATGGTGCCGAGGAACTGCGAGCGGATGATGCAGCCGGCGCGCCAGATTTTTGCGATGGTCGGCAGCGGCAGGTTCCAGTTGAACTCGCGCGAGGCTGCCGACATGACCGCAAAACCCTGCGCATAGGCAGATATTTTGCCGGCAAAGAGCGCCAGTTCCAGATCCGCGACGACCTCCTTCCCAAGCTTCGGCGCGGCTATCCCGTAGGCTGCTTCCGCCTTCAGCCGCTCGTCCTTCATCGAGGAGATGACGCGGGCCGCCACTGCCGCCTCGATGGCCGTCGCGGGCACGCCCAGCGTCTGCGCCTCGATCACCGACCACTTGCCGGTGCCCTTCTGGCCGGCGCGGTCGAGGATGACGTCGACGACCGGTCTGCCCGTCTTCGGATCTTCGGCGGCGAGCACGTTTGCCGTGATCTCGATCAGGTAGGAGTTCAGCCGTCCCTTGTTCCAGCCATGGAAGATCTCGCCGATCTCCTTCGCCTTCATGCCGAGCCCGTCGCGCAGGATACCGTAGATCTCGGCGATCATCTGCATGTCGGCATATTCGATGCCGTTGTGGATGGTCTTGACGAAGTGACCGGCGCCGTCCGGGCCGAGCCAGGCTGAGCACGGCTCGCCATTGTACTTTGCGGAGATGGCCGTCAGCGTCGGCTCGACGCGGGCGTAGGACTCCTCGGCGCCGCCCACCATGATGGACGGGCCGTGGCGCGCGCCCTCCTCGCCCCCCGACACGCCCATGCCGATGAACGTCAGCCCGGTGCCTTCCAGCTCCTTGAACCGCCGCACGGTGTCGCGGAAATTGGCGTTGCCGGCGTCGATGATGATGTCGTTGGCCTGGAGCACCGGCTTCAGGTGCGCGATCTGCTCGTCGACGGCGGCACCCGCCTGCACCATGAGGATGATCGGCCTGGGCGGCCGGATGGCCTTGGCCAGTTCTTCGATCGTCTCGCACGGGACGATCATGTCGGACAGCGCGCCGGCGTCCTTCGCGAAGGCTGTCGTCCGCGAGGTGGTGCGATTGAAGACGGCGATCTTCTGTCCCTTCTCGGCGATGTTGAGCGCGAGATTGGAGCCCATGACTCCGAGGCCGATCAGGCCGATTTCGGCTTTGGTCATTTCCGTCCCATACCGCTGTTTTCTGTTCGACTGGCCTGACGCATCGAGGCGCTGGCGCGACAATCATCCGCCGCGCGACGGCCTCCGTCAACCTGCGGCGAGCCCGCGTCTCGTGCGCCGCACTCTCCAGATGGGAATTGCCGGGCATGGGCCTTTGGTCAAATCAGCACGCAATCGGCGCCCGGGCCGCTTGCATGCCGCCCCCGCCGCGGCTACCGAGATGGGCGACACATGCCCCTTCGGCCTCAGCCGCCGAACCTCCGAGAAGGCTTCCAGAATTGAAAAGCGGCGTCCTGCTGGCCCTTGCGGCCTATGCCATCTATGCCTGGGGCGACGGGTTCATCAAAGCACTTGGCGGCCATCTCTCGGTTTTCGAGATCGGCTTCTTCAACATCCTTTTCGCCGGCATCTTCCTTGTCTTCCTGACACCTGACGGCGAGCGCTGGCATGGTTTCTGGCGCATGCAGCGACCTTGGGCGGTCCATGCGCGGGCCTTGTCGGGCCTGGCGTCGGGGGTGCTCAGCGTCTACGCCTTCACGACCATACCGCTGGCCGAGACCTATGCGCTGATCTTCCTGGCGCCGCTCTTCGTGACGCTGCTGTCGATCGTCGTGCTGAAGGAGCATGTCGGGCCGTGGCGGTGGGCGGCAGTGGTCGCCGGCTTCTGCGGCATCCTGCTCGTGGTAAGGCCGGGCTTCCGGGCGCTCGAACTCGGTCACTTCGCCGCGCTCGCCGTCGCCTTCCTCGCCGCCGTCACCATCGTTCTCATGCGGTCGCTGGCGCAGGAGAAGCAGACCACGATGCTCGGCGTTCTCGTTGGCTACGGCCTGATCTTCAACGGCGTCGCTGCGGCCGCCACATCCTTCACGCTGCCAGACTGGCCAATTCTCGTCCTGCTTGCGATCTCCGGCGTCTGCACGGCCGTGGGACACCGCCTCCAGCTGCTGGCGACGCGGCTCAGCCCGGCCAACCAGATCGCGCCGACGCACTATTCGCAGATCGTCTGGGCGGTGATCATCGGCGCAGCGTTCTTTGCGGAGTATCCCGACTGGCTGAGCCTCGTCGGCCTGGTCGTCGTCGGCGGTTCCGGCCTGCTGACGCTGGTGCGCGAAAAGGTCAGGCTCGGCACCGTGCGCTGGAACCCGTTCTCTCGCAACCGCCTGTAAAAGCGCCCGCATCACACCCGCACTTGCAATTCGGCGCGGCGTCGCGACACTGGCGACATGAGCAGGTCCACCGAACCGGTACGTCTTGTCCGTCCTGCGGCGAAGCGGCGGCGCATACCGGTCGGCCTGTTGATGGCGCTCAGCTTCGGAACGCTCGTGTTCGTCTCCGTCGGCGGCGTGCTGGCGCTCTCGGTCGGCGCAAATTTCCGCAACACCCTCGATTTGCTGGGCGCCCAGTCGAGCCTGCTCGTCGACGCCATGGAGGATGCGCTGCGGGCAGAGATGGGCAACGCCGAGAGCGCAGTGGAGGGCGTTGCCGAACTCTATGCGCAAGGCGACTTCCGGATCGACGATGCCGCGATGCCGGCCACCGTCGCCGGCGCGCTTGCGGCGGCGCCGGGAACCACGGCGATGCTGATCTGCACGCCCGACCTGGTTTGCCGGGCCACGGCGCACGAAACAGACGACAACGCAGCGGACACGATCCAGCATTTTCCGGCGGAGCCCGAGAAATCGCCGCAGGTCCGTGCAGCCCTCGAGCAACGCCGCCTGATCGAAGGCAAGCAATGGGGCGCGATCGTGGCCAATGAGTTCGGCCTGTTCGCGCACGTCTCCATGCCGCTGATCCGCGACGGAGCGACCGGCGGATGGGTGATCGCGGCAGTCAAACTGCAGAAACTCTCCGAAATCACACAGGAGCTGTCCGCACGCTTCGGCACCCACGCCTTCATACTCGATGGAGAGGACAAGGTGCTCGCCGACCAGCGCCTAGCCGATCCCCAGGCGCCCCAGCACGGCATCGTCCCGCTGATGCCGGCTGCCCAGTTCGGCGATCCCGTCATTGCCGCCTACGGCTCTCGCCGTCCCGAGGAGGAATTCAACAACGAACGGTTCCGCGATGTCGAAGTCGCTGAAGTGGAGCTCGGCGGCGACGAGGATACATGGAGTGATGGAAACACCTATGTCGTCATCAGCCGCAAGATCACCGGCTATGGCGACAGGCCCTGGACGCTCGGCGCCTATTTCAGGGCGAGCGATGTGGCGGACGAGCTGCAGCGCGTGCTCGCCTCTGCGCTGCTTGGCCTGGGCGCGCTGATCTGCGCCGTCCTGGTCGCCGTCCTGCTCGGCCGACGGCTGTCCCGCCCCATCCGCGCCATAGCCGACCAGGCCAGCCGCATCGCCGACTTTGACCTCGACGGCATCGCGCCGTTGCCGCCCAGCCGGGTGAGAGAGATCGACAACCAGGCCACGGCCTTCAACGCCATGCTGATAGGGCTGCGTGCCTTCTCCACCTATATCCCGCGTTCGCTCGTCGCCAAGCTGGTGCGCACGGGAGAGATCGGCGTAGCCGAGCCGCGCGCGGCGAGCGTCACCGTCATGTTCACCGACATCGCCGCCTTCACGACACTCTCCGAGCACATGAGCGCGGCCGAGATCGCCCGGGCGCTCAACCACCATTTCGAGATCCTGTGTCGCGCGGTCGACGTCGAGGGCGGCACCGTCGACAAGTTTCTCGGCGACGGGATGATGGCTTTCTTCGGCGCGCCGGACCGGCTGGAGGGTCACGCCGCCGCGGCGGTGCGGGCGGCAGCGGCGATCCGCGATGAACTGGAGGAGGACAACCGCAAGGCGCCCGCGGAAGGCCGCCCACCCTTGCGCATCAGGATCGGCATCCACACCGGACCGGTCATCGTCGGCAACATCGGCGCAGCCGACCGCGTCAACTACACCATCATCGGCGACACGGTGAACGTGAGCCAGCGCCTCCAGGGGCTGGCAAAGGAACTTGTCCCTGAGGAGACGGTCGCCATCGTCATCTCCGGCGAGACGGCCGCCAGGCTCGACGAACGGTTCATGATCACCCCGGCAGGCGAACACAGGTTGCGCGGACGCGGCGAAGCGACCGAAGTCTATCTCGTCGAGGGGATTGCGCCGGCGGCCCCTGTCAGCCAGACGGCGCGGGCCGGATAGTGAAACCGGGCGCGCGGCGACGTCCTTGCCGGGTCTGCCTTACCGAAGCATCGCCATCGCCACGGACTCGATATCTCCCGGATCGACATTGTCGCCGGCGGAGGCCCAGACCATTGCGTAGTTCTGGGTGCCGACCGATGCCCGGATCGACCATGCCGGCGACAGTATCGCCTGTTCATTCGCCACCACGAGATGCCGCGTCTGCTCGGGCTCACCCATGAAATGGATGATGCGCTGCTCCGGCCGCATCCCGAAATAGAGGCAGGCTTCCGACCGCCGGCCGTGCAGGTTTCCCGACACGCTGTTCCAAACGGCGCCCTCGGTCAGGATCGTGATGCCGACGACCAGCTGGCAGGTTTCGACGATTTCAGGATGAACGTAGTCGAACGAGACGCGCGTGCTGGCGGTGGCGGCGTCGCCGAGATCGGAACGCCTGGCGTCGCCGCTGCCGACGAGACGCACCGGCAGATCCTTATGGGCGGGCGCGCTCACCAGGTAGAATCTTGCCGGACGGGTGCGGTCGGCGCTGGAGAAGGAAACCGGGCCAATTCCACGGCCGAGATAGAGCATGTCACGGCGCGCCAGCATGTAGGTGCCGGTCAGCGTCACGACCTGGCCCTCGCCGCCGATATTGACGACCACCATCTCGCGGCGGTCGAGGAAGTGCTCGGTCCCGGTTTCCCTGGCGACTGGGAGGAAGACCTCGCGGTCGACCGGCTGTGCGCCGCCGACGATCAGGCGGTCGTAATGCGAATAGATCAGGCGGATCTCGTTGGCGGGGAACAGGCCTTCTGCCAGAAAGGCTTCGCGTAGCTGCTCGGTATCGAAGGTCTTCGCTTCGCGCGGACTGACCGCGTGGCGGATCTCCATTGACGTTCCCCTCTCCGATGCTGCGCCGCGCCCACGGCCCGTCATGCTCTCATCGCAGCCTTTTTAGGGGAAAACTTTTCAGATTGTTCTAACGTTTCAAGCGAGAAAATCACGCCGCCCTTGCCGCCGCAGGCGCCTCTGCCGCGAACGAACGCCCGTCGCCGTCGAAGATGTGTAGGTCGCCCGGCTTGGCGTCAAGGCGGATGATGTCGCCGCGCTTGACCTCCGCGCTTCCCGGCAGCTTCGCCGTGAGCGGCTGGTCGGGACGGCCGATGTCGACATAGACCAGTTGCACCTCGCCAAGCTGCTCGATGTAATCCATCGGCCCCTCGAAGAGCGCGTTCTGGCTGGTCGAGACGAACAGGTCCTCGGGCCGCACGCCGAAGCTGATGGCCGCGCCCTGCGCGGAGGCCGGCGTGGCGATCGGCACGTCGGTGTTGTGGCCGCCGATGTGGCTCACCGTCGTCATCGGCCCCGCCTTCTCGACCTTGCCCGGCAGGATGTTCATCGCCGGCGAGCCGATGAACTGGGCCACGAAGAGATTGCCCGGGTTCTTGTAGAGCTCCATCGGCGAGCCGATCTGCTCGACCTTGCCCTCCTTGAGCACGACGATGCGGTCCGCCAGCGTCATCGCCTCGACCTGGTCGTGGGTGACGTAGATCATCGTCGTGTTCGGCATGGATTCCTTGAGCTTGGCGATCTCGATCCGGGTCGCCACACGCAGCGCCGCGTCGAGGTTCGACAGCGGCTCATCGAACAGGAACACCTTCGGGTTGCGCACGATGGCGCGGCCGATGGCGACGCGCTGGCGCTGGCCTCCCGACATCGCCTTGGGCAGCCGGTCGAGCAGCTTGGTCAGCTGCAGGATCTCGGCCGCCTCCCGCACCCTGCGGTCGATCTCCTGCTTGTTCTCGCGGGCGATCTTCATGCCGAACGCCATGTTGTCGTAGACGGTCATGTGCGGGTAGAGCGCATAGGACTGGAACACCATGGCGATGCCGCGCTTCGACGGCGGCACGTCGTTGACCACCTCGCCGGCGATCTCGAGCGTGCCGCCGGTGATCTCCTCGAGCCCGGCGATCGACCGCAGCAGCGTCGACTTCCCGCATCCGGACGGCCCGACGAAGACGATGAATTCGCCCGACTTTATGTCGAGGTCGATGCCGTGCAGGATCTTCAGCGACCCATAAGCCTTCTCGACCTGGTTGAGAGTGACGTCGGCCATAATATCCTCCCCTAAAACCCTCGGTATCCTGTCAGGCGAAGCGTCCGAACCATGCGCCATACGCGCCAAGCTTGATCTTGCCGGCATCAGCCGACGACGCGAAGCCGTGCCCCTCGACCGCGCTCAGGCTGGCATCCCCCAGATCGAGGCTGGCGTTGCGCGGGCCCAGGTTGAAGGCGCAGACCATCTGCTCGTTGCCATGCTCGCGGGTGAAGACCAGCACGTCGTCGTCCGCCGCAAGGAACTCGATGTCCCCCTTCGCCAGCGCCGGGTGGGCGCGGCGGAACGCGAGGAAGCGGCGGTAGTGCTCGAGCAGCGAACCCGCCTGCCCCTGCTGCGTGTCGGCGGCGAGCGCCCGGTGCTCGTCCGGAACCGGCAGCCATGGCTTTGCCGCAGAGAAGCCCCCATTGGGGGCATCGCGCTCCCAAACCATCGGCGTCCGGCAGCCGTCACGGCCCTTGAACTCCGGCCACATCGACTTGCCATAGGGGTCCTGCAGGTCCTCGAAGGCGATGTCGGCTTCGCCGAGCCCGAGTTCCTCGCCCTGGTAGAGGCAGACGGAGCCGCGCAGCGACATCAGCAACGCCGAGATCACCTTCAGATAGGCGTGCAGGTCCTTTTCGCCGGCGCCCCATCGGGTGGCGTGCCGCACCACGTCGTGGTTCGACAGCGCCCAGCACGCCCAGCCGTCGGCGGCGACACGGCCGAACTCCTCCAGCACCTCGCGCACCCGGCGCGCGCCCATCTTGTCCGGGCCGAGGAACTCGAACGAGTAGCACATGTGGACGCGCTTGCCGCCGCTGGTATAGGCGGCGGCGATCTCGAGGCCGCGCTGCGAGTCCCCCACCTCGCCGACCGAGGTTTTTGCCGGATATTCGTCCAGCAGCGCGCGGAAGCGCTCCAGGAAGGCAAGGTTCTCCGGCCGGCTTTTGTCGTAGAGATGGTCCTGGAAGTTGTACGGGTTGACCGCCGGCGCGGTGGAGGCGTTGCGCTGCTCCGGCGGAAGGGCCGGATTGTCCTCCAGTCCCTGCGAGTGGAAGTAGAAGTTGATCGTGTCGAGGCGGAAGCCGTCGATGCCGCGCTCCAGCCAGAAGCGGACGCTGTCCAGCAGCGCGTCCTGCACCTCCATGCTGTGGAAGTTGAGGTCGGGCTGCTCCGACAGGAAGTTGTGCAGGTAGTACTGCATGCGCCGCGTGTCCCACTGCCAGGCCGATCCGCCGAAGATCGACAGCCAGTTGTTGGGCGGCGAGCCGTCGGGCCTGGGGTCCGCCCAGACGTACCAGTCGGCCTTCGGGTTGGTGCGGCTGGCGCGGCTTTCCTTGAACCAGGGGTGCTGGTCCGAGGTGTGGGAGATGACGATGTCGGTCATCACCTTGAGGCCGAGCCGGTGCGCCTCCGCCACGAGCGCATCGAAGTCGCCGAGCGTCCCGAACATCGGATCGATGTCGCGGTAGTCGGAGACGTCGTAGCCGAAATCCTTCATCGGCGATCTGGCGATCGGCGATATCCAGATGGCGTCGACGCCGAGTGCCGCGACATAGGGCAGTCGGCGGACGATGCCCTTGAGGTCGCCGACGCCGTCGCCGCCTGTGTCCTGGAAGCTGCGCGGATAGATCTGGTAGATCACCGCTCCGCGCCACCAGTCGGGGTCGGAGACGGACTTGGTTGCGGACTGGGTCATTCTGGACACTTAACCTGCGTTGCGTGCTTCGGACGGGCGCACGGAATTGGCTTGGATAAACGGAAGCTCGCCCCCTCCACCACGCTTCGCGTGGTCCCCCTCCCCCGTAAACGGGGGAGGATCCAGGTAGCGCCAACTATGCCGCCGCGGATCCTCCCCTGCGAAGCGGGGGAGGGGGACCGCCGAAGGCGGTGGAGGGGGCGACCTGCCAACATCCTCATCCTCCCTTCACCGAGCCGGCCAGCAGGCCGCGGACGAAGTAGCGCTGCAGCGAGAAGAACACGATGAGGGGCACGATGATGGTGATGAAGGCCGAGGTGGTGAGGATCTCCCAGTCGCCGCCGCGCGAGCCGAGCAGCGCGTTGAGGCGGGCCGTCAGCACGAGCTGGTCGGCATCGGTGCGCAGGAACACCATCGCCACCAGCAGGTCGTTCCAAACCCAGAGGAACTGGAAGATCGCGAAGGAGGCGAGCACCGGGAAGGACAGCGGCAGCACGATCTTGATGAAGATCTCGAAGTCGCTGGCGCCGTCGATGCGCGCCGATTCCATCAGTTCCCGCGGCAGGCCCGCCATGTAGCTCCTGAGGAGATAGATGGCGAAGGGCAGGCCGAAGCCGGTATGCGCCAGCCAGATGCCGAGATAGGTTTTTGACGGCACCCCGAAGAACGCCCCGACGCCGTTGTAGAGCTGCAGCAGCGGAATCAGCGCCATCTGCAGCGGCACCACCAGCAGGCCGATGACCACGGCGATGAGCAGCGCACGGCCAGGGAACTTCATCCAGGCCAGCGCATAGGCTGCGAAGGCGGCTATCATGATCGGGATGACAGTGGCCGGAATGGTCACGGTCAGGGAGTTGATGAAGGAACGGCCGATGCCCTCGGAAAGGAGCACGGTCTCGTAGTTCTCCGTGGTGAAGCGCGGCGGCGCCGAGGCGGCGTAGTAGACGCGCTGCCCCCGCTCTCCCTCGAATTTTGTCGGCGAGGCGAGCACAAAGGTGCCGTCGGCGTTGACCTGAAGCGTGACGCCGTCCTTGAGCTCGGCAACGGTGCCGGCGGGAAACTCGGTCGGCGCCTGCGAACGCATGCCGAAGGCGCTGATCTCGCGGCTGCCCGGCGGATCGAAGAGATTGCCCTCGATGACGAACTTGCCGTCCTTCTCGACCTGGGCCGAGGCGGCGGGCAAGCGGCCCGCTTCGGTCTGGGACGAACTGGCGAAGGAATTCCACCAGCCCGACGCGATGATCTGGTCCTTGTCGCGCAGCGACGAGACGAGGATGCCGAGCGTCGGGATGGTCCACACCGTCACGAAGAAGAGCACGGCGAGATGGACGCCGAACCGGCCGAAGGACGACTTGCCGGCCGACTTGCCGCTGGCCTGTGCCATCTCAGTGCCCTCCCATCTCTTTGTTCGCCTGGCGGATGTTCCAGATCATGATCGGCAGCACCGCGATCATGATGATGATGGCGATAGTGGCGCCGCGGCCGAAATCGCCGCCGCCACGGAACATCCAGTCGAACATGAGGTTGGCCAGCACCTGGCTGTTCCACTGGCCGTTGGTCATGGTCAGCACGATGTCGAACACCTTCAGCACCAGGATGGTGATGGTCGTCCACACAACCGCGATGGTGCCCCAGATCTGCGGGATCATGATCTTCCAGAAGATCTGGAACGGATTGGCGCCGTCGATGACGGCCGCCTCGATGGTCTCCTCCGGAATGCCGCGCAGCGCGGCCGACAGGATCACCATGGCGAAGCCGGTCTGGATCCAGATGAGGATCATCATCAGGAAGAAGTTGTTCCAGAAGGGCAGCGAGATCCACACCTGCGGCGCGCCGCCGAAGAACTGGACGATGGCGTTGAGCAGGCCGATCTGCACCTGGCCCTCGCCGCGATACTCGTAGATGAACTTCCAGATGACGCTGGCGCCGACGAAGGAGATGGCGAGCGGCAGGAAGATCAGGCTCTTGGCGATCGTGCCCCACCAGATCTTGTCGGTGAGCACGGCGATGATCAGGCCGAGGAAGGTGCAGGCGGCCGGCACCACGAGCAGCCACAGCAGGTTGTTCAGGATCGAGTTGCGGAACTCGCGGTCGCCGAATGCCCAGGCATAGTTGCTGGCGCCGACAAAGGTCTCGCCGCCCCTGTCGTGGAAGGAGAGATAGAGCGTCTGCGCGACCGGATAGATCAGGTAGACGATGAGGATGATGAGTGCCGGGCCGACGAACAGCCACGGCCGGATCAGGCCCTGCCGGCGGAGATTGTCGACGGCCGTGCCGCCGCTCACCCCGCGCGAAGGGAAGACGATGTCGAGCAGCCTGTTGGCGCCCCAGAAATAGGCGACGCAACCGCCGACGCCGACAATGATGACCAGGATCGCCGAGAATAGCTGGGCCGCCATAGGTTCCTCCCCTCGTGCGGACTGATTTCCATGCGCGGGCGATTGTGCCTCTTGTTGCGCACAGCGCGGGCTCGGGCGACAGCGCCGCCCTTCATCGGGCTGACGCCAATCTCCCCTTGGATGAGGAGAGCGGCGCCCGCCGCGCTGGCGACGACGATCCTGCAACGTCTGTGACTGGCGAGATCATTGCGGACGTCGTCCCTCTCCCCGATGGCGGGGAGAGGATACCGCCTGGCTGGTGAAGGGCGGCGATCCCTGTCCGATGACGCGCCCGCCCATTCAATCCGTTCGGACTACTTGATCGCGTCCCAGCTCTTCTGGATGTCGCCCGCCACGTCGGCCGCCGGCTTTCCGCCGACGAGGTCGATCATGCCGGTCCAGAAGGCGCCTGCGCCGATCTTGCCGGGCATCAGGTCCGAGCCGTCGAAGCGGAAGGTGGACGCGTTCACCAGGATGTCGCCCTGCTTCTTCAGCGCCTCGTTGGCGTAGGCTTCCTGCTTGGCCGTCTTTAGCGGCGTCAGCAGGCCGGACTGCGCCATCCAGATCTCATGCGCGAGCGGCATCTGGAGGAACTTGATGAAGGCGCGCGCGCCCTTCGAGTCCTTGGTGATGGCGGCGAAGGTGCCGGCGCCGAGAACCGGCGTGCCCAGCTCCGGCTTGGCGGCCATTGCGGGCAGGTAGAAGAAGTCCGCATCCTCGCCGAGCTTGGTGCCCTCCGGGAAGAAGGACGAAATGAAAGAGGCCTGGCGGTGCATGTAGCACTTCGGCGGGATGCCGAAGAGGCCCTTCGGGCTGTCGCGGAAATCGGTCGCCGCCACCGCCGCCTTGCCGCCGTCGACATATTTGTCGTTGGTGGCGATGTCGGCGAAGATCTGCAGGGCGTTGACCACGGCCGGATCATTGAAGGGGATCTCGTTGCGGGTCCACTTGTCGTAGGTCTCGGGCGGCGCCGTACGCAGCATGATGTCCTCGACCCAGTCGGTCGCCGGCCAGCCGGTGGCGCCGCCCGAACCGAGTCCGATGCACCAAGGCACGCCGCCGTCGGCCACGATCTGGTCGGACAGCTTCATCATGTCTTCCCAGGTCTTGGGAACCTCGTAGCCGGCTTCCTCGAAGTTCTCGGGCACGTACCAGACGAGCGACTTCAGGTCCGCCTTGTAGGGGAAGGCGAAGAACTTCGCGGTGCCGTCCTTGTCCTTGTAGGTGCCGAGTTCGAGCCAGGACTGGCCGGCGCCGTAATTGTCCTTGACGAACTGCGCGTCGGCGTCTTCGAGCGGGATCAACAGGCCCTTCGAGGCGAGATCCTGGATCAGGCCGGGCTGCGGCAGGATCGCGACGTTCGGCGGGCTGCCGGCCTGCGTGTCGATGACGATCTGCTGCTCGTAGTTCTCGGACGACGAATAGTTGATGGTCGCGCCGGTGGCCTGGATGAAATACTCGAGCACGCTGCGGACCAGCGCCTCGTCCTCGCCGCGCCACGGCCCGAAGATGGTGAGCGTCTCGCCCTTGAGATCGACCTTCTTCAGCTCGTCGAAGTTTTCCCAGGTGAAGCGGGCGTCCTCGCCCGGCGCGAATTTCAGCTCGGCCGATGATGCCGGCCAGCTGATCGCCAGCGCGGCGAGCGCGATGCCCGCCAGAAGGGTCTTCTTCATGCCTTTCCTCCCAGTTGGTCTAACTCGCGTCCCGAACCTCCTTCCGGGACGCGCCATGCCATTTCGAAGGATGCGCCGAGATTGTGAGGAGCACAAGCTGGGTAACAGTCCTCCAAAGCGCTTTGACTGCCCTGTTGTAGCGTGCGCCCGGCAGGGGAGTCAAGGGAGTCAAACTAATCGATTGAATCCCGGTGCCGCAACGCAACCGGGTTTCCGGTCGTTGCGCGAGGGCACGCCCAGGCTTCCGCGATCACGCCATACAGTCTATGGTGGCCCGGAAATGCATCGATTTTTGAAAGCGCTTTGGGGAAATCGAGCGACGTGAACCTGAAACAACTCTCGCACATGCTGCAGCTTTCTCAGACAACCGTGAGCCGGGCGCTCAACGGCTATCCCGAGGTCAGCGAGGAAACGCGCCGCCGCGTCGTGGACGCCGCCAAGCGGCATGGCTATCGGCCCAATCCGAGCGCGCGCCGGCTGGCGACAGGCAAAGCCGGCATGATCGGCTGCGTGATGCCGACCGGGGCCGCCGTGAACATCGATCCGCATTTCGTCGAGTTCCTGTCCGGCCTCGGCGACTATGCAAGAGGCCATGAGCTGGACCTGGTGCTGAGCCCGACGGCGGCCGACGACGAGGTGACGACCTACCGGCGCGTCGCCGCCAACAAGCAGGTCGACGCCGTCTACGTGTCTTCGCCGCTCGAGGCGGACCGCCGCATCCGGCTCGTCCACCAGCTCGGCCTGCCCTACATCGTGCACGGCCGCAGCGAAAAGCTCGACTTCGACTACCCGTTCATGGACATCGACAACGAAGGCGCCTTCCACGAGGCCGGCCGGCTGCTCACCCAGCTCGGCCACAGGCGCGTCGGGCTCATCAACGGCGAGGCGACCGAGACCTTTGCGATCCTGCGGCAACGGGGGCTGGCGCGGGCCATGGCCGCCGCAGGGCTGACGCTGACGCCGGGCAACATACGCTCGGTCGCGATGACCGAGGAAAACGGTTTCCGTTCGACACAAAGCCTGATGAGCCAGCCGGAGCCGCCGACCGCCCTGGTCTGCTCCAGCCTCATCATGTCGCTCGGCGTCATGCGGGCGCTTTCGGAGCTCGGCCTGTCGGTACCCGGCGACGTCTCGCTCATCGCGCATGACGACGTCTTCCCCTGGCTGAAGCCGGAGAATTTTTCGGTGCCCCTGACCACGACGCGGTCATCGATCAGGGCCGCCGGCGCGCGCATCGCCGAGCGCCTCGCTGCTCGCATCTCCGGCATCGAGACCGGCGCGCGAACCGAAGTCTGGCCCGTCGACCTTGTCGTCAGGGGTTCCATCGGCGGCGCGAAGGGGTAGACGACCGGCGCTAAGCCTGGAAGGCCTGCACGCCCTCGATCCATACCCGCTGGACCTCCAGCGCATCGCTGAGGTGGACCGCGCTCGCCGCCGTCGCCGGACCGAGCCGGCCGATACGGTGCGAGATGCCCATCACTTCGGCCGGATAGAGCGAGGCCATGCGCAGCGCCTCCTCGAGCGGCAAGCCGATGCGGCGATGCATGAAACGGATGGCCGAGATCATGTCGAGGTCGGCGCCCGCCAGCGTCCCGTTGGCGAGCCTGAGGCTGCCGTCTTTGCGGTAGATGGTGCGGCCGTTGAGCGAAAACGACGGCATGTCGGTGCCGATGGTCGCCATGGCGTCGGTGACGAGGAAGATGCGCCCCGGCCCGTTCTTGGCGCGCACCGCGATGCCGATCGTGGTCGGGTCGACGTGGATGCCGTCGGCGATCAGGCCGGCCGAGAGGCTGCCCATGTCGAGTGCGGCGCCGGCGACGCCCGGCTCACGGTTGGTCACCTGGCTCATGGCGTTGAAGAGATGCGTCACCACCGACGCGCCGGCCGCGGCCAGCTCGGCAGCCCCGGCATAGGTGGTGTCGGTGTGGCCGATGCTGACTACGATCCCGGCTTCGGCGAGCGCCTTGACCTGTGCGGGCTGGACGGTCTCGTGCGCGACGGTCGAAAGCAGCGCCGGAACCCTGCTCCGCGCGGCGATGAGGAACGCCTGGTCCTGCGCCGTCATTGGCCGGATCAGTTCCGGATCATGCGCGCCCTTGCGCGCGATCGACAAATGCGGACCCTCGAGATGGAGGCCGAGCAGGCCGGGCGTCTTCTGCTGCAGCGCCGCCGCGCAGGCATCGACCGCCGCCGCGCCGATCTCGGGCGTGTCGGTGATCAGCGTCACCAAGAGCGCGGTCGTGCCGAAGGGCGCATGGGCGGCGCAGATGGTGCGGATCGCCTCGACGTCCTGGCGGTCGTTCAGCATGACGCCGCCGCCGCCATTCACCTGCAGGTCGACAAAGCCCGGCACGAGCATGCCGCCGTCGAGATCGACGCGCTGCCAGCCCGGCTTGATGCCTGACTGGGGCACGATCGCCTCGACCATGCCGGAACCGACCAGCAGGGCAGCGTCGTCGTGCCAGCCCTCGCCGTCGAAGATGCGCGCACCGGAGATCGCGAGACGATCGGCGCTGCCGGAGTGGGAAATGGTGGAATTCATGCCTTCAAAACCCCGAACAGACGCGCCGCCATGGATACTGCGCCGCCCAGCGCGTCCTGCTGTGGCGGGCGCACCAGCGCGCGGATCGGCTCGGAGAGCCGCGGCTCGTAGAGCGACGCAAGCCCGCCGAGCAACGACAGCGGCTCGCCCGGCTGCAGGCCGAAGCGCGCGATCGACGCCTCGATGGTGGAGAGGCCGCGCGCCAGTATGGCCTGCGCCACCTCGTCACCCGTTTCGGCGTGGTCGAACACTTTTGGAGCGAAACCGGCGAAATCGCCGGGCTTGGCCGTGGTGCCGAAGGTGATGATCCGGTCCGGATCGCCCTTGAAGACGGCCAGTATCTCGTCCGTCAGCGGCGACGACGGCCCAACCCCGTCAAAGGCGAGCAAGGTGCGCTCCAGAAGCTCGCGACCGACCTGCGCGCCGCTGCCCTGGTCGCCGATGAGAAAGCCCCAGCCGCCGATCGGCCGCGCCTCGCCGCCGCGCCGGCCGAGATAGGCCGTGCCCGTGCCGAGAATGGCGATGGCGCCGTCGCCGCTGCCGACCGCCCCTTCGAGGGCGATCATCGCGTCGGTCTCGACAATGCTCTTTCGGAAGGGAAGGACCGCCTCGAGCTGCCTGGCGTTGTCGCCGACATTGGCGCCCGCAAGCCCGAGCAGCGCCGGCGTCTCCGCGACCAGGCCGGCGTCCTCGCCGGCCTCGGCGAAGGCCATCTGCGCGGCTTCGACGATGCTCGCCCGCGCGCCCGCCAGATTGGTGTAAATGTTTGCGGAACCGCTTTTGGCGCGCGCCAGGATCGTGCCGTCCGGGGTGGCCAGCGCGGCGCGGCAGGACGTGCCGCCGCCATCGATACCAAGGATGAATCTCATGGGACGACTCTTACACTCGCGCCCGCGGGACGGTCGACAGGCAATTCGGACAATTCAGGAAGGGCGCGCCGGGGCGGACGCCCGTACGGCGAGCACCCACTGCACGGGATGGAGGGGCGGCGGCAGGACGGTCACGTCCCGCCGCCGCGCTGAACTCAGGCTTCCTGCCTGAAGGTCTGCTTCTGCGTGCCGAGGCCCTCGATGCCGAGCTCGACCACGTCGCCGTCCTTCAGGAACACCGGCGGCTTCATGCCGAGGCCGACGCCAGGAGGCGTGCCGGTGGAGATGATGTCGCCGGGGAGCAGGCTCATGAACTGCGACAGGTAGGAGACGAGATGCTTGACGCCGTAGACCATGGTGCTCGACGAGCCGTCCTGCATGGTCTTGCCGTTGACGGTCAGCCACATCTTGAGGTTCTGCGGGTCCTTGATCTCGTCCGTGGTGACGAGCCACGGGCCGATCGGGCCGAAGGTGTCGCAGCTCTTGCCCTTGGTCCACTGGCCCTGGCGCTCGGCCTGGAACTCGCGCTCCGACACGTCGTTGGAGACGCAGTAGCCGGCGACATAGTCCAGCGCCTCGTCTTCCGAAACATACTTCGCGGTCTTACCGATGACGATGCACAGCTCGACTTCCCAGTCGGTCTTCTTCGAGTTGCGCGGGATGAGCACGTCGTCATCCGGGCCGATGATGGCCGAGGTGGCCTTCATGAAGATGATCGGCTCCGGCGGAACGGTCGCGCCGGTCTCCGCCGCATGGTCGGAATAGTTGAGGCCGATGCAGATGAACTTGCCGGTGCCGGCGACGCAGGGGCCGAAGCGCGGGCTGCCCGCCACCTTCGGCAGCGAAGCCGGGTCCAGTTTCGCGAGTTCCCTCAGGGCCTTGGGATCGATGTGCTTGCCGCCGATGTCGGCAACATGTGCGGACAGATCCCGGATGTTGCCGTCGGAATCGATCAGGCCGGGCTTCTCACTGCCGGCCTCGCCATAACGAACCAGTTTCAAAATGAACTCTCCTCAATCGCCGTAGGGCACCCAGACATTCTTGACTTCGATGGCGCGGCGCAGGAACGCCTCTCCGCCCGCCACGGGCGACGTCCAGTCGATGCCGTGGCCGTTGCTCGTCCACATGCGCTTCAGATTGCCGACCGACTCCGCCTCGGCTTTCTTGCATGTATCGGCATCCACGACCAGCCAAAGCCCGTCCACGTCGTCATGTTTTGCGAGGACGCCAGCCAGTTCGGCGCTGCGTCCCGTGACGAGGTTGAGCGCGCCGGCCGGCAGGTCGGAATATTCGATGACCTGATAAAGGTCCGTCGCGATCAGCGCATGACGCTCCGACGGCACCGCCACCACCGTGTTGCCCATCGCCAGCGCTGGCCCAACCATCGACACCAGGCCGAGCAGCGGATGCTCGTCCTGCATCACCATGCCGATGACGCCGACAGGCTCGTGCAGGGCCAGCGTTACGGCCCGCGCCGGCGGCTGGTGGGCGCGGCCCTCGAACTTGTCGGCCATGCCGGCAAACTCGAACAGGCGCTCGACCGACAGCTCCACCTCGTGGCGGGCCGCCTTGGCGGACGCGCCGGTGAGCGTCGTCAGGCGCGCTGCGAACTCCTCGGCCCGCGCCGAGAGGTTCTCCGCCAGGAAATAGAGCACCTGCGAACGATTGTAGGCGGTCGCCTCCGGCCACGCCTTGCAAGCGCGCGCGGCCGCCACCGCGTCGCGGATGTCCTTGCGGTTGCCGAGCCCGACCTCGCCGACCAGCTTTCCCTTCGAGTCTGCCACCGGCATCGCGTAGCCGCCGTCCGGTCGCACCTGCTTGCCGTTGATGTAGAGCTTTGCCGTGCGGTCGATGCCCGACCCTTCCAGCGCGCCGGGCGCCTTCGCCGGAGCCGCCGGCTTGATCGCCGGTCCGTGCGGCAGCTTGGAGGTCAGGTACTCCAGCATCCCCTCACGGCCGCCCTCGCGTCCAAAACCGCTCTCGCGGTAGCCGCCGAAGCCGCAGGCGGCGTCGAACATGTTGGTGCCGTTGATCCACACCACGCCCGCCTTGAGCTGCGGGGCGACGTGCAGCGCGAGGTTGATGTTCTCGCTCCAGACAGATGCGGCAAGTCCGTAGCGCGTGTTGTTGGCAAGCTCGACGGCCTCCTCGGTGCTACGGAAGGTCATCGACGCCAGCACGGGGCCGAACACCTCCTCCTGCGCGAGGATGTTGGCGGGCGAGACGTCGGTCGCCAGCGTCGGGCGGTAGAAATAACCGGACGACGGCAGCGCGAAATCCGGCTGCCAGCAGGCCGCGCCCTGTCGGGCGCCCTCCTCGACCAGGCCCGACACGCGCTCCAGCTGCGTCCTGTCCACCAGCGGGCCGATATCGGTGTTCTTGTCGAGCGGGCTGCCGACGCGGAGCCGGCTCATGCGCGTCTTCACCTTGGCGATGAACGCCTCGGCGACGCCCTCCTGCACCAGGAGCCGCGAGCCCGCGCAGCAGACCTGGCCCTGGTTGAACCAGATGCCGTCGACGAGACCTTCCACGGCGCTGTCGAGATCGGCGTCCTCGAACACCATGAAGGCCGACTTGCCGCCCAATTCCAGCGACAGCTTCTTGCCGGAACCGGCGGTCGCCTTGCGGATGATCTTGCCCACCTCCGACGAGCCGGTGAAGGCGATCTTGTCGACGCCCGGATGGTTGACGATCGCCGCACCGGCGGCCGGGCCGCCGGGGACGATGTTGACGACGCCCTTGGGCACGCCCGCGCGCTCGCAGATCTCGGCGAACAGGATCGCCGTCATTGGCGTGTACTCGGCCGGCTTGAGCACCACCGTGCAGCCTGCGGCGAGCGCCGGCGCGATCTTCCATGCCAGCATCAGCAGCGGAAAATTCCAGGGAATGATCTGGCCGACGACGCCCGCCGCCTGATGGCCGGGGAACTCGCGCGCCAGCGACTGCGCCCAGCCGGCATGGTGCAGGAAATGGCGGATCGCCAGCGGAACGTCGATGTCGCGGCTCTCGCGGATCGGCTTGCCGTTGTCGATCGTTTCCAGCACCGCCAGCAGACGCTGGTGGCGCTGCATGGCGCGACCGATCGCGTAGAGCACCTTCGCGCGTTCGTAGCCGGAGGCGGCGCTCCAGCCCGGCAGCGCCTTGCGTGCAGCGGCAACGGCCGCATCGACGTCGGCGTCGGCGGCATCCGAAACCTGGGCGAGGACATTCCCCGACGACGGTTCGAGCACCTCGAAGGTCCGGCCGCCCGCTGCCGCCTTCCATTCGCCACCGATGAACAGCGACTTCGTCAAGTCGCGTCCGGCGATCCAGGCGTCCGCTTCGTTGCGCCCTTCCGGCGCCGGGCCGTAATCCATCGCGTGATACCGTTCGAGGATGTTCATGACGATGTTCCTTGGAGGTCGCGCTCAACACACCCCAATGAGGGTGTTCCAATCATCGCTAGGGTTCGCCGCTCACGCCATCGCGTGGCGGTGGTTGGCCGAATAGCGTCCGGTCAGGTGATGCTCGAGCTGCCGCTCGATGTCGGTCAGCAGGCTCGACGCGCCGAAGCGGAACAGCTCCGGCTCCAGCCAGGGCCGGCCCAGTTCCTCCTTCATCAGCACCAGCCAGTCGAGCGAGACTTTTGCCGTCGAGATGCCGCCGGCCGGCTTGAAGCCGATCAGGTATCCGGTGTGCTCGAAATAGGCGCGGATGGCGCGGACCATCGACAGGCCGACCGGAAGCGTGGCGTTGACGCTCTCCTTGCCGGTCGAGGTCTTGATGAAGTCGGCCCCTGCCATCATCGCCACCATGGAAGCCAGCGTCACGTTGCGCAGCGTCGCCAGGTCGCCGGTGCCGAGGATGACCTTGATGTGGGCCTCGCCGCAGGCGGCGCGCATCTGACGGATCTCGTCGTAGAGCGCCTGCCAATTCGCCTCGTAGACCAGCCCGCGCGGGATGACGACGTCGATCTCGTCGGCGCCATCGGCGACCGAGGCCTCGATCTCCTTCAACCGGGTCGAGAGCGGCGCAAGCCCGTGCGGGAAGGCCGTCGAGACGGCCGCGACATGGATGCCCGTGCCGCGCAGCGCATCGACCGCCGCCGCCACGAAAGGATGATAGACGCAGACGGCCGCCGGCCGGATGTTCGCACCCTGGATGCCCAGCCCCTCGACGAGATCGGCGCGCAGCGGGTTGATGGCCTTGGCGCAGAGCCGGCGCACGCGCTCGTCTGTGTCGTTCGAGTTGAGCGTCGTGAGATCCATGACCGAGATGGCGCGCAGCAGCCAGGCCGCCTGGTTTTCGTTCTTGATAGAACGCCGCTTGGTCAGCGTCGCGGCACGGCGCTCCAAGGCCGACCGGTTGACGCTGCGCATGGATTCGAGAAAGCCGAGGTCGAGCGCCATGCCCGGATTCCGGGCGATCCCGGCGCCGGCCGGCTCGGCCGCGTTGGCGGCGGTGCGCGGCGACAGGGCGGTCACGTTGGCCGCCCCTGCGACTTCGACCTCACGCGGTTTTGTGGTCATTCTCCGTGCCTCCTCCGGCGCCCGCGGTCCTCGTACCCGAAGCATAGCGCCTTCCTCGCCCCTCCACGAGTCCGAAGGCTCATAGCTCAGATCGCCCCATTCTGCACCAATTCCTTGACCAGATGGTCAAAGGACGATGGCGCGAATGTGATCGACGGATCCCTCCGCCCCGTAGACCGCGTTTACCGCGTCACCTATCCGTTTTCGTCTCGCGTATCCGTCACGGCAAACTCAAGGGAATCGAATGCTCGACAATCTTGGACGTCATGCACCCATCGGCCTCGCGCTGCTGCGCATCATGACAGCGCTGCTGTTCATCGCGCACGGAACCCAAAAACTCTTCGGCTTTCCCGCTTCCGGCCAGGCGGCCGGCGACGGCGGGCTCAGCACGCTCATGCTCGCCGCCGGCATCCTCGAAACCTTCGGCGGCCTGCTGATCCTGGTCGGGTTCCTCACCAGGCCCGTCGCCTTCATCCTCAGCGGCATGATGGCGGTGGCCTATTTCATGGCGCACGCGCCGCAGAGCTTCTTCCCGATCCTCAACGGCGGCGAGGGCGCGATCCTGTTCTGCTTCGTGTTCTTCTACCTGTTCCTCGCCGGCCCCGGCGCCTGGAGCATCGATCGCAGCAGCGCAGCCTGAGCCTCGGATCAGACCTTCGCCAGCACCCGCTCGATGTAGGCGTCGTGCGGGTTGTAGTCCGGGTGCCGGCCGGCAAAATGCCGGTCGGTCGCCTTGACCTCCCACAGCTTGTCGACCCGGAACGTGCGAAAGCCGCTGCCGCTACCGCCGGTCAGTTGCACCGCCGACAGGACCAGCACGCCCTTGCCGTCATAGCCCAGGATGTAGGGATCGGCGGTACGCCGCTTGCCGTCGTAGACAAAGGAAAGGGTGCGGCGATCCCTGATCGCGGCGGAAATCGTCTCTGTGTGAAGATCTGTTGTCATTTATTCCATCCCGTAGGATGAAGAATGACGTAAGCACGGTGAGAACGCCACTTGCACCCGCCGCAATCGAAGCGGATTTGCTGGAGTCCGCGGAAGAACCTCGCGCTTCTGGGGAGATACGGCATTGGATTCGATAGTATTCTTGCCGCAATCCGTGACGGCCACCTGCTCGATGATCGAGATCATCCTAGCATCGACAGATATCTTCATCAGCGGCAGATGGTAGTCAAACTGGATGACTATGCCTGGGTTGTGCCCTATGTTGAGGGTGAGGATGAGGTGTTCCTCAAGACCTTCTTTCCCAGCCGCAGGGCGACTAAGGAGTATCTGAGGTAATTTCCATGGCCAGCGGGATTCAGCTGACACCTGAGGAGGAACGCGACCTCATCGAAAGCACCGAGCGCGGCGAGTGGCGCTCGCTCGGCAATCTCGATCAGCGCAAGGCGTTCTGGCGAAATTCGGTCGAGCGAACCGAACACGAGCGGCAACGGGAAACTGGAGCCCGCGACAATCTTCTTCGCGCGATCAGGGAGCGGCGCAGGGTGCTGTTCGAGTACCGGAATAGCCAGAGGGCGGTTGATCCCTACATCCTCGGCTTCGATCCCGCAGGCCGACTGATCCTGAGCGCATTTCAGCGTTCGGGCGGCACAGGCACCGGTTTTCGGGCATACCTGCTCGGCGGAATGTCAAACCTGACCATCACCGATCAGCCGTTCGACATCGAACCTGACTACAATCCCGCAGATCCCAACTTCGACGAGTTGTTCGGACGCGTCGAAGAGGTAATCGCGCAGCTGGCGGCCTGAGCGCCAACTACCCCACGAACGCCCGCTCGACCACGAAATCGGCCGGCTTGGCGTTCGAGCCTTCCTCGAAGCCCATGTCCTCCACGATCGCCTTGACGTCGTTGAGCATGGCCATCGAACCGCAGATCATCACGCGGTCCTGCGCCGGATCGAGCGGCTCGACGCCGAGGTCGGCGTAAAGCTTGCCGTTCTCGATGAGCTGGGTGATGCGGCCCATGCGCGGCGTCTCCTCGCGCGTCGTCGAGGAATAGAGCGTCAGCCGGCCGGCGGCCAGTTCGCCGATCAGCGGATCGTTGACCGCCTGCTCATAGAGCTCGACGCCATAGGCGAGTTCGGCCTCTTCGCGGCAGGTGTGCGTGAGGACGACCTGCTCGAACTTCTCGTAGGTCTCGGGGTCGCGGATCAAGCTGGCGAAGGGCGCGATGCCGGTGCCGGTCGAGATCATGAACAGGCGCTTGCCCGGGGTCAGCGCATCGAGCACCAGCGTGCCGGTCGACTTCTGGCGCATCAGCACCGTGTCGCCGGGAACGATCTTCTGCAGGTGGGAGGTCAACGGCCCGTCGGGCACCTTGATCGAGAAGAACTCGATCTCCTCGTCCCACGACGGACTTGCCACCGAATAGGCGCGGAACACCGGCTTCTCGGCGTTCGGCAGGCCGATCATGACGAATTCGCCCGAGCGGAAGCGGAAGGACTGCGGCCGCGTGATGCGGAAGGAGAACAGCCGATCGGTGTAGTGCTTCACCGAAACGACGGACTCGGCGTGGACGCCGGCGGGAATTGGGAAAGCGGATTTCACCTCGGCTGCGGACTGCATGCGCGCACCTTTCGGAAACATACGTCGACCCCGTCCGGCCGCGAAAGCTGGACGAAACTGCGGACAACACGATGACCTGCTTGGTAAATTAATTAGTATACAAATGAATTTCCCGTCAAGTAGCCCCAGGAAAACCGGGTTCCAAACTCGCGCCCGCAAGTAGTGTCTGATTGCCACGATCGCAAGCTGCGGAGAAAAATCGCGACAACGGGCCGCCGCCCGCCGCTCAGCCTATCCTGGCGAGGAGCCTGGCAAGCTGCTGCGCCTCGCGCGCGTTCAGCGGCGACAGCGTCTCGCCGGTCACCTTTTTGGCATTCGCCAGGAAGCCGGCCAGCGCGGTGCGCCCTTCGGGGGTGAGGCTCACCATCAGCCTGCGCTTGTCGGCCTCGTCCTTGCTCACCGTCACCAGCCCGCGCGCCCGCATCCGGTCGATGACGCCCTTGATCGTCGCCGCGTCCATCGCCACCAGCGCCCCGAGCTGGTTCTGTGACGTTTCATCCACTTCGCCGAGCTTGGCGAGCGCGGCGAACTGCGGCGGCGTCACCTCCGGGATGTGCGCCGCGAAGATAGCCACGTGGCGCTGCTGCGCCTTGCGCAGGAGGAAACCGATCTGTTCCTGCAGCCGGTATTCGGGGGCGTCGTCCTGCGCGGCCTGCGGCTCGACATCGAGAATTTTGAGGATGTTTTCGTCGGCGGTCATGGATGCACAGCCCCGGATGTCGTTCGCGATGATCTACGCCTTGTCGGCGGAAGAACCTGGCGAGAGGCCGACGGCTCGACCTCGCGACCGCCGGCTCGCTTTTCTTCGCAAAGCTCTCCCGTCGGCTCGTCCCTCGAGAGGGCGGGCAAGAGGTCGCCACAGAGGCGCGCATCCTCGCCCAGGAACAGCGCAGCTCCAGCGACCAGGCCGCGTTGCTTCAATGCTTCCGCCACCGCCAATCCAGTCTGCAGCGCCTCCGCCCTCTCCGCTGCAGACAGCGGCACGACAGACGTCGTCACCAGCCGCCCGCCGAGGTCGCTGTCGGGTGCGAGCTCGACCGCCGGCCTCCGCTCGATCGACCGATGGCCCGGCAGGTCGACTGCATTCGCGATGATCGTCGCAGCAGCGTCGGCTTCCGCGCCGCTGCGCGCCAGCACCGTCACTGCGTCGGCGATGCCCAGCGAGAAGCTGCGGCCGCGCCAGCCGCTGGTGGCGATGCCGCGAACCGGATCGGCGAAGCGTATCCTCAGCCGGTCGTCCAGCCCGTGCGCCGTGCCGGCGATCGCGGCATCCATCTCGGCACCGAGCGACAGGTGGATGGCGATGTCGCCGCCGTCGTTCACATAGGCCTTCTGCAGCGAGCGTCCGGCCACCAGCGCGGCCAGCATCTCGTCCGCCACCGCGCCGGCAACGGCAGCCATCGGCGTGATGAACTGGTCCGCGAAGGGCACAACCGCATCCTCCATCCGCTGCGCCACCGTCCCCCCAAAGCGCCGCGGCGCGTTGCGGGTGGCGGGCCTGCGCAGTTCGCCAAGGTCCTCCACCAGTTCGCCCAGGATGGTCCGGAAGCGGGCTGCGGCCTGGGCATAGGCGGCGTGCACCTCGTCCGCCGCGCTGAACGCCTCGACGATCAGGTCGATCGGCCCGTGGTTCATGTGGAGCCGCCGTCCGTCCGGCAGCCAGGAGACCTGCGGCGCGTTCATGACGCTTGCCGCTCCCGGTTGAGCTGGGCCAGCGGCGGCCACTCGTTGCCGCGCGGCGCAATGGCGGAGCGACGCTCGTTGAAATACTCGCCGCCGCGCGCCAGCACGTCCTCCACAGAGCGGATCTCCGACGCGTGGCCGCCCAGCCGGACATAGTCGTCGCGCCGCAGCGTGAACTCGATGGGCGCCACCAGCGCCGGGGTCGGCACATAGCCGAAGGCGTTGTCCGGCACGCGGGCGACGTCCACCATCAGCGTGATGCCGCCGCCCGGCCAGACATAGACCGGCGCCCCGCCGACCGTCACAAAAGTGCGCAGGCCGTGCACGGAGCGCGTCAGGTTCACCGGGTTCTCGACCACGCCGGCGCGCAAGCTGCCGCCCGCCCCGCCGACAAACAGCACCGTGCAGAGCGCCGGCTCGCAATTTTCCTCGATCAGCTCGACCGATCGCCTCAGCCGCTCCGGGAAGGGCCTTTCCACCGGCTTCAGTTCGTCGTCCAGCTCGTAATAGGCGAACTGCTCGCCAGTCGTGGAGACCATCAGCAGCGACAGGCCCGGCCGCGCGCCCTTCCTGGCGTTCCAGTCGCCGAGGATGCTCAGCGGGTCCGAGATCGTCGTGCCGCCCCAGCCGAGGCCGGGCTCCGACACCTTGAAGTAGCGGCCGGGCGTCGAGCGCCGGCCGACGATCTTGATGCCGGTATCTTCCCAGCCCAGCACCTTGCCGGCCTGGTGTTCCGAAACCACGCCGGTGATGTGGTCGTCGACGACCACAACCTCGTCGACCAGTCCGCGCCATTGCGAGGCGAACATGCCGATGGTCGCCGACCCGCAGCCGACGCGCATGCGGTGCTCCACCTTGCCGTCGATGATCGGCGCCTTGCCGGCCTCGACCACGATGGTGGCGCCGCCGTCGATCGCCAACTCGACCGGCTGCTTGTTGCAGAGCGCCAGAAGCGTGTCGCAGGTGACGCGGCCTTCCGACTTGGAGCCGCCGGTCAGGTGGTTCACGCCGCCCAGCGACAGCATCTGCGAGCCGTATTCGCCCGTCGTCACATGGCCGACCGCCTCGCCAGCCGCCCGGACGGTCGCCGCCTCCGGGCCGAGATGCCTGTCGGTGTCGATCTTTATCTTGACGCCGCAGTAGGAGAAGATCCCCTCGGTCACCACCGTCACCAGGTCGACGCCCTCGACCTCCTGGCTGACGATGAAGGGCGCAGGCTTGTAGTCGGGATAGGTGGTGCCGGCCCCGATTGCGGTGACGAACGGTTTTGTCCTGACCAGCGATCCATCCCAAGGAGTATCGGCGTCGAAGGGAACTCCGGCGCCGTCGGCAGGCTGCGTGTGGTCAAGGATGCGCAGCGGGTCGCAGCGCACGATCCTGCCGCCCTCGTTGCCGTAGCGGTCGCACGCCCCGGTGCGGCCCTCGGCGATGTAGCACATGACCGGACAGGCATCGCAGCGGATCTTCTCCGCCACCACCTTCTGGCCCGGCTCATGCGTCTCGAACCGCTCGGCAAGCTCGCTCATATGCCCGCTTCCTTGATTGCGGCGAGCACGCGGCTCGGCGTCGCCGGGACTTTTCGCATCGTCACGCCCGCGGCGTGACGGATGGCGTTCAGGATCGCCGGCGCGGTCGGGATCAGCACATGCTCGCCGAGGCCCTTCGCGCCGAACGGCCCCTCGGGATCGGCCACCTCGACCAGGATGTTCTCGATCGGGGGCACGTCGCCGATGGTCGGGATCAGATAGTCGTGCAGGTTTTCGGTGCGGCCGGGGATGTACTCCTCCATCAGCGCGAGGCCGATGCCCTGCGCGATGCCGCCCTCGATCTGTCCCTCGACCAGCAGCGGGTTGATGGCGCGGCCGACGTCGTGCGCCGCCGTGATCTTGAGCAGCGTGACCGTGCCCAGCCGCATGTCGACCTCGAGCTCGACGACCTGCGCGCCGTACCCATAGACCGCGTAGGGCTTGCCTTGCCCTTTCGCGTCGAGCGGCAGCGTCGGCGGGTCGTAGGTCTCCTCGGCCCGGAAGACATGGCCGTCCGCGTCGGCCTGCATTGCCGAGAGATCGAGCACACGGATCGCCTGTCCTTCACGCACCGTGAGCGTCGATCCCTCGATGGAGAACTCCGCATCCGGGGAAACATTGGCGTATCGCAGGATCCTTTCGCGCAGCGCCCGCCCCGCTTTTTCCGCCGCCTTGCCCGTCACAAAGGTCTGCCGCGACGCCGATGTCTTGCCGGCATCAGGCGTGGTCGCAGTGTCGGCGGAGCGCAATTCGAACAGCCCGAGCGGCAGCCCGAGCGCATCCGCCGCGATCTGGGCGATCACCGTGTTCGACCCCTGGCCGATATCGACCGCGCCCTGGTGCAGCACGACCTTCCCGGTCGGCGAAACGCCGATCCGGATGGTCGAAGGATTGGGCAGCGAGGTGTTGCCGCAGCCGTACCAGCAGGAGGCGACGCCAACGCCGCGCCGGCGGGCCGTCGCCGTCGCGTTGAATGCCGCAGCGTCGTCCAGCGCGCGCTGCCATTGGGGCTGCAGCGCCTCGAGGCAGGCGGCGATGCCGACGCCGCTTTCCAGCCGCTGCCCGGTCACCGTCTCGTCGCCGTCGCGCAACGCGTTCTTCAGCCGGAACGCCAGCCGGTCCATGCCCAGCCTCTCGGCCAGCTCGTCATAGAGCGTTTCCTGCATGATCGTGGCCTGCGGCACGCCGAAGCCGCGGAACGCGCCGGAGATCGGCCCGTTGGTATGGATGGCCCGCCCGCGCGCGCGATAATTCGGCGTGCGGTAGGGTCCCGACGCATGCACCGGCACTCTGTTCGCCACAGTCGGGCCCCAGCTCGCATAGGCCCCGGTGTTGAACGTGCCGTCGAAGACCATGCCGGTGATGCGGCCCTCGGCGTCCGCGCCGATGCGCGCCGTCATCGCGGCCGGGTGCCGCTTGGTGGTGGACATCATCGATTCCGGCCGCGTGTAGGCGATCGCCGCCGGGCGGCCGGTCCTGAGGGCAACCAACCCGACATAGGGCTGCACGGAAAGGTCCAGCTTCGAGCCGAAGCCGCCCCCCGTCGCGGTCGGGACGATGCGCACCCGCTCCGGCTGG
This sequence comes from Mesorhizobium shangrilense, assembly GCF_028826155.1. Taxonomy (NCBI): domain Bacteria; kingdom Pseudomonadati; phylum Pseudomonadota; class Alphaproteobacteria; order Hyphomicrobiales; family Phyllobacteriaceae; genus Arvimicrobium; species Arvimicrobium flavum. Next base: position 522,509 of record NZ_JAQGPN010000001.1, read on the forward strand.
AGGCCAAGCACGAGCGCGGTGTCGTCGCGGTCCATGTAGGGCGCCTGCGTGCAGGCGCGGATGACCAGGGTTTCGCCGTCTATCTCCGCCCAGCCGGCCTCCGGCTCGATATAGGCGTGTTCGACGAACGAGGTTTCGAAGGCTCCCGAGACCAGGTGCTCCGACCCCGCGAGCGCGCCCTCGGGATCGCCCCGCTCGACATAGCCCTGGGTCAGCAGGTTGCCGGTGCGGCTCTGGTGCAGCAGGGGCGCGCCGGCGGCCTCGGCGTCCGCCGGCTCCAGCACATGCCGCAGCTCGGTCCAGACGATCGGAAAGTCCGCCGGGTCGAGCGCGGCGACCGCCGCGCGCTCGCCGGCTATCACCGCCACCGCCTCGCCGCGAAATCGCGCCTCCCCTTCGGCCAGGGCCGGCTGGTCGGCGAAGGGAGGGATCACGCCGAACCGGTTGCGTCCGGGAATGTCCGCTGCCGTGTAGACCGCGACGATGCCAGGCCGCGCCGCCACGAAGCCGTCAAGGTCGCCGAACGCGAAGGCTGCACGGTGATGAGGCGAGCGGACGACCAGCACCGCCAGCGCGTCTGCCGGAAAGTTGTCCGCGCCGAAGCACTCCCGCCCATCCACCTTCGGCACGCCGTCGAGGCGCAGCACGGACGATCCGACAGCTTGGCCGGCGGCGGGTACAAGGCTTTCGCAACAACGACCCCCACTCCGTCTCGCTGCGCTCGACACCTCTCCCCCGATCGACGGGGGAGAGAAACACGCGGCCGTCAGGTCTGGCTCCTTTCCTCTACCCCACTCTGTGGGGGAGAGGTGGCGAGCCGAAGGCGAGACGGAGTGGGGGCTCTTCTGCGCCGCGGCCAGCACGGCTGCGATGATCTTGCGATAGCCGGTGCAGCGGCAGAGCACGCCGCCCAGCGCGTCGCGAACCTCTTCCTCTGACGGCTCTGGATTGCGCTCCAGCAGCGCCGTCGCAGCGACCAGGAAGCCCGGCGTGCAGATGCCGCACTGCGCCGCCCCGTGCGCCAGGAACGACGCCTGAAGCGCCGACAGTCGCCCATCGGCAAGCCCCTCGACCGTGCGTATGTCGCGCCCCTCCGCCTGGGCGACGGGAACGAGGCAGGCGCAGACCGGATCGCCGTCGAGCAGCACCGTGCAAGCGCCGCAGTCGCCGGCGTCGCAGCCGACCTTGGTTCCGGTTTGCCTAAGCTCCTCGCGGAGGACCGCCGACAGGCGCTGCATCGGCGCAACCATCGCCGAGACCGGCTCGCCGTTCACCGTGAACCGGATGTCCTGCGCCAGATTCATGCAGCGGCCTCCCCTGCCGGCGCCGCGCGCGCCGCAGCCAGCGCCCGCACGACGATCTCCCGCGCCGCCGCTCTCCGGTAGTCGGCGCTGCCGCGCACGTCGTCGATGGGCGTCAGCGACGAGAAATGTTCCAGCCGGACATGGCTGCCGAAGTCGGCATCGGCAGCCAGCCCGATCAGATCGGCCTCAAGTTCGTGCAGCCGCTGCGCCACCGCCGAGCAGGCGCCGACCGCGACCGCCGCAGCCGCAATCCTGTGATCGGAAGCAACTTCCAGCCGCACAGCCGCCATGGCGATGGAAATGACGAGATAGCGACGCGTCCCGAGCTTGTAGAAAATCGAGCGTCCGGCGGTAGATGCCTTCGGCACGCGGATGGCCGTGACGAGTTCGCTGCCGGCCAGCGCCGTCCGCCTGTTGCCGAGGATGAAGTCCTGCAGCGGGAGACGGCGAATGCCGCCCTGCGATCGAAGCTCCACCTCGGCGTCGAGCACCATCAGCGCCGGCACGCCGTCCGCCGCAGGAGACGCATTGCAGAGATTGCCGGCGACCGTGCCGGTGTTCTGGATCTGGACGGAGCCGACCTCGCGCGCCGCCTGCTTCAGCGCGTCGAAGGCGGGCGGCAGGTCGGCCCGGCAGATGTCAGTCCACGTCGTGCGCGCGCCGATGACGAAATGCGCGTCGGTCTCGGCGATCCCGCGCAGCTCGGCCACACCGTTGAGGTCTATGATGCTGTGCTTCAGCGGCAGGCTTCCAAGCGCCGGATAGAAGTCCGTCCCGCCTGCGAAAAGCTTCCATCCCCCCTCGGCGAGAAGCGCCAGGGCACCGTCGGTGCTATTCGGCCTTGCGTAGCGGACCAAGTTCCGATTCCGTAGAGCGCGATCAACGAAAATTCATTCGTGTACAAATGGTATCAGCGTGCGACCACTTGTCAAAGGCACAATGCGCGCCGCCAGCAAAAATGCCCGGACGGCGGTCCCGGGCTTGACGCGGCCACAAGCTCCGGATGACTTAGCCGCCAATTTCGACGGATAGCTGAGCGGGAGTTCTCGGAATGGCGGCACAGGCCCTCATCGTCATCGATGTGCAGAACGACTTTTGCCCTGGCGGCGCGCTCGCCGTTTCGGGCGGCCACGAAATCGTGCCGCTGGTCAACCGGCTGATCGAAGACTTCGACCACGTGATCCTGACGCAGGACTGGCATCCTGCCGGACATTCGAGCTTCGCCTCGACGCATACCGGCAAACAGGCCTTCGGCACGGTCGAGCTGCCCTACGGCACGCAGACGCTGTGGCCGGAGCACTGCGTGCAGGGCACGCCCGGCGCCGACTTCCACCCGGACCTTGTCTGGACCAAGGCGGAGATGGTCGTCCGCAAGGGCTTTCGTAGCGCGATCGACAGCTACTCGGCCTTCCGCGAGAACGACCACACGACCCCGACCGGGCTCGCCGGCTACCTGCGCGAGCGCGGCTTCGGCCGTCTCACGCTGGCAGGGCTGGCGACGGATTTCTGCGTCGCCTACTCCGCGCTGGACGCCCGCGCGGAGGGTTTTGAAGTCACGGTGCGCATGGACGCCAGCCGCGCGATCGACCTCGGCGGCTCGCTCGACGCGATGGTGGGGAAGATGCGCGACGCGGGTGTGACGTTAGCCTGACGTATCGCCTTCGAACGCCAGCATGCCCCCTCCACCATGCTTCGCATGGTCCCCCTCCCCCGCTCCGCAGGGGAGGATCCGCGCAGGCGACGTTGGCTCGACCTTGATCCTCCCCCGTTTACGGGGGAGGGGGACCGCCGAAGGCGGTGGAGGGGGCGACAAACCGCTTCGCGTAAGTGCTCCCTACGCCCGCTTTGCTTCCACCGCGTCCCAGAACAGCGCCGCAATGTCGGCGCCGCCGAACCGCTTCACTTCGCGGATGCCCGTCGGCGAGGTGACGTTGATCTCGGTCATCCAGTCGCCGATCACGTCGATGCCGACCAGGATGAAGCCGCGCTCCTTGAGCGACGGCCCGATCCGGGCGCAGATCTCGCGCTCGCGTTCGGTGAGGTCGGTCTTCTCCGGGCGGCCGCCGACATGCATGTTGGAGCGCGACTCGAGGTCCGCCGGCACGCGGTTGATGGCGCCCACCGGCTCGCCGTCGATCAGGATGATCCGCTTGTCGCCCTTGCGCACGTCCTTGAGATAGCGCTGGACGATGAAAGGCTCGCGGAACATCTGCCCGAACATCTCGAGCAGCGACGACAGGTTGCGGTCGGCGTCGCCCAGATGGAACACGCCGGCCCCGCCATTGCCGTAGAGCGGCTTGATGATGATGTCGCCGAATTCCCTGCGGAACGCCGCCACCTCGGCCGGATCCTTGGTGATCAGCGTCTCCGGCATCAGGTCGGGGAACTCGGTGACGAAGATCTTTTCGGGGCTGTTGCGCACCCAGGCCGGGTCGTTGACGACCAGCGTCTTCGGGTGGATGCGCTCCAGGATGTGGGTCGTGGTGATGTAGTTCATGTCGAAGGGCGGGTCCTGGCGGAGCAGCACGACGTCCATCTCCGACATGTCGGTGCGCACCGGTTCGCCCAGTTCGAAGTGATTTCCCTTCTCGTCGCGCAGCCGCATCTCCTCGATGCGGGCGAACACCTTGCCGTCGCGCAGCGACAGCCGGTCGGGCGTGTAGTGGTAGAGCGCGTGCCCGCGCCGCTGCGCCTCCAGCGACAGAGCGAAGGTCGTGTCTCCGGCGATGTTGATCGTCGAGACATGGTCCATCTGGACGGCGATTTTCAGCGGCATTGCTCGTCTCCGGCGGGAATTGCTCGCTGCGATGTAATGGCTTGCGCGCGCGCTGCCAATCCCGAACCGGATCCCCCGCAGCCGCGGAGGGTGTCAGCTATGCCAGACCCAGTCGGTCGGCATCCACCTGAACCCGCTGCCCTGCTTCACCACGCGCCCGACTCCGGGGAAGGGGTAGTGATAGCCTGCGACCAGGAGCCGGTCGGCGGCGGCTCTATCCAGCAGCGCACGGCGCGTCCTGGCGCCCTTCTCGCGGTCGTGGTCCCAGATGATCTGCCATTCCGGCCGGTCGAAGGTGATGTGGATGCTGGGCAGGGCGTCGCCCGTGACGAGCAACTGGTCGCTCCCCGAGCCCACAAGCAGCGAAATGTGTCCCTGCGTGTGGCCCGACGTGTCGACCGAAGTCACGCCGGTGACGATGTCCTCGCCCGCCTTGATCGTGCGCACGCGATCTTCATGCTCGGAAAAGAATTTTCGGAGGCCCTCGACGTTCGGGATCGCCCATTCCGGCAGCTTCGATTCGGCGTCCGCCGAGGTCCACAGGTCGAGTTCGACGTCCGAAAGCACGATCTCGGCCTTGGGAAACAGGTCGGCATGCGAGGCCAGCCCGCCGATATGGTCCGGATGGCAATGGGTCAGGACGATCGCGTCGACCTCCCCCAGGGCGACGCCCGCCTCGTTCGACGACGTCGTGAAGCGTCCGGCGTAGCGCGCCCAGTGCTCCTTGGGCGCGAGGCCGGTGTCGACCACGATCCGATGCTCGCCCGTATCGATCACCAGCGGATTGACCTGCAGCCGCACGACGCCGGCCTCGAAGAAGTGCGCGTCGAAATACGCTTTCCTTTCCCCGGCCTCTGCATTGATGGCGATGCTGTCGCTGGGCAGGAAGAAGACGCCGTCGCACAGTGTCGTGATCTGAAACTGGCCCAGCGGAAAACGGTAGAAGCCGGGCGCTTCCGAAACCGCATCGCCCGACGCCGCAGCCGCCTGCGGCGCTGCTTCGCGGGAAGCCAATGCCGCCCCGGCGGCGGCTGAAAAGGCGAGGAAACCGCGGCGATCTATGGGCAGCATGACACCCTCCTCCAGACAAGGATCTGCAGAGCCGCCGCACCGATGGTATTTGAGCCGATCACGCAGCATAGCACGCGGCACGCCCGCGAGAAATCGCCATCGCCTGCGATGCCGTCCGGTCAATGCCGGCGGCCGGGACCCTGCAGACGGTCGAAGACGAAGCGTGAATAGCCGAGATAGGAAAAGCACATCGCCACCAGCGAGGCGGTGGCGAGGGCGGCCAGCGGCGGCATGTCCGGAACCGCCAGCAACAGGGCGGAATAGGTTGCGTAGTTGATGGCGCTCGTGGCGACGCCAACCCCGCCGTAGCGCGCGCCCTCGATCGGCGCCGGGCGGTCGCTCGGCCCCCATGTCAGCGTCCTGTTGAGCATCCAGGTCACCGCCAGGGCGAAGGCGATCGACAGGATGCGGGCAAGGAATGGGTCGAGCGGGCTCAGCGAAAGGATCAGCGTCAGCGCACCGGCATCGGCCAGGAACCCGATGCCGCCTGTGAACAGGAACGCTGCGATCCGCCTCACGCGGCGCGCGACGGCCGGCGGGCATCAGCCCCGGCCGCCTCGTCGATCGCGGTCACGTTGCGTCGGTCGGACCGGACCAGCGGGATGCTGAGGTAGAAGATGCGTTTCTGCTCGGCGCGGCCGCGCGACACGGAGTCCAGGATCAGGCCGGTCGTCATCAGCAGCATCGACAGGAGCAGGAGGGCGATCGACAGCATCCAGGTGGGCATCCTGGGCACCAGGCCGGTCTGGGCATATTCGATCAGCACCGGCGTCATGAAGCCCAGCGATACGGCAAGCACGAGCCCGGCCAGCATGCCGAAGAAGCGCATCGGCTGCGTTTCCTTCAGGAGCATCGCGAACATCCAGAGGATCTTCGCGCCGTCGCGATAGGTCGACAGCTTCGATGAGGAGCCTTCCGGCCGCCGCCCGTAGTCGAGCGCGATCTCGCTCACCGGCAGCTTGAGCTGCGAGGCATGGACCGACATTTCCGTCTCGATCTCGAAGCCGCCGGACACCGCCGGGAAGCTCTTGACGAAACGGCGCGTGAAGACCCTGTAGCCGGAGAAGATGTCGGTGAAATCGCGGCCGAACAGCCGCTTGTACAACCCGTTGAACAGCAGGTTCCCCACCGCATGGCCGGCGCGGCCCGCATCGTCGGTGACGCCGCGTCGCGTGCCGACGACCATGTCCGCACGCTCGGTGACCAGCGTGTTGATCAGCTGCGGCGCATCTTCCGGCGCGTAGGTGCCATCGCCGTCGGCCATCAGGTAGATCTCGGCCTCGACGTCGGCGAACATGCGCCTGACGACATTGCCCTTGCCCTGCCGCGGCTCGCGCACCACGATCGCTCCCGCCGCCCGCGCCCGAAGCGCCGTCAGGTCGCTCGAATTGTTGTCGTAGACGTAGATTGCGGCTGAAGGCAGCGCCTCCCGGAAACGCCCCACCACGTCTGCGATCGTCGTCTCTTCATTGTAGCAGGGCAACAGGACGGCGATGGATGGTTCCGCCTTGGGCATCGCGCTCATTCCGAACTCCGGGGCTCGTTTGGCTCCGCACCGGAGCCCGCGCGCTTTACTATTTATTGAAGCCGTTAAGGCTAGGTTTAGGCCCGATTGTTTGGGCGCGGACCACTTCATGACAGCTGTCACTGCCGAAAGCGCCGCGAGGCGGCCCCTCCATCTGTCGACGGGTCTCGGCGATCTCGGTTTGGCCCTTGGTATTTCCATTTTCATCTTCGCCACCTATGCGGCGGCCGGGTTCCCGACGCTTTCCAGCCCCGGCGGCGACAATGACAGCCTGCTGCGCCTGGTCGAAGTGCGCGATCTGCTCGGCGGACAGGCATGGTTCGACCTCCACCAGTATCGCATGGGCCCCGAAGGCGGCTTCGTCATGCACTGGTCGCGCCTCATCGATGCTCCTCTGGCCGGCATCGCGCTCCTCGCCTCGGCGCTCGGAGCCGGCGTCGAGCTCTCCGAAGGGATCGCGCTCACCCTCTGGCCGCTGCTGCTGATGGCGGGAACGCTGTTCGGGCTCATCCAGATTGCGCGCAGCCTCGGCGGCGATCACACGGTGCTTCCGACGGCGACGCTGGGCGCAGGCGCGCTCTACTTCGTCGGCATCTATCGCCCGGGTTCGATCGATCATCACAACGCACAGATCGCACTGACGGTCGCCATGCTCGCGTTCCTGGTGAAGTCACCGGGCAAGCGGCGGTTTCCCGCCCTCGCAGGCGTCGCCGCGGCCGTGATGCTTGCGATCGGCATGGAGACTGCCCCCTACGTCGCGGTCGGCGGCGCAGCCGCGGCGCTGGCCTTCCTCTTCGGCGACGAGAGGGAGGCGAGAGGCGCCGCCAGCTTCGGCCTCAGCTTCGCGGCCGCCACCTTCGCCGCCTTCCTCATCACCGTCGGGCCGGCGAACTGGTCCGTCCCCGAATGCGACGCCATGTCGAACGTGCAACTGGCGCTTGCGGCGTTCGGCGGTATCGGCCTTGCGCTGGTCGCACTCAGCCCGGCCACGAACTCGACGTTCGGCCGGCGGCTTCTGGGTCTCTTCGCGCTTTCCGCGACGTTCCTCGCCGTAGCCCGCTTCGCCTTCCCGCAATGCCTCGGCGATCCCTACGCGGCGATAGACCCGCGGCTGCGCTCACTCTGGCTCGACTATGTCGCCGAGGCGCAGTCGGTCATCGACCTCGCAAGAGCCGACTGGACGAAGCTGCTCGCCTATTTCGTCACGCCCGCGATCGCGCTCGGCTTCCTCGCCATCCATCTCGGCCGGCACGGGGTCACGCGCGCAAAGCTCATCTATGGCGGCTTCCTGCTGGCAACCTTCCTGGTCAGCTGCTGGCAGGTGCGCGGCTCCTCCTTCTCCATACCGCTCGCGACAGGCGCTCTGGCCCTTGGCCTCGGCGGGCTGCGCGAACGCATCGCCGTGAGCCCATCCCCGGCGAGGTCAGTGGCGCTGGTCGCCGTGTGGCTCGCCTCCTTCAACCTTCTGTGGAGCGCGGCGGGCGGTGCGCTGAGCGCGCGGGCAGCGGTGGTCGGCATGGCGTCGAGCGCCGATGAATGCTCCGCAGATGCTGGTTTCACGGAACTCGCCTCCCTGCCGGCCGGCGCCGTGCTTGCCGTTTCCGACCTCGGCGCGCCTATCCTCGCCAACACGCCCCATCGGGTGCTGGCCGGCCCGTATCACCGCAACGTCGCCGGCAATCTCGCCATGATCGACGCATTCCTCGCCAAGACCGACGACGCGGAGGCAGTCGTGCGGAGCCAGGGCATCGACCACGTCGCCCTGTGCCGCGGCAACGCCGAGAACCGCAATTTCACGCAGCGATCGCCGGACGGCCTGATGGCCGACCTCATGGCGGAGCGCGTGCCGTCCTGGCTGGCGCTCGATCCCGAGACCAGGGGACATACGATCGAGATCTATCGGGTTCTTTCGCCGGCAAGCCGGTAGCGGCGATACTTTTCCGAAAGGGTTTTGTGCAAATGTCGCCGGCAAGCCGAAAATAGAAGAAAGATCAATGGGCTTGCCGCTGAAGAGCTACGAAATGCGCCGGGGGGGAGATCACGCCGACCTGGCATTTACCGACCCGCTGACGGGCCTGGGGAACGGCCGTCGGTTCAACGACAAGATTGAACGCCTGATCGCCGAGCGCGCAGACGATCCGGCGCCCTTCACCGTCGGCATCATCGACCTCGACGGCTTCAAGCCGATCAACGACCTGTTCGGCCGCAAGGCGGGCGACGACATCCTGATCCAGGTCGCCATGCGACTGCGGGCCTCCATGGACGCGCAATGCACGGTGGCCCGGATCGGCGCGGACGAGTTTGCATTTCTCTATCCGCTCGTCTTCAGCGAGGAAGCCGCGCTGGAGAAGGCGCACACCCTGATCGAGATCCTGTCGGCCCCTTACGATGTCGGCGAGCGCATGGCGCGGCTGTCGGCTTCGGTGGGGTGCTCGCTGTTCTCGTCCGGCGACGATTCCGCTTCCGTGCTGATGAACAAGTCGGAGACGGCGCTCTACCACGCCAAGCGCGCCGGACGCCGGCGCGTCGTCGTCTACTCCGGCGAGATCGAGGCTGCCACGCAGCAAGCCACGCGTGTCGAGCAGGCGCTGCGGCGCGCAATCGCCGCAGGCGAGGTGCAAGCCCACTTCCAGCCGATCGTCGACCTCACGAGCCGCCGGACCATGGGCTTCGAGACGCTGGCCCGCTGGACCGATCCGGACCTCGGCATTGTTTCGCCGGCCGTTTTCATCCCCATCGCGGAGGAGCGCGGCATCATCGGGGCGCTTTCGCAGCTGGTGCTGCGGAAAGCCACCGAGGCCGCCCGCAGCTGGCCGGAAGACCTCTTCCTGTCCTTCAATTTGTCGCCGTCGCAGCTGGTCGACCAGAACACCGGCCTGCACATTCTCTCCATTCTCGACAAATCCGGCTTCGATCCGCGCCGGCTGGAGATCGAGATCACCGAGACGGGCCTGATGACCGACCCGGCCTCGGCCGAGAAGATCATGAACGAGCTCAGGCTTTGCGGCATCAAGATCTCCCTCGATGACTTCGGCACCGGCCAGTCCTCGCTCGGACGCCTGCGCGACGTACGCTTCGACAAGATCAAGATCGACCGCGCCTTCGTCTCCTCGATCCTCGAGGACCGCCCGTCCGAGCACATCATCAAGGCCATCCTCGCCATGTGCCAGGGGCTCGGCATGGATGTCGTCGCGGAAGGCATCGAAACCGAAGCCCAGGCGCAGCGGCTGACCCAGTTCGGCTGCCGCGGCGGCCAGGGCTTCCGGTTCGGGCGGCCGGTCGACGCCGAGGCGACGCTCAGCTATCTTCGCGAAACCGCGCGCGTCGACAGGCGGATGGCCGCCGCGCGATAGAACGCACCAGACCTCCCTCGCTTGTCTTTGCTGCGGATGTCGTGGATAGACTTTGCCCGAACCGGAGAAAGTCCATGGCGTCATCGGCGCAGTATCCTGATCTTGCAGGCCGCTCGGTGCTCATCACCGGCGGCGGCTCCGGCATAGGCGCGGCGCTGACCGAGGGCTTCATCCGGCAGGGCAGCAAGGTGGCCTTCATCGACATCGCCGACGAGCCGAGCAGCGCCCTGTGCGACCGGCTGGAGACAGACGCAGGCGCGCGGCCGCTCTACATCAGGGCCGACCTGCGCGACATCGACGCGCTGCGGGCGGCCGCCGCCAAGGCCTCGGAGGCGCACGGGCCAGTGACCGTGCTGATCAACAACGCCGCCTTGGACGACCGCCATCAACTGGCCGATGTCACGCCCGAATACTGGGAGAACAACCAGGCCATCAATCTCCGGCCGCATCTCTTCACCGCGCAGGCGGTCGCGCCGGGCATGAAGGAGGCGGGCGGCGGCTCGATCATCAACTTCACCTCCACGTCGTTCCTGATCAATCATCCCGACATGCCGTCCTATACGGCGGCCAAGGCCGGCATCATCGGCCTTACCAAGGGGCTGGCGGGCGACCTCGGCAGGCACAACATCCGGGTCAACGCGGTTGCGCCGGGCTGGGTGATCACCGAGCGGCAGCAGGCGCTCTGGGTCACCGACGAAGGGCTCAAGGCGCACGTCGCCAAGCAGTGCATCAAGGACGTCATGAAGCCGGACGACATGGTCGGCGTCTGCCTGTTCCTTGCGTCCGACGGATCGCGTATGCTCACCGCCCAGACGCTCATCGTCGATGGAGGTTTCCTGTGACAAAACCCGGCGCCCCGGCTGTAGCCGCGGTCGATTGGGGCACGTCCAGCCTTCGCGTCTGGCTGCTCGACCGCGGCGGCGCGGCGCTTGCGGAGCGGCGCAGCGGCGAGGGAATGCAGACGGCGCGCACCGCCGGCTTCCCGACCGTCCTGGAGCGCATGCTGTCCGAGCTCGCCGCCCCCGCCGATCTTCCGGCCATCGTGTGCGGCATGGCAGGCGCCCGTCAGGGCTGGATCGAGGCGCCCTACGCCGACGTGCCCTGCGCCCTGGACGAGATCTTCTCGCGCGCGATCGATGCGCCCGACGCGCCCCGGCGCGTCAGGATCATCCCCGGCCTTGCCCAGCGCGTCAAAGAGGCGCCGGACGTGATGCGCGGCGAGGAAACGCAGATCGCCGGCGCGGTCCGCAGCCTGGGCGCCGGACGGCATATCGTTTGCATGCCCGGAACGCATTCCAAATGGGTCGCCGTCGACGGCGGCTCCGTCACCGGCTTCACCACCTGGATGACCGGCGAGCTGTTCGATGTTTTTGCCCGGCACAGCATTCTGGCGCATTCGATCGGAGATTCCGTCAAGGGCATTTCGGCGGATGACGACGCGTTCATGACCGGCCTCGAGCAGGGCCTCGAGGGCGCCGACCGGGTCAGTTCCCTGACTTTCGGCATCCGCGCCGCGACCTTGCTGCAGGGGTTGCAGCCGAAGGATGCCGCTGCGCGGCTCTCCGGCCTGCTGGTGGGCGCCGAGATCGCAGGCGCAGAACGGCGGTATCTCGGCAGCGACAACGAGGTGATCCTGGTCGCATCGGGCGCTTTGGGGACACTCTATGCCGCTGCCCTGAAGAAGGCTGGCCTTGCCATCAAGACCGTCGACGCCGACGAGGCGGTTCGCGCGGGGCTGGTGCAGGCGGCCAGGATGAATGGAATGTTGCCGGAGCGCGCATAGTGAACAGTACACCGTTTCCCAGATTGAAGCGCCGTCTCGTCGCGATCCTGCGCGGGCTTGAACACAAGAACGCGGTCGCCACCGCCGAGGCGATCCTCGAGGCAGGCATCGAGGCGATCGAGGTGCCGCTCAACTCGCCGGATCCGTTCCGCTCCATCGAGGCCATCGCGCGCGCCCTGCCTGCCTCGGCGCTGGTCGGCGCGGGCACCGTGCTCACAGCGGACGATGTGCGCTCGCTCGACGCCGCAGGCGGCCGGCTGCTGGTCAGCCCGAACATCGACGCGGACGTGATGCGGGCCGCCGCCGGCTTCGGCATGGTCACCATGCCCGGCGTGTTCACGCCCACCGAGGCGCTGCTCGCGGTCAGGCTCGGCGCGTCGGCGCTGAAATTCTTCCCCGCCTTCGCGCTCGGGCCGAAGGGGATCGCGGCCATCATGACCGTGCTGCCGAAGGAGGCCTTGGTGGGTGCGGTCGGCGGCGTCTCCGAGAAAGATTTTGCCGACTACGCAAAGGTCGGCGTCAGCACCTTCGGCCTGGGCTCCAGCCTCTTTGCGCCCGGCATGGCGCCCGCCGAAGTCGGCAAGCGGGCCCGCGCCGCTGCCGACGCGTGGGACGCCGCTTTCCCCGCCTGACGGGCGGAACGTGGCCCGCCCCGAACTCATACTCGCCTACGAGCCGGTCGCCGCGTGCGAATCCCGGCTTCTCGCGGAGGGCTACTCGGCCGCAGCCACGGCCGAGATCGCGTCATATCTCGCGCAGTCGACCGACCTCGCTCCGGAGTTCGACGCCATTGCGGACGCGTGCGGCCGGCGGGGCATTCGCTTCGTGCCGGTCGAGCTGGATGCGGCCCGCTCGGTTCTCGCGGCGCGCAACCCGGGCCATTGCCTGGTCTGGACCCTCACCGACGGCATTGCCTATTTCCGCGGCAGCGCGATCCCGGCGCTCGCCCGCCTCGGCGGCCACCCGGTGCTCGGGTCGGACGATGCCGTCTTCGCGCTTTGCCAGGACAAGTTCCGTTCCGGGGCGGTCCTCGGCGCGCTGGGCATGCCGGTTCCGAACGCCGGCCTCTGCCGCGACGGCGCATGGATCCCCGCGCCGCCGCCGGCGCCGCTCGGCTATTTCGTCAAGCCCAACCGTCTGGGCGCGAAGATCGGCATATGGCCGGATTCGCGCTGCCAGGACCTCGCCGAGGCCGAAGCGCTGAGCCGCCGCGTCTTTGCCGCCTACCGCGACGACGTGGTCGTGCAGCCCTATGTGCCCGGTCGCGACGTGCGGGCGAGCTTCCTTGCCGTCGACCCGCTGGCAGACGTGGAAAGGCTCGGCATCTTTTTCGTGGACTCCGGCGGCGACTTCCAGACCATGGCCGACAGCCTGGCGCTCTACGGGGATACGGGAGCTGCGGCGCGGGCCAGCAACACCTACGCCGAACCCGAACTGATCCCGGTCGCCCGCAGCCAGCCCGTGGCCGACCGCAGGATCCGCGAGATCGCCTCGCAGCTCATGCGCGGGCTTGGCCTGCGCGACGTGTTCTCGATGGATTTCAGGGTCGAAGCTGACGACACCGTCCATCTGATCGAGTTCGAGGTCTGCCCGGGCCTGCCCTGCTTCGACTTTCGCGGCTATTGCTTGCGGGAGTGGGGACTGGGTCTTGCCGATGCGATGGCCGAGACGGCCGCGTGCAGGTTTGCCTGCTGATGACGGCCCGGCGCGCGGTATGCCTGCGCGGCCCTCCACGGTCAACGCCAGATCAGGTCTGGCGGACCATGCATACAGGCGCATGGCCTGATCCGACCATGCCGATCTTCGAGGCCGCAGCCTTCGAGAGGTCGATCACCCGCCCCTTGATGAAAGGGCCGCGGTCATTGATGCGCACCACCACCGTCTTGCCGTTGCGCTTGTTGGTCACCGCCACCTTGGTGCCGAACGGCAGGCTGCGGTGGGCCGCGGTCATCTCGGCGGGATTCATCCGCTCGCCCGAAGCGGTCTTGGAATAGAGCGCGTACCACGATGCGCGGCCGCATTGGGCGGATGCAGAACTGGCTGCAGACATCACGAGGATAGTTGCCACCAGCGCTGCGCCGGCGGTCCTGACAGTCTTTCTGAACACGACTGTGGCCTCTCCGTTGAAAAGTTAACAAGGGAGAGCGCCTAGGGGGGATTGGGGCGATCAATGCGGCCAGCAACGGGCAGCAATGTGGCAGGCAGACACGTATTGAATCACCATGAAACACTTTGTCATGACTTTGAAGCTCTTTTGCCGCTCCGGGGTTCCCCGCGGCGATGACTCAGCCGTCCGCTTTTCACCCTCGGATCATCTCGAGAATAGTTAACTTCTCATTAAGAAATGTGGCAACGCCGCTTCTCGCTATAACGCCGGCAGCTGGCGCCACTTCGCCTCGGGCTGGAACTGCTGGGACTTCAGCGGCGCGTTCTTCAGCTCGGTGAACACCCAGATCTCGGTCTCGCCCCACTCGTCGATGTCGTCGATCGCCCCGCTGATCCGCATCGACGGGCGCGGAGCTCCCTCGATCATGCGGTTGGCCTGGTCGAGCTTGCCCTGGTCGGTCTCGGCAAACACCACGTTCAGGTCCTTGAGGCGGTTCACCACGGACTTCTCGGCGACATTGTCGAAGAACATCGTGTTGGCCAGCTGGAAGCCCAGGTAGCCGGCCCAAAGCGAGCGTTCGTAATGATCGGCAAGAAGGTTGCGGGAAACCGCGACCGGGCTCTTGCCGAAAAACTCCCACTTCCCGGCCCAGTCCTTCCGGCGTTCCTCGATGCGGGAGCGAACGAGCGCCCGCGCGGTCTCCATGTTCCCGTCCGCGATCCTCATCCAGGCGGCGCCGAACTCCGGCTCGTTGTTCATCCAGGTCTGCCATCCCGAAATGCGATCGAGAACCACCTTGGCGGCATCGTCTACCGACTTCATCAGATCGGTCTGGAGGTTGAAGACGCCCGACCAGGAGGCGAGCTCGTATTCGGCCTGTTTCGGCTTCGGGAAGATCAGGGTGGCCGCGCGGTTGCCGATGTCCTGTGCGATCCCGCCGAAAGCCGACTGCTGCAGCTTGCTGAAGCGCTCGCCGTATTCGATCTGCAGTTTCGGAACGACGCTGACCCCTTTCGACATGTCCCACTTGTAGGACACTGGAACCTTGAAGCTGGGCACGAAGGCATATTGCACATATGCGCCGACGAAGCGCATGGCGCCGGCAGTGAGCAGCGAGAAGATGAATGCGTTGAAGTTGGCCTGTGCCTGCCGCTCCGCCTCGGCAATCTTCAGCGTGTTGTTCCGGCGTTCGACCGCGGTGGCGAACGCCGCCACGACATTGTTGAATTCCGGTTTCCATACCCGGTCGACCTGACGCGCGTAATCCTTCGCAACCTGCTCGAGGAGGAAGATGGCGTCCTTGGCGAGCGCATTTTCACGTTCGCGAGAGGCCGTGGTCGAAGGCGGCGGCTTGATCGCACCCGGCGGAACAACCCGGACCGGAAAGCCGCCGTACGGAATATCGGGCGGCATGAAGGCTCTTTTCACTTCGGCCAGTTCTTCGGGAGACATGACGTTTCGTCCTCTGCCGCCGCCGGATCTTTTGCGCATCTTGCCCAGAAACGCGGGGCCCATGCAACGTGTCCGAGCATCGGTCCGTCTCCCGACCTTCGCCCGAAGGAAGCCGCCCCTTCTGTGGCCTTTCCCACGCTAGGGCCGGATCATGCGCTTCAGCACGTCATCCTTGAGCCAGAAATGGTGGCGCAGGGCGGCAAGCGCATGCAGCGCCACGATGGCGATCGCTCCCCACGCGAGGACCTCATGCGCCGCTGCCCAGAACGTCTCCGCCTCATCGGACATCTGCATGGGCAGGTTCGGCACCACGAACAGCCCGAACGGCATGGACGGAATGTCGAGCACCGACACGGAAACCAGCGCCCACCCGGTCAGCGGCGCCACGAACATGGCGACGTAGAGAAGCCAGTGCGCAGCGTGCGCGGCCATCGCCTCCAGCGATCCGAGCGTCGGCGGAAGGTCCGGACGGGTATTGGCGGCGCGCCAGCCGAGCCGCAGCACGACGAGCCCGAGCAGCAGGAAGCCGAAGGCCTTGTGAAGCTGGATGAGTTCGAAGGCGGTGCGCTGGCTCTCGAGCCGGACCATCGTCCAGCCCAGGGCGAACTCGCCGATGAAGAGCAGGGCGATTACCCAGTGGAGGAGGATCGCCCCCCAACCGTAGCCCGCACTCGTGTTGCGGATCATCGCGCGTCTCCGCGCGGCAGGATTGCCGCTTCCGACAAACGCCGGACGGACGCGGGCTATTCCAGCCGTTGCATTCCTCCTTCTCCCCCTGTGGGAGAAGGTAGGGCGCGTTCCTTAGGCGACTGGTGGCTTCACCCGCGCAACGTTCCGCCGGTCTGCTTCTTCACGTTCTCGACGATCTTGCCGGCCAGCGCCTCGAAATCCTCGTCGGTCAGCGTCTTCTCGAGCGGCTGGATCGAGACCTCGATGGCGATCGACTTCTTGCCGTCGCCGAGTGCAGCGCCTTCGAAGATATCGAAAACGTTCACGCCGGTGATCAGCTTCTTGTCCGCCGCCAACGCCGCGCGCGTCAGCGTCCCCGCCTCCACCGCTCTGTCGACCACGAAGGCAAAATCGCGCTTCACGGCCTGGAAGGCGGAGAGATCCAGCTTCGGCTTGGTCCTGGTGGGCTTCGCCTTCGGCTCGGGAACGGCGTCCACGAACACCTCGAAGCCGCAAAGCGGACCCGACACGTCCAGCACTTCGAGCGCCTTCGGATGGAACTCGCCGAAGGTGCCCAGAACGACCTTCGGGCCGAGCTTGATGGTGCCCGAACGTCCGGGATGATACCACGATGGACCACCGGCCTCGATCTGCAACCGGTCGACCGGCGCGCCGCAGGCTTCCAGCGCCGCCAGCGCGTCCGCCTTGGCGTCGAACACGCCGACGTTCTGGGCGTTGCCCGACCAGTTGCGGCCCGAACCGTCGAGCTTCGCCGTACCGCGCCGTACGCCCGCGGCTACCCGGCGCTGTGCTTTCGGCGCGTCGCCCTCATAGGTACCTGAAACCTCGAACAGCGCCACGTCGCCGAAGCCGCGATCGGCATTGCGCTGCGCCGCCGCGATCAGGCCGGGCAACAGCGAGGGACGCATGTCCGACATGTCGGCAGCGATCGGGTTGGCGAGCTTCAGCTCCGGCTTGCCGCCGCCGAACAGCTCGGCGTGCCTGGCCGGGATGAACGACCAGGTCACCGCCTCCATCATGCCGCGCACGGCAAGCGCCCGCTTGGCGGCGCGGGTGCGTATCTGCAGCGTGGTCAGGATCCTGCCGTTGACTGCATCGTGGCTGCCGAGCGGCTGCGGCGCGATGTTGTCGACCCCGTGTATGCGCATGACTTCCTCGACCAGGTCCGCCTTGCCTTCGACGTCGGGGCGCCAGGACGGCACCAGCACGTCGACGACGCTGCCGGTGCTGGCCGGGCCGAAGCCGAGCCGCGTCAGTATGTCGAGGCTCTCGCCGGCGGGCACGTCGAGGCCCGTCAGGCGCTTCACCTCGGCCAGCGGGAAGGTGACGATCTTCGGCGTGTGGCCGGCATAGCCTACCACGTCGTTCTCACTCGCCTCGCCGCCGCAAAGTTCGAGCACCATCTTGGTCGCCAGTTCGACGCCCGGCACCATGAACTCCGGGTCGACGCCGCGCTCGAAGCGATAGCGCGCATCCGTGATGATGCCGAGCGCGCGGCCGGTGCGGGCGATGTTGAGCGGCTCCCAAAGCGCCGACTCGATCAGCACGTCGGTGGTGTTTTCGTCGCAGCCGGAATGCTCGCCGCCCATGATGCCGGCGATCGATTCGACGCCGTTGTCGTCGGCGATCACGCACATCTCGGGCGTCAGCGTGTATTCGCGGCCGTCGAGCGCCAGCACCTTCTCGCCATCCTTGGCGCGGCGCACCACGAGATCGCCTTTCACCTTGGCCGCGTCGAACACGTGCAGCGGCCGGCCGCGATCGAAAGTGATGTAGTTTGTGATGTCGACCAGCGCATTGATGGGGCGCAGCCCGATCGCCAGCAGGCGCTGCTGCAGCCACTTCGGCGACGGCCCGTTCTTCACCCCGCGCACCAGCCGGAGCGCGAAGCCATGGCAGAGCTTTGGCGTGCCGCCGAACTCCAGCGACACTCTTACGGGGCACGGCCCCGCGCCGGTGTGCGGCATGATCGCGTTGTGCTTCAGCCTGCCTAGCCCGGAGGCCGCGAGATCGCGCGCGATGCCGTGCACGCTGGTCGCATCTGGCCGGTTCGGCGTCAGGTTGATCTCGATGAGCGGATCGTCGAGATGGGCGTAGGCCGCGAAACTCGTGCCCACCGGAGCGTCGGCCGGCAGGTCGATGATGCCGGTATGTTCGTCGGACAGCTGCAGCTCGCGCTCCGAGCACATCATCCCATGGCTCTCGACGCCGCGGATCTTGCCCACCGCCAGCGTAACGTCGATGCCGGGAACGTAGGTGCCGGGCGCAGCGAAGGCGCCGACGAGGCCGGCGCGCGCGTTGGGCGCGCCGCAAACCACCTGGATCGGCTTGCCGTCGCCGGTGTCGACCGCAAGCACCTGCAGCTTGTCGGCGTCGGGATGGCGCGCGGCCGTCAGCACCTTGGCGATCACGAAGGGCTTCAGGCCTGCCTTGTCGTCAACCGACTCGACCTCGAGCCCGATCGAGGTGAGACGCTCGACGATCTCCTCCAGCGAGGCGTCGGTCTCGAGATGGTCTTTCAGCCAGGAGAGGGTGAATTTCATGATACGGCTCGTTCTTCGGTTTCCGTTCGCGGCAGCACTTCCACCAGGCGGAAGCGCTCGCAGATAAGTTCCATGTCCGGCGAGAAACCGCCGTTCCGCTCGAAATAGCTCTGGTGGCCCTCCCGCCACTCGGCGAGTGTCCGCAGCCCCTCGCCCTCGTCATGGGCGAACTTTTCATCCATCTCGTCGAACCGCCGGACCGTCACCTCGACGGTTTCGATCACGGCCGCGCGCCGGCCCTGCCCGTCCAGCACCACGTCGCGCCGCCCCACCACCGGCCGTTCCGGGCTCCCTTCGGGAAAGTCGCGCAGCGCGCCGCAGGTTGCGGTCTTGGTCCCGGCCAGCACCAGGGCGAGCAGCCCGTCGGCCATCGCCGGGCTGTCGCCGAACGAGAAGGTCTGCGCGGAGGCGTAGGGGTCGGTGGACATGAATCGGTCTGGCTTGCGTCTACTCGGCCGCGACGGACGGTGGCACAGCACCCGGCGCCTTCCTTCCGAGAAACATGCTCTTGACGGAGATGCCCTCGTCGACCCTCCGCCACCAGATCCCCTCGTACATCAGTTCGATGTCATTGAGTCCGGTTTGATCCAATCCCGCCAGGAATGGATACCACCAGAGAGGGGTTGAAATAGAACGACCATCAGCCAGGCTGACATGCACTTCGTCACGTGTGCACCACGCCTTTATCGGTCGCATTTCATCCGTTTCAAACGCCAAAGAAGTCATTCCAGGCACCTATCCATTCATCACGGCGCTCGGCGACGACCGCGAGCAAGCGCGCAATTTCCCGATCATTGTATCCCTTGTTCTGCGCAACCTCCAAGTTTTGCAGCCATATCTTCAGAGACTTGCCGTCCTTGACCACGTGCACGTGCGGCGGCTCGTCCACGTCGAGTGCGTAGAAGCGGAACTTGTAACCCTGCCATATCAGCAGCGTCGGCATCTAGCTCGACAGCCCTCCGAACAGCGTCGGCATGTCGAGCGGGCGGAAGCCGTAATGCGACAGCCACCGAACATCCGCGTCGAAGAAGGCGCGCAGGTCCGGCATGCCGTATTTCAGCATGGCGATGCGGTCGATGCCCATGCCCCAGGCAAAACCCTGGTACTCGTCGGGGTCGAGCCCGCCATGGCGCAGCACGTTCGGGTGCACCATGCCGCAGCCGAGGATCTCCATCCAGTCGCTGCCCTCGCCGAAGCGCACCTCGCCCGGCCGCGAGCGGTCGCACTGGATGTCGACCTCAAGGCTCGGCTCGGTGAACGGGAAGAAGGACGGCCGGAAGCGCATCTTCACGCTCGGCACCTCGAAGAACGCCTTGCAGAACTCCTCGAGCACCCACTTCATGTTGGCGACGTTGGCGGTCTTGTCGATCACCAGCCCCTCGACCTGGTGGAACATCGGCGAATGGGTGGCGTCGGAATCCTGCCGGTAGGTCTTTCCGGGGATGACGATGCGGATCGGCGGCTTCTGCGTCTCCATCGTGCGGATCTGCACCGGGGAGGTGTGGGTGCGCAAAAGCTTCGGCGCCTGGCCGTCGCCGGCCGTGTTGAAGAAGAAGGTGTCGTGCATCTCGCGCGCCGGATGCCCTTCAGGAAAGTTCAGCGCGGTGAAATTGTAGTGGTCGGTCTCGATGTCCGGCCCTTCCGCGATGGCGAAGCCGAGGTCGCCGAAGATCGCAGCGATCTCGTCGATCACCTGGCTGATCGGGTGGATGCGCCCGCGCTCGGCCGGCGACTGCCGAACCGGCAGCGTGACGTCGACCTTTTCCGCCGCCAGACGCGCGGCGATGGCGACATCCTTGAGCTCTGTCTTGCGCAGCGCCAGCGCCTCGGTGACGCGGTTCTTGAGGCCGTTGATCGCCGGGCCCTTGACCTGCCGCTCCTCGGGCGTCATCGCGCCCAGCGTCTTCAGCATCTCGGAGACGGAACCCTTCTTGCCGAGCGCGGCCACCCGCACGGCCTCGATGGCCTGCTCGTCGCCCGCGGCGCCGATGTCGGCCATCACGGCGGCCTCCAGCGTATCGATATTGCTGACGTTCTCGTTCACGTGACCCATCCGCTTCGTTCGATGCCGCCGGGGTTGTACGGCAGCCTTGTCAACCGGCCAAAGAAAAACCCGCGCCAGCCCTGCCAGCGCGGGTTTCCCAAATCAGAATTTCGAGTGCTTGGGAAGCGGCTGGTCTTTAAGCGACTGCCTTCTCAAACGCATTCGGGGTGGTGTTCTTCAGGTACTCGAGCGCCTTCTTCGCCTGTGCGACGACGGCGGCGAAGGCCTGCGGCTCATGGATCGCCATGTCGGACAGAACCTTGCGGTCGATCTCGATGCCCGCCTTGTTGATGCCGTCGATGAAGCGGGCGTAGGTCAGGCCGTGCTCGCGGACGGCGGCGTTGATGCGCTGCACCCACAGTGCGCGGAAGTTACGCTTGCGCGCCTTGCGGTCGCGGTAGGCGTACTGCATCGACTTTTCGACCGCCTGCTTGGCGATGCGAATGGTGTTCTTGCGACGGCCATAGAAGCCTTTGGCGGCCTTCAGGACCTTCTTATGCTTCGCGTGGCCGACTGTGCCTCTCTTTACGCGCATGTCATGATCTCCTTAATGTCGCTTCCAACCCGGCTCAGAGGCCGCCGCCGTTAGGCAGAAAATTCTTGATGACCTTGCGGCCGTCCGGTTCAGCCAGAACCATCGTGCCGCGGGCATCGCGGATGAACTTGTTGGAACGCTTGATCATGCCATGGCGCTTGCCGGCAGCGGCGGACATAACCTTGCCCGTGCCGGTGATCTTGAACCGCTTCTTGGCGGCCGACTTGGTCTTCATCTTGGGCATTTTGCTTCTACTCCTTTTCCGGCGCGCTCGGCGCCGTTTTTCTTGTTTCCCGACCGACCAAGGGCTCGGGAAAGCATCGAAAACCGCCACGGCATGCCCTGCCGGGCGGTTTTTGGGAACGCGGCCTTATACAGACGGGACCTTCGAAGTGCAACAGGGCAGATTCGCCGCAGTTGCGCCGTGCTGCCCGCTATATCACCCGTAGCAGCACAGGCAGGACATTGGCCTCCTGCAGGTGCTCGATCGCCTCGAACACCGGAACCGCGGCGACGAAGACCAGACCGTCGAGCAGCGTCGCGTAAACGCGCTTCGACGGCGCTGTCACTGTTTCGGAGTCCTTGAACAGGGCAAGTTTGGGCCAGAAACGCGGCACCCGGGCGCAGTAGGCGGCGTACTGTGCGCCGAAATGCTCCGACAGATGGGCTTCCTCGCGACGGATGACGACGAGGAAAGCCAGCACCGTCAGTAGCCCGAAAGCCAGCCCGACCACGGCGCTGCCGGTCTGCGCGCCGACGCCCGCCGCACCGATCGCGGAGAAGACATAAAGCGGATTGCGGGTGATCGAATAGGGACCGAGGTCGACGATCTCGGCCGCCTTTCGGCCGCCGATATAGAGCGTGCACCACACACGCCCCACGATGGCGGCCGCGATCAGCGCGAGGCCGATCGCCTCCACATACTCATGGAACTCGTGATAGCCCGTCGGCGAGGCGCAGAACAGGAGCACGCCGGCGGCAAGCGCAAGGATGACGCCGAGCGCAAGCCGTCGCATGCTCTGGAACCGCGCAAGCGGAATGGATCTAAGCATTTCCATGGTTCACGATCTGCCTGGGCGACGGCACGCATCGACCGCGCCAGCGTCGGTTACCTCGGAGCCAGCACCATCATCATCTGCCGGCCTTCGAGCTTGGGCTCCGCCTCGACCTTGGCGATGGCCGCCGTCTCCTCACGCACCTTGTTCAGGAGCTGCATGCCGAGTTCCATGTGCGCCATCTCGCGGCCACGAAAACGCAAGGTGAGCTTGACCTTGTCGCCTTCCTCAAAGAAGCGCCGGACGGCCTTCATCTTCGTTTCGTAGTCGTGATCATCGATGTTGGGGCGCATCTTGATCTCTTTGATCTCGATGACCTTCTGATTCTTGCGCGCCTCGGCCGCCTTCTTCTGGTTGGCGTATTTCAGCTTGCCAAGATCGAGGATCTTGGTGACCGGCGGCTCTGCGTTCGGGGAAATCTCGACCAGGTCGAGGCCAGCCTCTTCGGCGGCCAGCAGGGCATCGTTGATCGAAACGTTGCCGCGATTGTTTCCGTCTGCATCGATGAGCTGGACCCGGGGAACTCGGATGTCTCGGTTTGCGCGCGGCCCTTCCTTGGTCGGCGCCGCTGCCTTGAATGGTCTGCGAATGGGCGTGGTCTCCTCAAGCTGTTTCGCACGAAAAAATGATCGTCCGCGCTATGTCGGTACGATCGGGGCCAAGTCAATAGCACAGTCGGTTGCAGAAATCATCATCAGCATATGCAACCTGAGCTACTAACTCGCGAGCCCCCAACTTCGATCCTGGACGACCTTTCTGCCGCATTCTGTGGCGGTGGCTTGGACCCTTCCGCCCGTTGCGCGCCCATGCCACAAGGCGGACGTATTCTCTGGAGATCGCGCATGAGTGAGCAACAGGCCGCCTTTTTTGACCACGACGGCGTCGAGATCGCCTACCGCCATCGCGAGGGCAAGTCGCCGGGCGTCGTCTGGCTGGGCGGCTACCGTTCCGACATGCTGGGCACCAAGGCGGAGGCGCTCGACGAATGGGCGGCCCGCACCGGCCACGCCTTTTTGCGTCATGACTATTCGGGCCACGGCGAATCCGGAGGCGAATTTCGCTACGGGACCATCTCGAAATGGCTGGGCGAAAGCCTCGCCGCCTTCCGTCGCTTCACCTCCGGCAGGCAGATCCTCGTCGGCTCCTCGATGGGCGGCTGGATCGCGCTGCGCATGGCGGAGGAGTTGCGCAAGGCCGGCGAGGACCGCGTGGCCGGGATCGTCCTGCTCGCCCCCGCGCCGGACTTCACGACCGAACTGATCGAGCCGAAGCTCAAGAAGTCGCAGAAGCGCGACCTCGAGACGAAGGGCTTCTTCGAGGTGCCGTCGGAGTACTCGCCGGAGCCATATATCTATACCCGCGCCCTCTTCGAAGACGGCAAGCTCAACCGGGTCTTGGGCAAGCCGATCGACACTCACAGTCCGGTCCACATCCTGCAGGGCATGGCCGACCCCGACGTGCCTCACACACATGCGCTGAAGCTGGTCGGCTGCCTGCCGTCCGACGACGTGACGCTCTCGCTCATCCCGGACGGCGACCACCGACTGTCGCGTCAGCAGGACCTCGACATGCTGATCGACGCTGTCGATGGGATGATCGAGCGGGCGGCGTAGCACATGCGTCTCTCCGTTCCGATCTCGGCCTTCGTTGCGGCGGTCGTCGGCTTCGGCGGGACGCTGGCCATCATCATCGCCGCAGCGGAAGCCGTCGGCGCCACTCAGGTCGAGACGGCGAGTTGGGTCACCGCCATCTGCCTCGCCATGGCCGCGGAAAGCCTGTGGCTCTCGTGGCGCACCCGCATGCCCGTCATCACCGCATGGTCGACGCCCGGCGCGGCGCTGATCGCGGCCTCAACCGGTTTCACCATGGCGGAAGCCGTCGGCGCCTTCATCGTCACCGCCCTGCTGCTGGTCGCCACCGGCCTGTTCCGGCCGTTGACCGCGCTGATCTCGCGCATCCCCGCCTCGGTGGCCTCGGGCATGCTCGCGGGCATTGTCGTCATCTTCGCGATCAATGCAGCCAGGACGATTCCGGCCGACCCATGGCTGATCCTGCCGTTGATCGCCGCCTTCTTCGTGATCCGCCTGTTCAGCCCGACGCTGTCGGTGCTTGCCGTGCTCGTCGGCGGCGGTCTGGCGGCCTTCCTCACCGGCCGCGTCGGCGGACTGCCGACCCCTGAGCTGTCGACCCTGACGACGATCTGGCCGGAATTCACCCTGCAGGCAACGATGGGCCTCGCCCTGCCGCTGTACCTGGTCACGATGGCCTCGCAGAACCTCTCCGGCCTCGCCGTGCTGCGCGCCGCCGGCTACCAGCCTGCGCCCGGCCCGCTGATCGGGGTCACCGGCTTCGTCTCGCTGCTCTCCGCCCCCTTCGGCGCCTCGACCACCAATCTCGCCGCCATTTCGGCCGCCATCTGCACCGGGCCGGATGTGCATCCCGATCCGGCCGAGCGGTGGAAGACCGGTCCCTTCTACGCGCTCGCCTACGTGGTCTTCGCTGCCTTCGGAGCCTCGCTGGTGGCCATCTTCGCCGTCCTGCCGCAGAGCCTCATCGTCCTTGTTGCGGGGCTGGCGCTGATGGGTGCGCTCGCCAACGCGCTCACCATCGCGCTGCAGAACGAAGGCGAGCGCATGGCGGCCACGACGGCGTTTGCGGTCACCGCCTCCGGCCTGACGCTCGCCGGTGTCGGATCGGCCTTCTGGGGACTGGTCGCCGGGCTGCTCGTGCTTGTCCTCGACCACATGAAAAGAAAGTAGACGTTTCAGGTACTTGTCCGGTTTCGGAGGCGATCGTCTTGAATCGCCATTTTCTCGATACCATGTCGATTCGAGCAGCAAGCACTCGCTGCCTCGAACCGAAGGAACGGGAGAAGATGAACACGACTGCACTGATCCGTCCGGCCTGGACGCCGGCGACCATCGCGCTGATGGTGATCGGCTTCATGGTGTTCTGGCCGCTCGGCCTCGCCATGCTCGCCTACATCATCTGGGGCGACCGGCTTGACGGCTTCAAGCGCGACGTCAACCGCGCCACCGACGGCGTCTTCGCCGGCTGCCGCCGCAATGCCGACAAGGCGCACCGCTGGGGCCATGGCGGCCGCACCGGCAACGTCGCCTTCGACGACTGGCGCGAGAAGGAACTCGAGCGCCTTGCCGAAGAGCGCCGCAAGCTCGACGAGACGCTTGCCGAGTTCGACGAATACGCGCGCGAGCTTCGCCGCGCCAAGGACCAGGAAGAGTTCGACCGCTTCATGGCGAACCGCAACAAGTCCACCGCGCCCGCCACGACGGACAAGCCGTCCAGGAAGGGCAAGGGCGGCGGCCTCCTCGACGAGGTCTGATCGCCCGGTGGGGTGACGTCCGATCGCCCGGTGGAGTGAACAAGCCGACGGCGTCGCGAAAGCGGCGCCGTCGGCGTTTGTGCGGGTGCGGGGCAATGGGAAGCGAGCGTCGGGGCGTTGACGCTATCTCCCTCCCTGGTGCGACGGCCCCTGGTTATCGGGGGGGGGAAACCGGGTGTCGCCGCCAGCTTGCCGCAGAGCGTGCCCCGCCGCGAACACGCCCCTCCCCGTCCGGGTTGCCTCGCTGGACATCGCACCATTGGCGCACGACCGCCCTGTTGCGGCATGGGTCCCAGGGTCGCGCTCCGCTTCGCTGCGCTTGCCCTGGGATGACGAAGGGTGAGATGCCGGCCGCTCGTCGCCAACGTTGGCGATGGATGCCCAATGAACGCAATCGCCAATGTTGGCGTGTTGCCTATGCCCGGTCGCCAACGTTGGCGTTCGATGTTGCCTATGCCCGGTCGCCAATGTCGGCGTTCGATGTCGCCTATGCCCAGTCGCCAGCGTTGGCGATTGGCGTGGCGCTCCTCCCCCCTTCGTCATCCTAGGCCGAAGCAGGAGCGAAGCGAACTGCGGAGAGCCTAGGACCCATGCCGTGACGCCCCGGCAGCACGCCGACGGCGCAATACAACACCCCCGTCGCCAAACGGAACGCCCGCCCAGAGCGCGAAAATGGGAGTTGCGCAGGGAGAAAAACGCCCCTTTCGCAGCCACTCGCAGCGCCGAGCTTCTCTTAACATATTGTTATCGCTTGCATTTCAGAGCGCCCGACATCTCCCCCCCGAAAAAGGATTCTCCCCACCCTCCGCACCGCCCCCATAATCCGCCTCGCCCCTGCACGGGAAACGGATGGCCACCGACCCTCCGGGCAGGGGACGGTGCCGGATCGGCAGCGCTACGGTCGCGCTGCTGGGTGATGAACCCCCAGGTCCGGGCCCCGACCGCCGACCGCGACCCGATGGGCCGGGCGGGACAGGTGGGGCAAGACCACCGGACGGGCGGCCGCGAGGCCGCACATTCTATGTTACGAGCGACCGGACGGCCGCCCGTCTTCCCGCTCCTCGCGGGACCGTTCTTTGACAATGGCCAGACGCGACAAGCGGGCGTGGCTGCAATTTGGCTCGCCCGTACCTCCCTCCTCTCTCGTCCGTCGCCGCGAATCAGTATTTGGTGCTTTCCATGCCCTTCGGTTTCCTCAAACGCGCGCCCCTGCTCGCCTCGCCTCCGGTCCAGCACCGTGAGCACGTGGTCGCCGGCCGCACACTGCCGTTGCGGATCGTCGAGAACGACCGCGCGCGCCGGTTGACGCTGCGCATCGACGCCGGCGGCCAGGGCTTGCGCGTCACCGTGCCGCCGGGGCTCGCGCGGGGCGAGGTCGAGCGCTTTCTTTCCCGCCATCAGGGCTGGCTGGAGGAGCGGCTGGCGAAGGTGCCGGACAGGCCGCAGGTCCGGCCCGGCGTGAAGATCCCGGTGCGCGGGGTCCCGCATCTCATCGTGCACGAGCCCGCGCCGCGCGGCACGGTGCGGCTGGAGACAGGCGAGGACGGGCCGACGATGATCATCCACGGCGACCGCCGCCACCTGCCGCGCCGCATCGCCGACTTCCTCAAGCGCGAGGCCAAGCGCGACATCGAAACGCTGGTGGCCAAGCACACCGAACGTGTTGGGCGCAAGGCGAAGGCGATCCGCTACAAGGACACGTCCAGCCGCTGGGGCTCCTGCACGTCCGACGGCAGCCTGTCGTTCTCCTGGCGCATCATGATGGCGCCGCCGCCGGTCATCGACTACCTCGTCGCGCACGAGGTCGCGCACCTGAAGGAAATGAACCACGGCCCAAGATTCTGGAAGCTGTGCAGGGAACTCTGCCCCGACACCGACCGCTGCAAGGCCTGGCTGAAGCGCAACGGCAGCGCGCTGCAGGCGATCCAGTTTGAGTGAGGGCAGCGCGGTTTTCCTCGACTCCGGCGGACGCAGGGATTATCTGCGCGGCATGGACATCAAGATCTGCGGACTGAAGACCGAAGAGGCCGTCGCCGCCGCGCTCGACGGCGGCGCGACGCATGTCGGCTTCATCTTCTTTCCGAAAAGCCCCCGCAACATCGATCCCGAGACAGCCCGGCGGCTGCGCGCCGGCGTGGAAGGGCGGGCCAGCGCGGTTGCCGTGACGGTCGATGCCGACGACGCCTTCCTCGACCGCATCGTCGCCGCAATGCGGCCCGACATGCTGCAGCTTCACGGCAAGGAGACGCCTGAACGGGCCGCCGAGCTGAAGGCGCGCCACGGGCTGCCGGTGATGAAGGCATTTTCCATCAGCGAGGCTGGCGATCTCGGCAAGATCACACCGTTTGTCGGCGTCGCCGACCGCTTCCTTTTCGACGCCAAACCGCCCGCGGGCTCGGAGCTTCCCGGCGGCAACGGCGTCGCCTTCGACTGGACGGTCTTGGACGGCCTGCCCGCGGATACCGATTACCTGCTGTCGGGCGGGCTCAACGCCGGCAATGTCGGCGACGCCATAAAGCTCGCCAATCCGCCCGGCCTCGACATCTCGTCAGGCGTGGAAAGCGCACCCGGCATCAAGGACGTGGAGCTTATCAGGCAGTTTTTCCGGGCGGTGCGGGCGGCGTAGGTTTTCGCGGGAAAACGCCCGCCCGTCAGACCGGTGGCGTGCCATTCTCGGCCAACACCGCGCCGACCAGATAGAGCGATCCGCCGATCAGGATTCGCGGCGGCGGCTCGCGGTCGTCCCAGGTGTCGCGCAGCAGCATCAGCGCATTGGCGACGGAGCCTACCGGTTCGGCCGACAGCCCGGCCTCGGTGGCGCGCACCGCGAGTTCGTCGTTCGGCACGCTGGATTCGCTCATCGTCACCGGAACCGTGAAGACATGCCGCGCCATGCCGTGGAAGGCGCGGAAATAGCCGGTCTGGTCCTTGGTGTTGATCATGCCGGAAATGAGGAAGAGCGGCCGCGGGTTGCGCTCCTCCTGTTCGGCAAGCGCCTCGGCGACGACGAGGCCGGCCCCGGGATTGTGGCCGCCATCGACCCAGATCTCGGCGCCTTTCGGGGCGAGTTCGGCCAGTTTGCCCGACGCCAGGCCCTGCATGCGTCCCGGCCAGTAGACGCTCTGCATCGCCGCTTCCGCAGCCTCGTGCGACAGGTCGAAGCCCGCGGCGCGGATGGCCGCGATCGCGGCGGCGGCGTTGGCGAACTGGTGGCGGCCGCTGAGGCGCGGCGGCGGCAGGTCCATCAGTCCGGTCTGGTCCTGATAGACCAGCCGGCCGTTCTCCTCATAGGCGAGAAAGTCCTGGCCATAGAGCTCGAACGGGCAGCCGAGCCGCTCCGCCGTCTCGACGAGCACGGCCTGCGCGGCATCGAACTCCTGCGCACCGATGACGACCGGTACGCCCTGCTTCATGATGCCGGCCTTCTCGGCGGCGATCAGTTCGACGCGGTCGCCAAGGTAGGCCTGGTGATCGGGCGAGATCGGCATGATCAGCGATACCGCCGGCTGCTTCATCACGTTGGTCGCGTCGAAGCGCCCGCCAAGCCCCACCTCGATCACGGCGGCGTCCGCCGGGTGCTCGGAGAAGAGCAGGAAGGTGACGGCGGTCAGGATCTCGAAGACGGTGATCTTTTCCCCTGCATTGGCCGTCGCGACGCGGGACATCGCCTCGGCAAGCACCTCGTCGCCGACGAACTTGCCGCCGCCCGCAGCGCCCAGCCGGTAGCGCTCGTGCCAGTTGACCAGATGCGGCGAGGTGTGGACGTGGACCGTGAGCCCCTCAGCCTCCAGCAGCGCGCGCGAGAACGCCGCGGCGGAACCCTTGCCGTTGGTGCCGGCGATATGGATGACCGGCGGCAGCCGGTCCTGCGGGTTGCCAAGGCGGTCCAGCAGGCGGGTGATGCGCTCCAGCGAAAGGTCGAAGCCCTTCGGATGCAGCATCATCAGGCGCTCGATTTCGCGATCGGCAAGCAAGGCGGTCATCGACATGACTTAGGCGCTCCCCGCCGCGCAAACAATCACGTTTCGCGGCGTCGGATGACGGGTTCAGGCCGACGGGCGCGCTTCCGCCGCGACGGCGGGCGGAGGCAGGATCTCCGGCTCGATCGCCGCCACTTCCGCCGGGGTCTTGAGCAACAGCTTCAGAAGCCGCGCGACGGTGGACTTCATGTCGAGACGGGACACCACCATGTCGACCATGCCGTGATCCATCAGGTACTCGGCGCGCTGGAAGCCCTCGGGAAGCTTCTCGCGGATGGTCTGCTCGATGACGCGCGGGCCGGCGAAGCCGATCAGCGCGCCGGGCTCGGCGATGTGGACGTCGCCCAGCATGGCGTAGGACGCGGTGACGCCGCCGGTGGTCGGGTTGGTCAGCACGACGATATAGGGCAATCCGGCTTCCTTGAGCCGATCGACCCCGACCGTTGTGCGCGGAAGCTGCATCAGCGAGAGAATGCCTTCCTGCATGCGCGCCCCGCCGGAGGCGGCGAACAGCACGAGCGGCCGCTTCTTCTCGAGCGCCGTCTCGAACGCCCTGATGATCGCCTCGCCGGCAGCCATGCCGAGCGAGCCGCCCATGAAGGAGAAGTCCTGAACGGTGGCCACGATGGGAAGGCCCTCGATCGTGCCGAGGCCGGACAGGATCGCGTCCTCGAGCCCGGTCTTGGCCTTGGCGTCGCGAAGCCGGTCGAGATAGCGCTTCTCGTCCCGGAATTTCAGCGGGTCCACCGGCGCCTTGGGGTTGTCGATGACGTCATAGCGCCCGTCGTCGAAGAAGTATCTCAGCCGCTCCTTGGCCGAGATCTTCATGTGGTGGCCGGAGGTCGGGATGACGAACTGGTTGCTCTCCAGGTCCTTGTGGAACACCATCTCGCCCGTCTCGGGATCCTTGATCCAGAGGTTCTCGGGCATATCGCGGCGGCCGAGCATCGAATTGATCTTCGGCCGAACGTAGTTGGTGATCCAGTTCATGATGCTTTTTCTCGGGCTGGTGGACGGTCCGGGAGGATGGGACGCCTATTGGGCGACTTGAAGGCGGGCGGCGCGGACGCCCTGGGCGAGGCCGTTGACCAGCGTCGCCACCGCCTCCGCCGGGTCGGCGGTCGTCCGGCCATCGGGACCCAGCACGTTGGCGACCGCATTGACGATCGCAGTGCCTACGACGACGCCGTCGGCGGATGCGCCGATGACGCGCGCCTGCTCGGCGGTCTTGACGCCGAAGCCGACACAGACCGGCAGCGAGGTATGGCTCTTGATGCGCTTGACCGCAGCCTCGACCTTGCCGGTATCGGCAAGCGCCGAGCCGGTGATGCCGGTCATCGACACGTAGTAGACGAAGCCCGAGGTGTTCTCGAGCACCTTGGGCAGGCGCTTGTCGTCGGTCGTCGGCGTCGCCAGCCGGATGAAGTTCACGCCCGCCTTGAGCGCCGGCACGCAGAGCTCCGCGTCCATTTCCGGCGGCAGGTCGACGATGATCAGCCCGTCGATGCCGGCCGCCTTGGCGTCGGCCAGGAAACGATCCACGCCGTAGATGTAGATGGGATTGTAGTACCCCATCATGACGATCGGCGTGTCGTCATCGACGGTGCGGAATTCAGCCGCCATCTGCAGCGTCTTCGCCAGCGTCTGCCCGGCCTTCAGCGCCCGCAGGCCAGCGGCCTGGATGGCCGGCCCGTCGGCCATGGGATCGGAGAAAGGCATGCCCAGCTCGATGACGTCGGCCCCGGCCTTCGGCAGCGCCTTCATGATGCTGAGCGAGGTCGCATAGTCAGGGTCGCCGCCCATGAAATAGGTGACCAGCGCCGGCCGGCCCTCGGCGGCGAGTTTCTCAAAACGGCGGTCGATACGGGTGGTGGTCATGTCTCTCCGTCGTCTGGCAATCGCATGTGAGCCGGATCGGCGCGCCGATCCCAAACGCGCAGGATTTCGATGGCGTCGTCGCCGATCCTGTAGATCAGCGCAAACGGCGTTCGCGGAACCGAATATTCGCGATAGTCAGTTTGTGCAATGGCTTTGCCGAGACGTGGATTGTCCGCCAGGTGCGCCAGTGCACGCTCCAGCCGACGATACGCCCTCGGACCGCCCTCGGGAAAGACGCCGAGGTAATAGTCGGCCAGCCATTCGAAGTCCGCCCTGGTGGTCGGCAGGAAGACGAGTCTCATCCAGACGCCGTCAACGATTGCGAGGCGTCAGAAAGACATCGGGCTGTGGTGGCGGAGTCCGCTTGCCGTCAAAGAGATCTTCCACCCAGCGCATCATTGCTTCGCTGGAGATGAACACGCCTTTATCGGCCTCGACAGTGCGCTGCTGGATCAGCAACCGTTCCCGCTCTTGGCAGTCAAGGTAAGATTTGATGGCCTGGCTGGCAATGTCGTCCAGCGCAACGTCCTGCAAAGCGGCTTCCCGTTTGAGGCCTTCAACGGTTTCCGCGTCCAGGCGCAAAGACAATGGCATCTCGCCCATCACAACGTCTCCAAGCTCGGATCCATCCTATCATGGGATACAGAGCGAGGCCAACGATCTACCCTCAGATCTCCATGCCCATCATCTTGGCGACCGTGTGCACGTCCTTGTCGCCGCGGCCGGACAGGTTGACGATCACGATCTGGTCCTTGCCCATCTTCGGCGCCACCTTCATGGCGTGGGCGATGGCGTGGGCGGATTCCAGCGCCGGGATGATGCCCTCCACCTTAGTCGTCACCTGGAAGGCGTCGAGCGCCTCGTCGTCCAGGATCGGCACGTACTCGACGCGGCCGCTGTCGCGCAGCCAGCTGTGCTCCGGGCCGACGCCCGGATAGTCGAGGCCGGCCGAAATCGAATGGCCGTCAAGGATCTGGCCGTCGTCATTCTGCAGCAGATAGGTGCGGTTGCCGTGCAGGACGCCCGGCTTGCCGGCGTTCATGGAAGCGCAGTGCTCGACCCCTTCAAGCCCACGGCCGCCCGCCTCGATGCCGACGATCCTGACGTTGCGGTCGTCCAGGAACGGATGGAAAATGCCGATGGCGTTGGAGCCGCCGCCGACGGCGGCAATGACGAGATCCGGCAGCCGGCCTTCCTGCTCGAGGATCTGCGCCCGCGCCTCGTTGCCGATCACCGACTGGAAGTCGCGCACGAGCTCGGGATAGGGGTGCGGACCGGCGGCCGTGCCGATCAGGTAGTAGGTGTCCTCGACATTGGTCACCCAGTCGCGCAGCGCCTCGTTCATGGCGTCCTTGAGCGTGCCGTGACCGGAGCTGACCGGCCGCACTTCCGCGCCGAGCAGCTTCATGCGGAAGACATTCGGCTTCTGCCGCTCGACGTCGGTGGCGCCCATGTAGACGACGCAGGGATAGCCGAAGCGCGCCGCCACCGTCGCCGAGGCAACGCCGTGCTGACCGGCGCCGGTCTCGGCAATGATCCGCTTCTTGCCCATGCGCTTGGCGAGCAGGATCTGGCCGAGGCAGTTGTTGATCTTGTGCGAACCGGTGTGGTTGAGGTCCTCGCGCTTGAAGTAGACCTTGGCCCCGCCGAGATGCCGCGTCAGTCCTTCGGCGAAGTAGAGCTTGGAGGGACGCCCCGCATAGAAGGTCGAGAGCGCCGAAAGCTCCGCCTTGAAGGCGGGATCGTTCTTTGCCGCATCCCAGTGCGCCTGCAGGTCCAGGATGAGCGGCATCAGGGTCTCAGCGACGAAGCGCCCGCCGAACAAGCCGAACATGCCCTGTTCGTCGGGGCCGGTGCGGAAGGAATTTGGTTCGATCGGCTTGTTCATAACGTTTCCGGTTTGCGGTGCGGGCGGCTGCATGCCTGCCCCGAGCAAGGTCGCAGAGGCTTATGACTCTCCGCGGAAAAATGCAAACGCGCGAGCCTCCGACCAAACAAAAAGGTCCGGCGCGAGCGCCGGACCTTTTGCTTGGAAGTGCAGCAAACGGGACGTCAGGCGACGGCGCCGTTGATCCAGTGCGAAAGCGCGGTCTTCGGGGCCGCGCCGACCTTCATGTCGGCCACTTCGCCGCCCTTGAAGATCATCAGCGTCGGGATCGAGCGGACGCCGAACTGCGCCGCGAGCTCAGGATTCTCGTCGATGTTCAGCTTGGCGATCTTCACCTTGCCGCCGAGTTCGGCAGAAATGTCTTCGAGCGCCGGGGCGATCATCTTGCAGGGACCGCACCACTCCGCCCAGAAATCCACGACCACCGGCTCCTTGGCGTCCAGCACGTCGCTCTTGAAATTGCTCTTGTCGACCGTCACGGTGGCCATACTGAAGAATCCTTTCGATGCTTGGTCGCGCAATATGTGGTGCAGTGCGGCGCACCCTTCAAGCAGGCCTTGTCTCACGGCCGCGTGAGTCGGGCAAGCGCGGCGTCCATCACAACGGCGGGAACCTCGATCAGTTTCGGCGTCTCGGTGAAGAGCAGGGCGGCCGAAATCTTCCTGTTCGGATAGAGGGGCTTCAGCAGCACTGCATAGAGCGCCATCTGCAGCACATAGGCTTCGGGCGCCTGGTCGATCGAGGCCGGCGGCGGACGGTTGGTCTTGTAATCGACGATCAGCACTTCGTCGGCGGTGACGGCGAGGCGGTCGATCGTGCCCGACACGGCGCGCTCCTGGCCCCGCACCATCAGCGTGCCCATGACCGAGACTTCCGCCCGGGAGTTTTCCGCGAAAATCGGAGAAAAGGCGCGCGAGCCGAGGATCCCCATGACCGACGCGAGCGATCTCTCGGCCTCGCCGGCGGGCCAGTCAGCGGCGACCCTGTCGAGATAGCGCCGCGCCGCCGTCTCGCGCTCAGCTTCGGGCAGGGACGGCAGCATCTGGAGAAGACGGTGACTGGCAAGCCCCCGGGCGATCGCGAAACTCGCCCCGCCGTCGGAATCGAGCACCGGCGAACGGCCCGCCGCCTCCCTGTGCGTCGCCAGTTCCTCGTCGATCAGCACCGAAGCGCCCGAGGGCGTCAGCGGACGCGGCAGTTTCTCGTCGGGCGGAAGCGGCTCGAAAAGCCCGGGCGGAAGCAACTGCAGCTCAGCCTGTCGGCCGGACGTCTCGCGCTCCGGCGCGTGCGCCATCACCACCGGGGCAACGCGATAGCGCAGGATCGTGTCGCCCTCGCTGTCGCGGTCGATCTGCCTCGTTTCACTTGCGCCCTCGAGCGCCCGCGAAACGATCGAATGCCAGGTGCCGGAAGCGGGCGGCCGCCTGCCGTGATAGCCGCAGACGATCAGGCGGTCCTCGGCGCGCGTCATGCCGACATAGAGGAGCCTCCGGTACTCGTCGTCGGCCGCCGCCGCGATGTCGGTCTGGATGGCGCGCACGGTGGAGTTGGCGACGTCGCTTCCGGGATACCAGAGGTAGGCCTTGGCGCTGCCGAGGTCGTCCTTGAACGCAAACGGCATCAGGCTCGGCATGTGCTGGTTGGTGAAGGAGGCGCTGCCGCTGTCGATGAGGAAGACGACCGGCGCCTCCAGGCCCTTCGAGGCGTGCACCGTCATGATGCGCACCTCGTTGCGGGTCTGGTCCATCTCGCGCTTCACCTCGAGCGCGCTGCCTTCCAGCGTCGCCAGGAAAGCCTCCAGTCCGGGCAGGCCGGCGCGCTCCTCCGCAAGGCAGAA
Source organism: Mesorhizobium shangrilense (assembly GCF_028826155.1). Classification (NCBI taxonomy): domain Bacteria; kingdom Pseudomonadati; phylum Pseudomonadota; class Alphaproteobacteria; order Hyphomicrobiales; family Phyllobacteriaceae; genus Arvimicrobium; species Arvimicrobium flavum. The sequence goes on from NZ_JAQGPN010000001.1 coordinate 557,673, forward strand.
GCTCAGGAACTCATCCAGGATCTCGCCGGCCTCGTGGCCGAGGCGGCCGATCATCTTGCGGCGCACGCCATCGCGACCCAGCACACACGAATAGAACTCGAAGACCGGCTTGTAGGCCGCCTCGTTCGCCCATGCGTCGAGCTGCTCGGCGATGGCGGCCAGCGTCGCGTCCTCACGCGCCATGTCGCGCAGCGATGCGCGGAGCGACCGCTTGCCCCGCCCCCACGAAAGGTCGAAAAGCTTTTCCTCGGTGACGCCGAAGAGCGGGCTGCGCAGCACCGCGGCGAGCGAAAGATCATCCTCCGGCTGCAGCAGCAGGCGTCCGAGCGCCATCAAATCCTTGACGGCGATGTGGCCGGGCAGCAGGAGCCTGTCGGCGCCGGCGACCGGGATGTCGCGGTTCTTCAAGCTGCGCGACAGCGCATGCATGAAGCTGTCGCGCTTGCGCACCAGCACCAGCACGTCGCCCGCGGTCAGGGCCTTGCCCGTTCCTTCGATGATCTCGCCATTGTTGATCCAGCGCTCGATCGTCGCCGCCACCGTTTCCGCCAGACGCACGGCCGGCGCGCTGGCATGGTCGATCGGCGTGGACCAGTCATCGGGGTCGTCGACCTGCTCGACGCCGAGAGAAGGCCACAGCTCAACATAGCCGGGGGTCAGTTCGCGGATGGCGCTGTGGGCTATAGGCTCGCCGTCGCGCGTCAGGCCGCGCCGCGCGTCGTCATTCCCGAACACGACGTCGACCGCCGACAGCACGTCGATGGTCGAACGGAAGGACCAGTTGAGCCGCACGTCGGCGAAGCGACCGTCGGCGCCGCGGACCCGGGGGGCGAAGTGGTGCTTGGTCTCGGCGAACGATTCCGGGCGGGCTCCCTGGAAGGAGTAGATGGACTGCTTCTCGTCTCCCACCGCGAAGATGGTGCGGCGCACCCCGCGGGCGCCCTCTCCGGCGAAGAATTCCTCGGTGAGCCCCTTCACCACCTCCCATTGATCGGGACTGGTGTCCTGCGCCTCGTCGAGCAGGATGTGATCGATGCCCTTGTCGAGCTTGAACTGCACCCAGGCGCCGGCATTGCGGCGCGCCAGGAGCCTCAGCGTGCGCGTGATCAGGTCGTTGAAGTCGAGCATGCCCCGGGCGCTCTTGACGCGCTCGTAGCGGGCGATCATCCAATCGGCGAGGTCGAGCGCCGCGCAGGTCGCCTCCAGCATGCGGAACAGCGCCACGCGGTCGCAGGCGACGACGATCGCGTCCGCCGCCGACATATAGCGTTCGGCGAGGTCCGGCAGCTGCTGGTGCATCGCCTTCTTGAAGGCTTTCGCCGCATCGTAGGGCTCGCCGTTCGCCTTCAGGAACCCCTGCTTGAGCAGCGTGAGCCTGAGCACCGGATCGGACTCGGCGAAGGCTGCGGACGCGTGGGGCAGGATGCTGTTGATGACCGTGCGCGCATCGGCGGCCTCGGCAACCTGCGCAAAATCCCGGAAAAAATCCGCAGCAAAGCCCGGCAGCGGCCATATCGAAGCCGCGATGGATTCGGAGGAATCGCGAGGTCGGAAACCCAGCGCCTCGAACAGGCGCAGATACGGGGTTTCGTCGATCTTCACGGCGTCGATGAAGGCGCGCAGGCCGTCGCGCTTGGCGACGATCTCGCGGAGCAGCTTCTCCAGCCCGTGCTCCCCGCCATGCTTGAGCACTGTCGCGAAGGCGCGTTCGAGCTCGGGATTGTTGGCGGCGCCCGCGCCCGTCAGCATCTCCCGCCGGACGGATTCCACCAGCGCGGCCTCCATCTTCGGGTCGAGCAGCTCGAAATGTGCGGCGATGTTGGCTTCTAGCGGGAACTGGTGGAGCACGGACTCGCAAAAGGCGTGGATCGTCTGGATCTTCAGCCCGCCCGGCGTCTCCAGCGCCCGCGCGAATAGCCGCCGGGCGGCGGCGATCTTTGCGGCGTCCGGCTTCTCGTCCTCGAGCTGGCGGATCTGCTCGGCAAGCGCCCGGTCCGGCATCGTCGTCCAGGCGGCGAGCGTCTTGAAGACGCGATTGGACATGTTGGCGGCTGCCGCCCGCGTATAGGTCAGGCAGAGGATCTTCGACGGATCGGCGCCGCGCAGCAAAAGCCGCACGACGCGCTGCGTGAGCACATGCGTTTTGCCGGAGCCGGCATTTGCCGAAACCCAGGCCGAGCTGGACGGATCCGCGGCTCGCGCCTGGTCGGCGCGCGTCTCGTCGGGAATCCGGACGGTCCGCTTCATGACCCCTCGCCTTCCGCATCGCCGCCGCCGGCCGACCATTCGAGCACGCGGGCGAGGTGATCATAGTCGCCCTCCGTGTCTCCCTCGCGGAACGGCAGCGCGCGCGACAGATAGCCGGTGGCCGGACTCTGGTAGTGCAGGATCAGCTCTTCGAGGCGTCGCCAGGCGTCTTCGGCGAGGTCGTCGGCGGGCCGGGAATTCCGATTGTATTCGAGGATGGACTCCTCGTTGACGAGGCCGTTGGGGCGCAGGCGCACAAAGGCCAGATCGGAAAGGTTCGGCGTCCCCAGCGGCCTGAACGCGCCGCGCCGCAGCAGCGCGCCTTCGAGCGCGAGCTGCGGGGAGAGCAAGGTGTGGGCCTGCCCTTTCGATGGCGAGGAGCCGGTCTTGTAGTCGAGGATGACCGCCATCCCGCCGGAGAGGATGTCGATGCGGTCGGCGCGTCCGGACAGGGTGACGCCGGTGCGCGCCACCTCCAGCGCCAGCGCGGCCGCCTCGGCATGACGCGACCTCACTGCCGCAGCACGCCGCGCTTCCCAGGCCAGGATCTCGGGCGCCATGCGCAGGAAACGCGGCCACCAGATCGCATGCACGTCGGGCGGCAGTTCGATCTCCGCGAAGCAGGCGTGGCCGATGTCGACGAGACCGTCGAGCGCTCCACTGCCCAGCGCATCGACGCCGCTTTCCGTGAAACGGTGCAGGATGTCATGGAACAGCGTTCCGCGATCCGCCGCGCCGGGATCGCGCACCAGCGGGTCGAGCGCCTGCAGGCCGAGGATGCGCTTGGCGTAGATGGCGTAGGGGTCGCGGCGCAGCGTCTCGATCTCGGTCACGGAGAATTTTCGCGGACGCGCCTCGAGCGGCGGCTTCGGCTCAGGCCGCCTGGCGAAGGGCTGCTTGTCGCCAGCGTCGAGCTGGCGCGCCCAGTCGAGCAGCACATTGCCGCGCGCACGCATCTTCCCGGCCTGCTCGTCGCCGACATAGGTGAGCAGCCTCTGCAGCCAGCGCGACGCCAGCGCCGGCGCATCGCCCGAGCGCGCGGCGCGGGTGAGCACCACCTCGCCCGTGCCCATGGCGATCATGAAGTCGTGCGCGGCGAGGCCGATCCGGCGTTCCGGGGGCTCGAGCTCAAGACCGGACTTCATCATGCGCGACATGAAGCGGTCGGCCTGCGCCTTGCGCGGCCAGACGCCCTCGTTGAGACCGCCGAGAACCAGCATGTCGACGGTCTGCAACCGCGCCTCGAGCTGCCCCCAGATGGCAATCCGGCTTTCCGCTCCGGGGTTGGGCTTCACCACTTCGGGCGAGATCAGGGCCGCGAACACGTCCGGCCATTCGCCGGCGACGAGATCGAAGGCCGCATCCGAGCCGACCAGCGAGCGCAGGAACTCGGCCAGCGTGGCGCCCGCTTCCCCGGCATAGAGCTGCTCCAGCCCGCCATCCGCGGACCGGCCCAGCGTCTCGAATGACTGGATCGTTTGCCGCGCGATCTCGGCAAGGTCTACCGACCGGGCCTCACGCAAGGCGGCGAGCGGAGCGATCGCGTCGCCGAGGCTGGCAAGCGCGGTGCGGGCCTCCGCGAGGCGTTCCTCGTTCAGGCGGGCCAGCCAATGGGGCTGACGCACGTCACCGGCGAAGCCTGCAAGCCGCTCCTCGAACAGCGCCGGCAGTTGCGCGGCGTCGGGGCGTCCTGTGCCGCCTCTCAGCGCCACCAGTTCGACCGTCTCGAACGCCCTGCGCACGAGCGCCCGCTCGAGCCCGAGGGTCAGCAGCGGATGCTTGAGCAGGGCCACGACCGGCACCGGGTCGCCGGGCCGGAAGACGGCCTCCAGGAGCAGCGTCAGGAGCTCGGCCGGGGACGTGCGGGTCAGCGGCGTACCGCCGGAATCATCGGCCACGACGCCCAACCGCAGCAGCTCGGTGGAGACGCGCCGGGCGAGATTGCGGTCGCCGGTCACCAGCGCCACGCGCGCGTCCGGCCGTTGCGCCGCGCGCTTGAGAGCGACGGCGATCGCCGCCGCCTCGTCGCGCTCGTTGGCCGCCTCCACCAGGGTCACGCCGGCAAGCGCCGCATCGACGTCCGCGGGCGCGGCGGCGACGGCCGATCCGGAGGCCCAGGCGTCGGTGGTGACCGCGGGCCGCAGCGCGTCGCTGACCAAATCCTTGCGGACCTGGAGATCCGGGTGCAGGGACGCGAGTTGGGTCACGTCCTCGCGCGTCGCGCCAAGCTTGCGCAGCAGCTTGGCCAGGCCGAACTGGGGATGGCCGAGGACGGCCGGTTCGGGCGCAGGGTCGTCGATGATCGACCAGGACGGCGCGTCGAGATGGGTGTCGAGCCCCGGCAGCACGACCGCGCCCTGCGGCAAGCGGGCGATCACCGACAAGAGTTCGGCCGTGGCCGGAATGGAACCCGTGGAACCCGCGGCGATGACCGGCCCGGCGGCTGGGCTGCGCCTCAGCCGTTCGGCCTCCAGCGCCATCAGGCGGCTGCGATGCGCGGCCGGATTGGACTGGCCGCGCTCGGCGAGCACGGCGGGCCATTGATGCGTGACGATCGACAGAAACTCGAGGGTGACCTGCCACCAGCCGGCAAGTTCGCCGGGAACAAGGTCGGCCAGTCTCGACCAGTCGGCTCGCTCCGTCTCGATCTCGTCCATCAAGGCTGCCAGATCGCGGGCGTGCCAGATGGCATCGGCCGCCGAAGCGGGAACGATGACCTCCTCCTCGAACAGCTGCGCCACATGCGCCGGCAGTCGCCGCTTCCAGGCGCGCACCAGCTTCGCCAACAGCAAAAGGCGGTCGAGCGGGGCGATCGGCGGCGCAAGGTCGAGCGAGCCGGCGATTGCGGCGTCGAAGACGGCGCCTTCCTCGTCGAACTCGCCCAGAGCCCGGATGGTGGGAAGGATCGCGGAACCGCCCGAAACCTTGCCGACCAATACGCTTCTCAGCTCGCGGGCGGCGCGGCGCGTCGGCAGATAGATGGTCACGCCGGCCAGCGCCAGCGGATCGCGCGCATCGAAGCCGGCAATCAGGCGACCGGAAAGCAGGGCCTCGGCGAGGCTCGGCAGAAAGGGTGCGCCGGGCGGGATGGAGAAGAGATGGAGGCCGGGGTCGCTCATCGCCCTTCGGCGCGCGCCCGGGCGACCGCCGCCTCCGCCGGCGCGATGGCGTCGGGCGTGCCGACGGTGATCCAGTCGCCCACCAGCGTCATCCCGAAGAGGCGGCCGGCGGCGATCGCCTCGTCGAAGTAGCGGTTGAGGGAAGCCGGTGCGACTTCCTTCCCGGCGAACAGGCGCGGATTCATGATCGCGGCCCCGGCATAGATCACGCCAGACGGGTCCTGCCTGGAACGCGAGAGGCGACCGTCGGCATCAATCAGGAAATCGCTTCCGCCGCTGTGCCCGGTCGCCGATTCGAGGTCGGAAAGCATGAGCAGAATATCCATCCGCGCGGCATCCCACGCAAGGGCGAGCGCATCTAGGTTGGGGATATCCCGGTCGATCCAGAAGGTATCGGCGTTGAGCAGGTAGAACGGTTCGTCACCCAGTTCGGGCAACGCCTTGACCACGCCGCCGGCCGAGTCGAGCAGGCCATCCTGTTCGTCGGAGATGACGATACTGGGCATGGTGCGCTGGGCGACATGCGCGACGATCTGATCGGGCAGGTAGTGCACGTTGACCACTGCCTTGCGGACTCCGGCCTTCTCCAGCAGGTCGAGCGACCAGTCCAGCATCGGCTTCCCGGCGATGCTTACCAGCGGCTTGGGCATGATGTCGGTGATCGGGCGCATGCGCTTGCCGAGGCCGGCGGCAAGCACCATGGCCGTCTGGGGCTTCCAGGAAAACGTCAAGCGGAAACCTCGTCGAGCAAGCCGTGGCGGCGGTAGAGATCGGCAATGTCGGCCAGGGCCGGATGCGCCAGGGCGCGGCGCAGATAGTCCCGGATGCGGGGCAGATGCTTAAGGTAGGCAGGCTTCCCGTCGCGGCGATCGAGCCGCACGAAGATCCCCAGTATCTTCGAGTTCCGCTGCGCGGCCGTGATCGCGTAAGCCTCCGCGAAGGCGTCGGCGTCGAACGAAACGGCAGCCTTTCGCGCCGAGACATAGGCCTCGACCGTCGCGCTTTCGACGTCGGCGGGGACGGTCACCCGGGCATCCATGGCGAGCGAGGCGACGTCGTAGGCCAGCGGTCCGATGAGCGCATCCTGGAAATCGATGATGCCCAGCCGGTCATGGCCGGAGCGGCCTTCGCGCCAGATGAGGTTGGGGGAATGATAATCGCGCTGCACCAGCCCCGTTTCGGCGGAGGCCAGGCGGTCGCTCAGATTGCTCCAGGCGAGGTCGAATTCCCTGCGCAGGCTGTCGCTTGCCGGCTTGCCCGTCGCCCACGGCACATACCAGTCGAGCAGCAGCGCCACCTCGATGAGCATGGCCTCCCGATCGAATGGAGGCACGTCGTGCCAGATACCGGGCGCAACCGGCAAACGCGGGGAAGACGGCTTCTCGTGCAGCCAGGCGAGCAGTTCGGCGGCAGCCCTGTAGCGCGCGACGATGGGCCTGCCTTCTGGATCGATGACGCCATCGGAGCCCAGATTCTCGATCAGCAAGAACCCCCGATCGAGATCCTGGGCATAGATCGTAGGCACGCTGACGCCGGCATCGGCGAGAGCGCGGTCCACCGCCACGAAGGCGGCGACCGTGCGGGCGGTGTGCGCGATCTCCGCATAGGCCTTGCCGTCCTTCACCGGAGGACCGAGCACCAGCGGCGGCGAATTCATGAGGATACGCGGCTCGCGGCCGGCGAGCACGACGGTTTCGTAGCTGCGCGCCGAGGCGTCGCCGGCCAGACGCCGCCGATCAGCCTCTCCCCAACCAGCGCGGCCAAGGAAGTCGCGCATCGCCAGCGAGCGCTGTACGCGTTCGAACGCCCCGCCTCCGCCCGCGATGCGGACGAGGCGGCCGTTGCCCTCGTGCGTCAGGTCTATATGGAGCGTCTCCTTCGGCAGCGCGTCGCCAGCCCGGTCCGGCCACTCGACAAGCGCCGCTCCCTGCTCACGCGCCTCGTCGAAACCGAGTTCGCCGAGCTCGTCCGGCGACGACAGGCGGTAAAGGTCGAAATGGTGGATCGGCACTCTCGCCTCATAGGACTGGACGAGGGTGAAGGTGGGGCTTGGCACGTCGAGTTCGGGGTCCGCCGCCACCGCGCGGATGAGGCTGCGCGCCAGCGTCGTCTTTCCGGCGCCCAGATCGCCGTGCAGCGCCAGCACGTCGCCGGGGCGGATGGCTTGGGCCAGGTCCTGGCCGAGGCGGACGGTGTCTGCTTCACTGGCGAGGAAGCGTTCCAGCATAGGGCCCGTCATGATGCGGCTTACTCCGCCGCATCCTGCATCTGTTTCGGCTCTCTTGGAAAGAAGCACACGACTGTTGTGCCCTGTTCCTGTCCCGACTCGATGCGGACCGAGCCGCCATGCAGCTCGACGAAGCTCTTGACGATCGACAGACCGAGGCCGGCGCCGCGGCGGCGGCCGCCATTGGCCCGCGTCTCGAAGCGGCGGAAGGCGATATCCAGCACCTCCGGCGGCATTCCCGGACCTTCGTCCGAGACGGCAAACTCCATGCCGTTCGCCACCTCGCGGCAGGCCAGCGAGACAGTGCTGCCCTCGGGCGCGTAGTTCGCAGCGTTGCTGAGGAGGTTGGCGAGTACCTGCCGGATGCGGTTTTCGTCGCCGACCATGGATTTCGGGGCTCCCCCGACATCGACCGAGAGCCCGATCCGGTGCTCGGAAAAGCGGTCGGACACCATCTCGGCCGCGGAAGCGATGACCTGCGTGATGCGCACCTCGCCAACTTCGAGCCGCATGATGCCGGCATCGACCGTGGCGAGGTCGAGGATATCGTTGACCAGCGTCAGCAGGACCGACGACGAGGAGAAGATATGCCGGACATACTCTTTCTGGCGCTCGGTCAGAGGGCCTGTCGCGCCGGCGTCGAGAAGTTCGGTGAAGCCGATGATGTTGGTCAGCGGAGAACGCAGCTCGTACGAGACGCGCTGGACGAAATCGTTCTTCAGCTGGTCGGCTTTCTGCAGCGCCTCGTTCTTGTCCTGCAGCGCCCGCTCGACATTGACGCTGTCGGTGACGTCGATGAAGGTGAGCATGACCTGGCCGTTGGGCAGGTGGATCAGCGCATAGCGCAGCACGGTGCCGTTCTTCAGCTCGGCCTGCCCCTGGCGGTCCCGGCGCTCGTCGTCGAAGCCGGTGACGGCGGCCACAAAGCCGTGCCACGGACTGTCGATGGCCTTGTCGTCGCAGGCAGTCCGCAGGGCGGCGATATGCGTCTCGTTGGTGGCGCTCCCCGGCGTCAGGCTCCAGAGCCGGAAGAAAGCTGGGTTGGCGAGCCGCATGCGGCCGTCCGGACCGAACACGGCGACGCCCTCGGTGAGGCTGTCCAGCGTCTCGCTCTGCACGCGGATGGCCGTGTTGTAGCGGCTTTCCAGCGCGAACTTCTCGGTGAGGTTCTCGAAAACCCAGGTCACGCCGCCCTTCGGCTGCGGATTGGCGATGACGCGGATCGTGCGGCTATCGGGCAGATGCCACCAGTGCTCCGCGGAATCGACCGATCGGTAGACGCTGAGGAGGTTGTCCTTCCAGCGCCGCCACTCCGGCTGTTCGGCGATCTTGCCGTCGCCGCGCAGCCGGTCGAGCAGCAGCGCATTGTCGGGCGAGCTGTTGAGGAAGGCGATGTCCAGCTCCCAGAGCTTCTGGAAGGCGTTGTTGTAGAAGCGCAGCTTCTGGTCCGCATCGAACTGCGCCACAGCCGTGGTCAGCTGGTCGAGCGTGTCGGCCTGGTTGCGCATCATCTGCGCGTAGTCCTCGCGCATGGCCTCCATCGAACTGACATCCAAAGCGAGGCCGGCGGCGCCGGATGGGCTCGCAAAATCGGTGACCGTGAACAGCTTGCGGTCGCCGTGGACGACCGTGGACACGGTCTGCTGCAACAGTTGCTCGGACTGGTGGTGCCGGGCGATCGCCTCCCGCGCCTGCGTGCCGAGCAGTTCCTTGCCGTCGCGCACGGCCGCTTCGGAACTCTCGGCTTCGACGGCCTGGGCATAGGCCCGGTTCACCCATTTGAGGCGTCCATCGGCGGACCGCACCCAGAACGGCATGGCAAGCGCGTCGGCCATGCTGAGAAGGTTTTCCCAGTCGGCGCTAAGACGCTGGTTCTCCAGCCTCAGGCGGGCCTCTGCCCGTTGCGTCTCGGACAGCGAAACGAAGCGCACGATCGCGTGGCCGGGCGTCTTGCGGCCGCGCACCTCGAGCGGAGCGCCGTTCTGGCTCTCGATGACACGGTCGAAGGGCGTTCCCTTCTCGCGCAACGCTGCGATCGCGTTCTCCAGTACGGAAGCTGAGCGGGGCGACAGCCAGCGGCCGAAGGCGAGGAACGCCGCGCGCTCGTCAGGCGCGCCGGACTCTGACGGCAGCGCACCCACCAATTCAGGCTTCGACTTGTCCGACGTCCACACGACAACACGCTGGTCGCGCAGATTGAGCAGCGACTCTGTTCGCGACAGGGATGCGTTGAGATCCGACACCTTGGCTCGCAGCGACGCGTTCTCGGCCGCCGTGCGGGCACGCTCGCGGATCAGCCACAGCGCCGAGAGGAGAGCCGCGCCGAGCACGCCGGTGAAGACGGCGAACTGGATGACCTCGAACGTACCGACGGACAGTCCGGGTATGCCGAAGACGTCCGCCTGCTGGGCCGGTGCGCCGTGCGCCGAAACGGTCAGTCCAGAAAATGCTGATGCGGAAAGCGCGGCGCGAAGGCGGCGCAGACGCGGCCGCGAGACCATGCTTCCGCGCTCCGCGATCTGGCGCGAATCGTCATGGCCGCCGGATACGGCCTCTCCCGCGTAGCGCGGGTTGTCCCCCGGCATGTCTTGTCCTCTCGCCGCTAGAATCCCAAGACCGCCTTGTCCGCTTCCGTCCATGCCCCGATCGCGGAAGCGGATACTTCGCGAATCACCTCACAATAGACTCTGCGGGAATCCCCGTGAAGAAGCTTTGGGCCAAAAAGAAACGCCGGGGGATATTCAATCTCCCGGCGTCAATATGTTGTGTTTATTGCTTACAAAATCAGTACCTGTAGTGCTCCGGCTTGAACGGCCCCTGTGGCGTGACGCCGATATAGGAGGCCTGTTCGCTGGACAGCTCGGTCAGCCTGGCGCCCAGCTTGTCGAGGTGCAGGCGGGCGACCTTCTCATCGAGATGCTTCGGCAGCACATAGACCTTGTTCTCGTACTTGCCGGGCTTGGTCCAGAGCTCCATCTGCGCCAGCACCTGGTTGGTGAATGACGCCGACATCACGAAGCTCGGATGGCCGGTGGCGTTGCCGAGGTTGAGCAGGCGGCCTTCCGAAAGCAGGATCATCCGCTTGCCGTCCGGGAAGGTGATCATGTCGACCTGCGGCTTGACGTTCGTCCATTTCAGGTTGCGCAGCGAAGCGACCTGGATCTCGTTGTCGAAGTGGCCGATGTTGCCGACGATCGCCATGTCCTTGAGCAGGCGCATATGGTCGAGCGTGACGACGTCCTTGTTGCCGGTCGTGGTGATGACGATGTCGGCGGTCGGCGCGGCGTCCTCGAGCGTGACGACCTCAAAGCCGTCCATCGCGGCCTGCAGCGCGCAGATCGGGTCGACTTCCGTCACTTTTACGCGCGCCCCGGCGCCCTTCAGCGAAGCCGCGGAACCCTTGCCCACGTCGCCGTAGCCGCAGACCACGGCGACCTTGCCGGCCATCATGACGTCGGTGCCGCGACGGATGCCGTCGACCAGCGATTCCTTGCAGCCATACTTGTTGTCGAACTTCGACTTGGTGACGCTGTCGTTGACGTTGATCGCCGGGAACGGCAGCAGGCCCTTCTTCTGCAGCTGGTAGAGGCGGTTGACGCCGGTGGTCGTCTCTTCGGTGACGCCACGGATCGCGTCGCGCTGCTTGGTGAAGAAGCCAGGCGTCGCGGCCAGGCGCTTCCTGATCTGGGCGAACAGGATTTCCTCCTCTTCGCTGCCGGGGTTCGACAGGACATCCTCGCCGGCCTCGGCGCGCGCGCCGAGCAGGATGTACATGGTGGCGTCGCCGCCGTCGTCGAGGATCATGTTGGAGAGGCCGCCGTCGGCCCACTGGAAGATCCGGTCGGTGTAGTCCCAGTAGTCTTCCAGCGTCTCGCCCTTCACGGCGAACACCGGGATGCCCGAAGCCGCAATCGCCGCGGCGGCGTGATCCTGGGTCGAGAAGATGTTGCAGGAGGCCCAGCGAACCTCGGCGCCGAGGGCCGTCAGCGTCTCGATCAGCACCGCCGTCTGGATGGTCATGTGGAGCGAACCGGTGATGCGCGCGCCCTTGAGCGGCTTGGCCTCGCCGAACTCCTCGCGGCAGGCCATCAGGCCCGGCATTTCCGTTTCGGCGATATCGAGTTCCTTGCGGCCCCAATCGGCCAACGAGATGTCGGCGACGACGTAGTCATTTTGAGCTGCCACGGCAGGTCTCCGTTGATGATTGCGTTGCGACGCGGGATCAGCGTCGGACAGTCCTGGAAAGGCGCTTGACTACCAGACGCCAGGACTTTCGACAATGGGACATAAAGAAATCCTTATGCGTGCATGTCGTCGGAAGCGGCGCGAGCAGGGCCTCCGGGATCGCTAGGGCGTTGCACGGCAGGCTGGGCGACGCGGAAAAGCCGCGTCGCCGAATTGCGGCCTGCGGCCCTGGGCGTCAGTACATCAGCCAGCCGCCGGACACGTTCATGGTCGCGCCCGTGATGTAGTCGGCGTTGTCGGAGGCGAGGAAAAGCACGGCGCCGGCGAGCTGCGACGGATGCGCCATGTAGCCCAGCGGGATCTGGGCGATGGTGCCGGCCAGCGCCGCCTCGTCCATGCCGGAGCGCATCATCGCCGTATCGGCCGCGCCCGGCAAAACGGCGTTCACGGTGATCTTGTCCGCCGCCAGCGAACGGGCCATGCCGCGCGTCATCGAGACGATGCCGCCCTTGGTCGCGGCATAGGCCACGGATCCGCCGAAGCCGCCGCTCCAGAACCCTTGCGAAGTGAAGTTGATGATGCGGCCGCCCTTGCCCTGCTCGACCATCCGTCTCGCAGCGGCCTGCGCCAGGAAGAAGCTGGCCTTGAGGTTGACGTCATGCTGGAGATCCCAGTCGGCCTCGGAGACGTCGAAGATGGTCGGACGGCGGGCGAGCACGGCGGCCGTCTGCACCAGCACGTCCAACCGGCCGAACTTTTCGACCACGCGATCGACCAGCGCCGCGTGCCCGGCGACGGGCCGCAGGTCGTAGCCGATCGCGAGATGCGGACCGCCTTCCATCTCGGCCACCAGCGCATCGGCGCTCTTCTGGTCCATGTCGACCACGGCCACCTTCGAACCCGCGCCGGCAAAGGCCAGCGCCACCTCGCGGCCGATGCCGCCGGTCGCCCCGGTAAGCAGCACCACCCGGTCCTTGAGGCCGGCTCCCAGATCGTATGGCATTGTTTCTCCTTCGGTACTCGTGCCGATCATGGATCGCGGCGCGCCGCGAACCATGCGTCAGATGCGGAAAATCCGTTCGGCATTCCCCGAGAACAGCTTCACCTGCTCCTCACGGGGAAAGACGGAAACGAGCTCCATATAGGCGTTGATGACGTCGGGATAGGAGCTGAACATGCGGTCAACAGGCCAGTTGGTGCCCATGACGATGCGATCGGTTCCAAAGGCCTCGATGGAGCCAAGCACGTAGGGCCGGATGGATTCCACCGTCCACAGCGGATCCGCCATCCCGAGCCCGGAGACCTTCATGACGACGTTCGGCATCTGCGCCATGACGTCCATCGCCTTGCGCCACGCCTTGAAGCTCGCGGCGTCGCGCGCCATCGGAACGGCGCAGTGGTCGACGCAGATCAGCGTATCGGCAAAGCTGCGCGCCAGGTCGCGCAGGTCGTCGGCGAGTTCAACGCGCGTGTCGATGCAGGAAACCAGCCGACGCGGGCCGAGTTCGACGAAGCCGCGCCGCCAGTCGGCATCGATCAGGTAGCGTCCTTCGCCGAAATTGCGGATGCCGCGCACGTTTGGATATTGCAGGTGCCGGTCGAGCACCTCGGCTGCGTCCGGCCGCGCCAGATGGCACTCCGCGACGATGCCGTGCGGGTAGCCGGTCTGGTCGGCGAAGGCCTGCAGCCATTCGGTCTCCGCCACCGGGTCCGGGGTATCGACAGCCGCCTGAACGTGGATCGCCTTGGTCACATTGGCGAAGCGTATCTCGGCCAGGTAGTCCTTGATGAAGTAGTGCTGCGATTTCAGCGGATCGGTGTCGGGCAGGAACCCGTGAACCGCATCCGGTTCCAGCCAGGCGTAGCGCAGCCTGGGGTGTTTCATGTCATGGAGATGGAAGTGGGTGTCTACAAACGCCAGTTCCGCCATTTTTCCTCACCACCGCTCATCCGGCACGGACCACGCCGGCAACAGCCGGACAGGAACTTTTGGTCGACGCCGTGCGACGACGCAAGCCGCTTGACGCCCGGCTCCCGGAAATCCCGCGCCGGCCGGCCGTTTGGGCGGATGTCGGCCGACGCTGCGCCTTTGCGAGACTAACGGCTGGCCGTAAGCGCAAAGTCGATCTAGGGATACGAACCACGCCGTCATTCCGCGGCGCTTTCGGACAGGACCAATATGAAGATCGCCAAAGTCGAAGCCATACCCGTCAGCTACCCCGAGCCGAACGACTTCGATGCGTTGCGGCACCTGTGCCTGGTCAAGATCACCGCCGACGACGGCCAGGTGGGCTGGGGCGAGTCCATCACGCAGTTCCCGGAGGCCAGTTTCGCCGCCAAGGCCATCATCGAGGGCATGGCGCCGAACCTGATCGGCAAGGATCCCGTCCAAACGGAAACGCTCTGGCGCCAGAACAAGCAGCAGGCTTGGTGGTACGGCTATCACGGGGGCATCGCCTCCTATGCGACCGCGGCCATCGACATTGCGCTCTGGGATCTCAAGGGCAAGGCGCTCGGCAAGAGCGTGCTCGATCTTCTCGGCGGCCCCGCGCACGAGCGGCTGCCGGCGATCGCCTCGTGCCATGCACACTTCGAAAACATCGAGGAGATGGCCGAAGAAACCGCCGAATGGGTGTCGACCGGCCTGCAAGGCCTGAAGACCGGCTTCGGCAAGCGCGGCAACGCGCGCCTTGGCTACGACCACGACCGCGACGTCGCCTACGTGAAGGCGATGCGCGAGGTGCTCGGCGACAAGATGCTGATGATCGACAACGGCATCGCCATCAAGTGGGACGTCACAGACGCGGTGCGCCGCGCCAAGGCGATGGAAGAGTACGACCTCGCCTGGATCGAGGAGCCGCTGGGCGCCTGGGATCCCGAGGGCTACGCCAACCTGCGCGCCAAGACGACAACCCGCATCGCCTATGGCGAGCGCGAATGGACGCTCGAGCAGTTCGAACGCGTGCTCGCCACAGGCACGGTCGATGTCGTCGGCGTCGATCCGGGCCGGGCGGAGGGAATCACCGGCTTCAAGAAGGTGACGGAGCGCTGCGAGTTCTACCGCCGCCAGGCCAACGCGCATGCGTGGTCGTCGGCGATCGTATCGGCGGCAAGCCTGGCCATTTCGTTCAATTCGCCGGCCTGCAAGCTGTTCGAGCTGAAGCCGCTGCGCAACCCGATGCAGCACGACCTGGTCACGGTTCCCTTCGAACACAAGGACGGCTGGATGTATCCGCCGACCGGTCCGGGGCTGGGCATCGAGGTCGTCGAGGAAGTCGTCGAGGGCTATCGCAGCGAAAAGGTGCTGGGCTAGCCAGCCTCTCGACCACCGCGCCGGGCGGCGGACGCGACCTCGTCGCGCTTCCCTGCAGGCGCGGTGGCCTACATGCGCCGATACAGGAAGTAGCGTTGCACGGGCACGGAAGCCGGCAAATCCACCGGCGCCAGTTGCGGGTGGTGGAGTTCGAGCCCGCTTGCGGACATGCCGCCCGACCGCAGCAGCGCCGCCACCAGGTCCGGCAACCACGCCAGGGTCTCGGCATCCCGGTCGGCATAGCCGGTGCCGATATCGGCATGAACCAGCGACGCGTCCAGCCCGATGAACGACCTGGCCGTTTCCGAGATCTCCCCCAAAATCAGGTTTTCAGGGCCCGGAACGCACGACAGATGCGCCGCAAACTTGCGATCGAAGGCGACGATGCGCCGGTCGGGAAGCTTTTCGCGCAAGTGGTCGTAGGTTCGGCCATTGCCGAGACCCAGTTCGACCACCGGGCCGCTGAGGTCGCCGATCAATGACACGACATGGTTGAGGCAGTCCCGCTGCGCGGTCACACGCCGGATAAAGCTGTCGAGGCGGCTCATTTTGCACGCCCTGCTGCAAGCACCAGCGGCCTGCGATACGCGTGCTCACGCAGTTCTGCCAGGACCGCCGTATTCCACTGATGCATTCGACCCGCCGTAAAATCGCCCCGCTGATGCGAGGATCCGTTCGTCTCGTGTGGCAAATATCGCTGCCGATGTCTATTTTGCGTCGACGTCTCGGTGTAGCGGGACCGCAACGGGACCTCCAGCCATATGCCGCCTGCAAACAGGGAAACCTTCCGATGAGGCTCACAATCTTCGGCACCGGCTATGTCGGTCTGGTCACCGGCGCCTGTTTCGCCGATGCAGGCCACCAGGTGCTCTGTGTCGACATCGATCCGGAACGGATCGCGGTATTGGAGGGCGGCACGGTTCCGTTCTTTGAACCGGGCCTCAAGGAAATGGTCGCGACCAACAGGGCCGCAGGTCGCCTGTCGTTCACGAGCGACGGCGCCAGCGCGGTGCGCTTCGGCGAGGTGATCTTCATCGCAGTCGGCACGCCCCCGAGCGACGACGGCTCGGCCTATCTCGGTCATGTCCGCGATGTGGCGCGGACCATCGGCGGGAGCATCGACGGCTACAAGATCGTCGTCGGCAAATCGACGGTTCCCGTGGGCACCGCAGATCTCGTGCGCCAGACCATCGCCGAGGCGCAGAGCGCGCGCGGTGCGCGCCATGACTTCGATGTCTGCTCCAATCCGGAGTTCCTGAAGGAAGGCAGCGCCATCGAGGATTTCACGCGCCCCGCGCGCATCATCATCGGCACCGATTCCGCGACCGTGCGCAAGAAGCTTGCGGCCTGCTACGCGCCCTACAATCGCAATCACGACAAGCTGATGATGATGGACGTGCGCTCGGCGGAGCTGACCAAGTATGCGGCCAACGCCATGCTCGCGACCAAGATCAGCTTCATGAACGAGATGGCGAACATCGCCGAGCGGCTTGGCGCGGACATCGAGGACGTGCGCCGCGGAATCGGCTCCGACCCCCGGATCGGCTACCAGTTCATCTATCCGGGCTGCGGCTTCGGCGGATCCTGCTTCCCCAAGGATGTCCGGGCAATCACCAGGACAGCCGCCGAAGCAGGCTACCAGTCGCATCTCCTCGAGGCAGTTGAGCGCGTCAACGAGAGCCAGAAACAGGTGATCTTCGACAAGCTGCGACAAGCCTTCGACGGCCGGCTGGCGGGGCGCACGATCGCGCTCTGGGGCCTTTCATTCAAGCCTAACACCGACGACATGCGCGAGGCGCCGAGCCGCGCCCTCATGGAAGCGCTGTGGAACGCCGGCGCCAAGGTGCGCGCGTTCGATCCGGAAGCCATGAAGATGGCGAAGGAAATCTATGGCGAGCGTCCCGACCTGATGCTCGCCGCCTCGCCGCAGGAGGCCGCGGCCGGCGCGGACGCACTGGCGATCTGCACGGAATGGCGACAATTTCGGGTTCCCGACTTCGCCTGGCTGAAGAACAACCTCGCACATCCGATCGTCGTCGACGGCCGCAACCTTTACGATCCTCAGGTGGTGGCGCAGCACGGGCTGCTCTACTACGCCATCGGCCGGGGTGAGTCTGTGAACCGCCCGGGCGCAGACGACGCGGGTGCGACCCGGAGCGTCGCATGACGCATCAGCAGGCTGCGGCCATCGTTTCACCTCGTCCCCAGGAAGCCAGGACATGAAGCTCACGCGTCTCGACAAGTTGCGGCTAAGGCTGGAGGCGCAGAACGCCTGCCTTGGATGGGCATTCGAGGAGATCGCCGGGAAACCGGGCCTGGTGTTCGAGCTCGGCCTCGGGCACGGCCGCACCTACGACCATCTGCGGACGCATCTTCCCGAGCGCGACATCTACGTCTTCGATCGCGAGATCGACTGCTACGAGGACTGCACCCCGCCCAGGGACCGCATGCTGCTCGGCAATATCGACGAGACCCTGCAGGCTGCGGCCGAACGCTTCCCCAAGGCAGCCGCTCTCGTGCATTCCGACATGGGCTCCTACACCGAGGCCCACAACTCCGCCATGAGCGCCCTGCTCAGCCGTGCGTTGCCAGCGGTTCTCGCGCCCGGCGCGATCGTGGTGTCGGACCTGCCCCTGGCGATGACGGGCGCGACAGCCCTGCCGCTGCCGACCGGGGCGCAGGAAGGGCGATATTTCCTTTACCGGGCGGGCGTTTGAGCTGATAGCGGCGGCGGAAAGCGAGCATGGCGACTGAACGTTTCGAGCTCGACCTTATCGACCGCTACTGCGCGGTGTGGAGCGAGGCTGACGCAAACAGGCGGGCGACGTTGCTGACCTCGCTGTGGGCCGAACACGCCACCTACACGGATCCGACGACCCACGCTTCCGGCGCGGGCGAGCTGCTTGCGCATATCGCCGGGGTTCAGGCCAGACGCCCGGGCTCGCGCGTCGTCCGCACCGGCGGCGTGGATCTGCACCATGATGTCGGCTACTTCGCCTGGCAGGCGCTCAGCGCGGAAGGAGCGGTCCTGCGCGAGGGCGTGGACGTCGCCTTCTTCAACACTGACGGGACGCGCATCGAGCGCATCATCGGGTTCTTCGCCCCGTTCGCGGCGCACGAAGAAGCGCCGGCGACGACTGCCTAGCTGCCGGCGCGTCGCCGCGAGGCGCCTATCGATACGGATCCGCTGCGTCGCGCAATCCATCGCCGAGGAAGTTGAAGGCGAGGATGACGAGGATCACCGGAATCATCGGGAACAAGAGCCACGGATAAAAGGCGATGACGCTGACGCTGCGCGCCTCGGTGAGCAGGATGCCCCAACTGGTGATCGGCGGACGCAGCCCGAGCCCCAGGAAGCTCAACGCCGTCTCGCCGAGGATCATGCCGGGGATGGAGATGGTCGCCGTCGCGATCAGGTGCGACATGAAGCCTGGAATCATGTGCCGGCCGATGATGCGGGCGGGTCTCGCCCCCATGAGCTGGGCGGCGAGCACGTAGTCTTCCTCGCGCAGGGCCAGCAGCTTCGAGCGAACGGCGCGGGCAAGCCCCGTCCAGTCGAGCAGGCCGAGAATCATGGTGATGGCGAAGTAGATCAGGATCGGATGCCATGTCGCCGGCATGATCGCCGCCAGCGCCATCCACAACGGGATGCTGGGCAAAGACTGCAGGACCTCGATGACGCGCTGCACGATCAGGTCGAACTTGCCGCCGTGGTAGCCGGCCAGGCCGCCGATCACGATGCCCAGCACGAAGCTGAAGGTGATGCCCAGCAGGCCGATGGTCAGCGAGACCCGGGCTCCATAGATGATGCGCGAGAGCACGTCGCGGCCCAGCCGATCGGTGCCCAGCAGGAACATCTGGCCGTCCTTGGCCGGGCAGACGAGGTGAATGTTGGATTCGATGAGCCCCCAGAACTTGTAGGAATCGCCCCGGCAGAAGAAGCGGAGCGGCTGCACCTTGGATGGGTTGACCGTGTAGATGCGCTGCAGCGTGTCCATGTCGAGGCGCATGTCGCGGCCATAGACGAACGGTCCCACGAAACGGCCCTGATCGAAGAAGTGTACGCGCTGCGGCGGCGAATAGATGTAGTCCATGTTGCGCGTGTGCAGGTTGTAGGGCGCAATGAACTCGCAGATCAGGATCAGGAAATAGAGCGACGCCAGGAAGATGCCGGAGGCGAGCGCGACCTTGTGGCGCTTGAACTTCCACCACATCAGGCGAAGTTGCGACGCCTGGTAGACGCGCGACTGCTCGGCGGTCATCGCCTCGATCGACATCGGGTCGAACGGGGCGGTGGACACATAGTGCTCAAGCGGCGCACCGGGCGCCGGCAACGGCGATTTCGCGGTCGCGACCCCGGAAACCGTATCGTCCCGCGTCACCGAGCTCATTTGGTGCTCCCGCCTTGAAGCCGGATGCGCGGATCAAGCATCGCCAGTGCGAGGTCCGAGATCAGGACGCCAATGACCGTAAGGAAGGCGAGGAACATCAGGAACGAGCCGGCCAGATACATGTCCTGACTCTGCAGCGCCTTGATCAGCATCGGGCCCGTCGTCTGCAGCGACAGCACGATGGCGGTGATCTCGGCGCCCGAGATGATGGCAGGCAGGATCGAGCCGATGTCGGACACGAAGAAGTTCAGCGCCATGCGCATCGGATATTTCACCAGCGTGCGGAACGGGTGCAGCCCCTTGGCGCGCGCGGTGACGACATACTGCTTCTGCAACTCGTCGAGCAGGTTGGCGCGCAGGCGCCGCACCATGCCAGCCGTGCCGGCCGTTCCGATGATGATGACCGGGATCCAGAGATGGTCCAGGATCGACCTCGCCTTCGCCCAGCTCATCGGCTGGTCGACAAACTGCTGGTCCATCAGGCCGCCGATCGAGGCGCCGAACCAGATGTTGGCGAAGTACATCAGGATCAGCGCCAGCATGAAGTTGGGAATGGCGATGCCGATCAGTCCGAGGAAGGTCAGCCCGTAGTCGCCCCAGCTGTACTGGTGCGTCGCCGAATACATGCCGATGGGAAATGCGATGACCCAGGTGAAGATGATGGTGACGAAGGAGACCAGCACTGTCAGCCACATGCGGTCGCCGACGACGTCTGCGACCGGCAGCTCATACTCGAAGGAGTAGCCGAAGTCGCCCTGCAGCATGCCGCCGATCCAGTAGAAGTAGCGGATGTAGGCGGGCTTGTCGAAACCGTACTCGGCTCTGAGCTGGTTGATCTTGTCCATGTCGGCGTTTTCGCCCTGGGCGCGCAACTCGGCCGCATAGCTCTCGAAATAGTCGCCGGGAGGCAGTTCGATGATGGTGAAGACGAGGGCCGAAATCAGGAAGAGCGTCGGAACCATCACTGCTATGCGCCAGGCGATGTAACGCAGCACGGTCAGCCCTCCGCCAGCCAGAACGTGTCAGGCTTATAGACGCCGAGATAGGACGTCGGATTGAAGCTGTAGAGGCCCTCGGGCGGGAAGTTCCTGAGCCGGGCGGTGGTCAGGATCGGCTGCAGGGCGGAGTTGACGATGCCGATCGAAAAGACCTGGTCGGCCCATAGCGCCAGCATCTCGTTCCAGACGCTCGCCCTCGTCCCGCTGTCGACCGCGCGGCCCCATCGCTGGAGCAGGTCGAGAAGCTTGGCCGCTTCCGGCATATCCGGCGGCGAGCCCTGCTCCCCGTTGGAAAGGTAGTGGAGGCCCCAGACGGGCCACTGAAGCTGTTCGTCGGCGGTCGGCGCCAGTTCGTTGGGGCTCATCTCGGCCGTAGGGATACCGTTGTCGATGCCCGACCAGAGCGACATGGTGATCTGTCCCGCAATGGCGCGGCTGCGGAACACGTCGCGCTGCGAAGTGCGGATGAAGAGCTTGATGCCGACCTCACGCCAATGGTCCGTGACCAGTTCCAGCACGTCGGTGTCGAGGGTGCTCTCGCCGGCGGTCTCGACCACGAGCTGCGCCGGATTGCCGTCGGGAAGGAGGCGGATCTGGCCCCTGGCCGGCCGCTTCAGCCCCACCTCGTCGAGCAGCGCATTGGCCTGGTCGGGATCGTAGGCGGCCCAGGCGGTCGGGAACTCGGGCCGGAACAGCATGCTTTCGGGAAGCACCGTGTCAGCGCTCTCCCTGGACAGTCCGTAGAACAGGGCAAGATTGATCTCGCGCCGGTTGATTGCCAGCGAAAGGGCGCGCCGTAGCCGCACATCGCGGAGGAAGGGAAGCCATGTCGGGTCGGCGCAATTCATGTTCGGCAGCAGCGCGACCCGGGCGCCCTGCGTGCGCTTCCACAGATGGACCTTGACCGGATGGCGCCGCTCGGCATCCTTCAGCAGCGTGTAGTCCGCGAAGTCGAGCCCGTTCATCTGCAGATCGCTCTCGCCCGCGCTGGTCTTCGCCACGATGATGGCCGAGGAACTGACGTCGAGGATGAACTGGTCGATATAGGGCAGCTGCTGTCCGGTTTCGTCGACCCTGTGGAAGAAGGCATTGCGCTCGAACACGAAGCGCTCGGCCGGCGGCTTGGTGGTGTTGCGCCACGGATCGAGGGTCGGCAGCTCGGGATTCTCCGGCCGGTACTGGCGAGCCATGCGCAGGTGGAGCGTCGTCCACTTCTTGGCCTTGTTGACCTTGATCAGCTCGTCGAGCTTCTCGGGATCCTGGTGCTTCTTGTGGAACTGCTTCATGTAGTGGGCCGGCAGAACCAGCCCCAACGCCTGCGCGGAAGCGATCTCCGGCAGGAAATACGGATTGGGTGCATGCCAGGTGAAGCGCACGGTCAACGGATCCACGATCTCGAACACCGGCTTCTTGCCGTCGACCAGGAGCGGGCGCGGCAGTCCGCCGGGCGTCAGGTCCTCGTCGTGATAGACGTCTTCCCAGACATAGCGGAAGTCTTCGGCCGTGAACGGTTGACCGTCCGACCATTTGTGCCCCTCGCGCAGCCTGAAGGTGAAGATGCGCTCCTCGTCCACTTCGAAGCTCGACAGGATGTCCGGCACGAACTGGAGGGTCTCGTCGTAGCCGACCAGGCGGGAATAGCCGTTGATCGTCATCAAGCGGATGTCACGCTGGCCGCTGATCAGAAAACGCACGGAGCCGCCATACTGGCCCGGTTCACGGCCCATCGCGGCGAGATTGACGACAAGCGGATCCTTCGGCAGCCGTTCGGCCATCGGCGGCAACTTGCCCTCGTCGAGCAGCGCACGCAGGAAGCTCGGCTCCCGGTCGGCGGCGAGGAGCGTGCGCGGCGACAGAGTGGTGGCTGCGATCAGTCCGAGTGTGGTCCGCCTGTTGATCATGGCCGCAGTTCCCTGACGTCCGCGTTGCGCCGCGCCAGCACGAAATGACCGCCCCCGAGATCGGCTGGCACGAGTGCGTGCTTGTCTCCATCGGGCCGGAACTGCGGCGCCCACGCCTTGGCGTCCGAGATGCCGCTTTTCTTGAGCGTCTTGAAGTCAAGCGGTCGGTCGAGGTCGGGAAACGGCACCGCCGCAACCAGCGCGCGGGTATAGGGATGCACAGGCTTGCGCAGAAGCGTTTCGCGCGGCGCAAGCTCCACGATGCGGCCGCCGCACATCACGGCGATGCGGTCGGCCATGTAGTCGACGACCGCGAGATTGTGGGAAATGAAGAGGTAGGTGAGGCCGAGCTGCGACTGCAGGTCCTTGAGCAGATTGAGGATCTGGGCCTGGACAGAGACGTCGAGCGCCGAGACCGGTTCGTCGCAGATGAGCAGGTCCGGTCCGAGAGCCAGGGCGCGCGCAATGCCGATGCGCTGGCGCTGGCCGCCGGAGAAGCTGTGCGGGTAGCGGCTGATGAAGCGCTGGTCGAGGCCGATCGCCGACATCAGCGACTTCACCATCTCCAGCCGGGTCTGGGCGTCACCGCGATTGTGGATCTCGAGAGGCTCGCTGAGGATGTTCTGGACCGTCATGCGCGGCGACAGCGACGACACCGGGTCCTGGAACACCATCTGGATCTTGGTGCGCAGCTCGCGCAGATCCTCGCCCTCTGCATTGAGAACGTCGATCGGGCCTTGGCCCGCGTTGAAGGTTATGGAGCCGCTGTCGGGCGTGACCGCACGCATCAGGATCTTGCTGACGGTCGTCTTGCCCGAACCGCTCTCGCCGACAAGACCCAGACATTCGCCGCGCATGATGTCGAAGCTGACCGAGTCGACGGCGCGCACCGCCCGCTGCTGGCCCTTGCCCAACCAGCTCGACTTGCGGGTGGTGAAGGTCTTGGACACATCCTTGACGGAGACGAGGACGTCGGGGCCGCTGTCCTTCCGGCTGCCCAGAAGGTTCTCCGCCTTGACCGGCACCTCGCGGAGCGCTTTCAGGCGTTCGCCAGGCTTCATGTCGAAGTGCGGCACCGCGGCCATCAGCCCCTTCAGGTAAGGATGCCGCGGCCGGCGGAAGAGCGCCTCCACCGTGCCGGCCTCCATCACCTCGCCGTGGTAGAGGACGACCACCTCGTCGGCGATGTTGGCGACGACGCCCAGATCGTGGGTGATCAGCAGCATCGCCATGTCGAGCTTTTCGCGCAGCTCGCCCAGGAGTTCCAGGATCTGCGCCTGGATGGTCACGTCGAGCGCGGTCGTCGGCTCGTCGGCGATCAAAAGCGCGGGGCGGCAGATCAGCGCCATGGCGATCATCGCGCGCTGGCGCAGGCCGCCCGACAGTTCGAACGCGTACATGTCGTAGGCGCGCGCCGGATTGGGAAAACCGACGAGCTTCAGCATCTCCTCGGTGCGCTCGCGACGCTCCGCGGCCGAGAGATCCTGGTGGATGAGCAGCGGCTCGCTCACCTGGTTGCCGATCGTGTGGAGCGGGGACAGCGACGTCATCGGCTCCTGAAAGATCTTGCCGATACGGCTGCCGCGCAACGCACGGATCTCGGGCCCATCCTTGGGCATCTGGAGGATGTCCGAGGTGACGCCGGTCACGGGATCCGAAAAAAGGATCCTGCCGCGCACTCTCGCTGTCCTTGGCAGGATGCCCATAGCAGCCTGGCTGGTGACCGACTTCCCCGACCCGGACTCGCCGACCAGCGCCGTCACCTTGCCGGGCAGGACGCGCATGCTGATATTTCGCACGGCGTGAATCGGCCCGCCGACGATGGCGAACGAGATGCTCAGGTCCTCGATCCGCAGTAGATCGGTCGGTGGCTTCATCCCCAGTCAACGCCCCTGCGCCAAGCACCTTTGTGGCGCTTCAGGCGTGGAGACTATAGTACCGCCGCGAAACTGCCTAGTGGATGTGAACGAGCTCGACTGCCGGCTGATCGAAGGGATACATCCCCTTCAGACGCGCGGAACATAATCGGAACATCTTCCGACCATATGGTTCTTCAATGATCGCGACCGCACATTCCATCCCCTTCTCGAATCAGACTCCACATTGGGTTGTGGCTCTGGTTCAATTCCCGCGGGGACAACGGGGGTGGTTGGGGGATGGCAGATCGCCAATTGATCGAGCCTGTGAAGATACAATTCGCCGGTATCGACGCGGCAGAGCATCGGATGGATGCTCTATTGCTAGGAAAGTCTCTTTCAGGAATTGCACGGGTCTACAATTCGGTGGGGCATCTGCACTTTCACGGGCAGCTCCGCACCTCAGAGCATACAGACATCCGAGTTCAAGCGGGCCCGCCGAAGCCTGGAACCATCTGGTATCTGATCTATCTCATGGTCGTGCATGGGAAGATGGCCGTGTATCCCGAGTTGCTTTTCGAAGCAGCCGGTTTCGTGGTCCCAGCCTTTGTAAAGGCGATCATTGCCAAAAAGACAGGTCAAGGCGGAGAAATGGATAAGGCGCTCGACATCATCCGCCACCAGAGCGACCAGTATCATGAGTTGGCATCCGCCATGCAGGCTGCCGGGGTTGAGCGTGAACGTCGGGCGGAGCAGAGAGAAGACAGACTGCTCGGTTTGGTGGAAATGCTCGCAACTCAGAATCGCGGCCCACTGGCAGATTTGGCTGCACCTGTTGGCCGCACCGTCGCTGAAGTTCGTCAACTACCGCACGGTATCGACCCTATTGTAGTTGATGCGCCAACAGCGGAATCGTTGAGATCACCGGAGGAGGTCACTGTGGGCGAGACCCAGAGATTTCGCGGTACGATAACCGCGCTCGATACCAAGACGGGTGCTTTCAAATTTGAAGAGGCTGACTCTGGTCGGGAGTTGCGAGGAAAGATAACCGACCCCGCCCTCACCACTCCGCAAAACGTCTACTCACATGCGCTCGACACCAAGGTGGCACTTGCCTTGGTGGCAAAGCCGACGCTTCGCGCGGATGGCGGGATTCACAAGCTATTCGTGAGCGACGCAACAAATTGACTGTTTCGGACGCAGAAGCCCGCTTCGATCTGCTCTTGAAGGCAATGCCCACGCCCCCTTTGGCTCCGAACGTAGGAAAGACTACAAAAGCAGGTCCAGCATCACGTGAGGATGCTTCCGAAGGTCCTGGCGGAACTCGAACTCCAAAGGTAGGTCTGGAGCCACTTCTTCGACACCGAAACGTAAGCTCCGGTCATCAACACTTAACGTGCGCCCAACAGGCTTCGATGTTGTTCGTGTGGACCTCGCCTAAGACGTACTGCTTGGCAGAGTGACGGTCCCGTGGCGGTAGCCAAGCTCCGCCAGTTCGCGGAACGCGCCAGTTTCGTCCCTGGTGATGCGGGAACCCGGCTTAACCCTTGAAGATGGCGGGGAGTACGTGCTTCCGCTTTAGGCTTGGGATGCACCGAAAACGACAGTCTTGTCATCCTCGCCGAGCTTGTCGACGCCGCCGTAAAACATATTGTCGGCTTCCACAACGATACCCTTCCCGCCAAGCGAGTTGTGGCCATCAACATAGCCCATGTAGTGGCGGATCAGATTGCACATGCGCGGTAGCGGATACATCCGTGATCCGAGCGCTACTGGGTCGGGCAGGCGCTCGGTCCGAGCACGTCGGTGCAACGGGGCGAACGGCGGAAGTCGTCATAGTAAAGCGTCCACTCGTTGGTGTGTGCACCCCGATAGGGGCCGAACTTGAAGTACTGGTTCTCGCCCAGCCCCGGATCGGCATGGCCGATGCGGCCGGTGACGGTGACCACCGGCTTGCCGTTGGCAAACAGCTCTATCCGGCCCGACCCGTCCGGCCCCGGCTTGGTGTAGACGGCAAAGTCGATCCAGCCCGAGCCTGGCGTCGGAAGGCTGTTGCCATGGTTCACCACCCTGATGGCGTCTGTGCAGGATGTGTAGATGTCGTTGTCGCCCGGCGTCCAGGACGGATCGGTGGCCACGAGCGCGCGCATCTGGTTGGTTTCGGGACGCAGCCAGACAGGCGTGCCGGTCCCCGCGCAGCCGGTTCCGGAACCTCGTCCGCCCGGATCGAGGTAGTTGGTCTCTACGGTGGCGAAGAGCTTGCCGTTGCGCAGCCGCAGGGCGAAGAAGGGGCTGAAGTCGCCCGCGGCGCCCGGGTCGATCTCGCGCTTCCACTGGGCGATCAGGTAGCGATGGTCATCCACCGGGATGGGATCGCCGAACTTGACGGCAAAACCGTACCAGACGCCCTGGTCGTAGGGGACGCGCAGTTCCGTCCTCTCCCAGATCTCGGCGCGCTCGCTGCAGCCTTCCGAGGTGGCCCCACACAACGGCTTGACCGACAGCTTCAAGGCGCCGCCGCCATTGCGCGCGACCCGGTTCTGGAATTCGACCGAGCCCGCGCTCTGCTCGAAATTGTCGCGATAATAGAGCCCCCCCGTGTCGGAAAATGTCGGACCGTCAAACCCGTCGCGCAGCACCTGCTCGACAGTATCGGCGACAGCCTGACCGGACGCGCAGATCGCAGCGGCAAGTCCAGCGGCAGGCAGCACGCGCATGTTCATTGCAGCTTCTTCATCTCCCGCCTGAAGGGCGACCTGTGTTCCGCCTCTCGATGCAGCATCATCACCTGTTCGGCATCCGACATGCGATCATAACCTTCTTCGAAATTTCCGTCCTCTGCAATGGCTCCCCCATCCGAGAAATCCGGATGCATGATGATGAGCTTCTGCTTGGCGCCGGCAAGCTGTTCCTTTCCGATCTCCAGCCAGTTGCCGCCGCAGTAGCCAGCAAAATCGCTGCTGGCGATGATCTCATGGTGGTATTTCTTGGTCAGGTTCTGAAGGCGCTGCACCTCGTTGACCGCGGACCCGAATGTGGAGAAGGTCAGCCGGTCGGTGAGCCCGACATTGCCGAACATCACGTTGCCCACGTGGAGGCCGATGCCGTAGGCGATCTTGCCCAGTCCTTTCTGCTCGCGGGCGCGATTCAGATCGGCCATGCGCGACGTGGCCCGGAACGTCCCCGACAAGGCCGCCCGGCATGCGACCTCCGACGGGGCGCGATGTCGCTCGCATGGATAGACGGCAAGGAACCCGTCCCCCAGGAAGCTCAGGATCTGCCCCCCGTTGCGATTGAAGGGCGCGGCGATGGCGTCGAAGAAGGCGTTGAGCGTATCGATATAGCTCTCCCGGCCAACCGTCTCGGCGAGCCTGGTGGAGCCGCGCATATCGGCCATGACCAGGGCGGCGCGAATGGTGTCGCCGTCGCCGCGCTTCACCTGCCCCCTCAGCACCCGTTTGCCTGCGTCACCGCCGACATAGGTCGTCAGCATGTTGTCGGCCAGCTTGTTGAGGACCGCCATCTTGGCGGCCACTGCAAGGGGGCTCTGGATGCGCAGCAACGCCGCGAGCGTGCTCTCCGAGAACCCCTGCGGGCTGTCGGTGCTCCAGGATCCGAGCATTCCCCGCTGCTCGCCGCCGAAAGAGTGCACAAACGCCAGATAGTCGGTGACGCCCCACGCCCTCAGGTCTTCGAAAATCGGGAACTCCGACGGCCCCTCCGGATCTATGCGGCGGCGCAGATGCTCGAGCTTGTTGCTCAGCAAATGGAAATAGGGACTGCGCAGGAAGCGCTCGGGCGGCAGCCCATCCTTCTTGCGCAGCCCTTCTATCTCGATCGCTTCGCCCCGACGCCAGGTGAAGCTCAGCGCATCGTAGAGGGGGTGCAGCATCGAAAAACTGAGATGAACGCGGACCACAGGCACTCCGGCAGCGGCCAGCCGCTCGCAAAAACCCTGGATCATGGCTTCCAGCGCATCGCCCGCAAGCGCCGAGCGCATCAACCAATCCGCCACCTTGTCCATCAGGATGCCGGACACTTCGCCCTGTACGAAAGCCATGGGATGATCCTGTCGCTCCAGGTTATGTTGCTGTCCCGCCCACCCTCAAGCCTTGATGATATGATCGCCGCCTAGCCCAAGGCGACCGAAAACATTGCGCGTATCGATGATCAGCGGCGCGCCCCGCGCGATCTCCGCATAGTCGATGGAATCGTGGTCAGTGGCGACGAGCACCGCATCGAACTCGCCGAGCCGCGCCCCGGTGAGTTCGACCGAGCGGCGGCCCTTGAGCGGCATGTGCTCGCGGGTCGGCGGGATCTCCGCGACATAGGGGTCATGGAACTCCGCCCGCCCGCCACGCTCCTCAATCAGTTCGATCAGCCGCAACGAAGGGCTTTCGCGGATGTCTGGAACGTTCTTCTTGTAGGCCAAACCGACGACAAGGATGCGCGAGCGGCTGAGCGCCTTGCCGGCATGACGATCCAAAGCGTCGGCAAGCCGGGCGACGATATGCCGGGGCATGGCCGAGTTAATCTCGCCGGCGAGCTCGATGAAGCGCGTCGGCATCTCGTATTCCCGCGCCTTCCAGGTCAGGTAGAAGGGGTCGATGGGGACGCAATGGCCGCCGAGGCCGGGACCGGGATAGAACGGCATGAAGCCGAACGGCTTGCTCTTGGCCGCCTCGATCACCTCCCAGATGTCGATGCCCATCGCGCCGTAGACGAGCTTCAACTCGTTGACGAGCGCGATATTCACCGAACGGAAGATATTCTCGGTGAGTTTTACGGCTTCCGCCGTCGCAGTCGTGGATACCGGAACGACGGTATCGACCACGGCGCCGTAGAACGCCCGCATGAGCGCGGCTGCTTCATGACCGTCGCCGGCGACGACCTTCGGGATCGTCGACACGGCGAAGTCGCGGTTGCCCGGGTCCTCGCGCTCAGGGGAGAAGCCAAGGTAGAAGTCCCGGCCCGAGCGCAGCCCGGTCGCTTCCAGGATCGGCCTCAGGACGCCGTCGGTGGTGCCTGGGTAGGTCGTCGATTCCAGGACGACGAGTTGTCCCCGCCGCAGACTGGCGGCTATGGCGCGTGCGGTGTTCTCGACGAAGGAAAGGTCCGGATCGCGATGCCTCGTCAATGGCGTCGGCACGCAGATCACGATGACGTCGCATTCGGCCAATCCGACGAAATCGTGGCTGGCGCGGAACCTACCGTCGCGCAGCGATCGGCCGAGGGCTTCGTCGGGCACTGCTTCGATATAGGACGCTCCGCCGTTGAGCATGTCGACCTTGGCGGGATCGATGTCGAATCCCAGCGTCGGAAAGCCGCCCGTCGCCATGGCCATCGCGAGCGGCAGCCCGACATACCCCAGCCCGATGACCCCGACGCGCGCCGTAAGCCGGTCGATGCGCGTGCGCAGGATCTCATAGGTCGAGTGGCTTGTGTGCAAAGGCGCGGGCCTTTTCGAGTGGGAACGCAGTCGGAAAGAACATATGGGCGGGCCGACAGCGCGACGCCAGAGGATTTATTGTCGAACGATCTATCGGACAAGCTGGCCAGATGGCGCATTCTGATCGGATGCCTCGCAGGTCTTGCGCCAATGTCGGGTCACTCCCCGGCCGATGAGTTCCGGACTTCCCGACTTCGTTCAGCATCCGTGCCCTCATGCAGGCGCCTGACGACGACGCCACCCGCGGAGCGCGTCGGCCTTCCGCATTCATCATCAGGCAAACAGTTCGATCAACTCAGCCCGGGGCCCAGTCGGCCATTTGAAGCGCATTGCCGCCCAGCTTCTGGAAGGCCCGCTGACGGCAGGAAAAGACGATGATCTGCTGGTCGCGCGACTGGCGGTGCAGGGCGTCGAACATCTTCTCGATGCGGTCGTCATCGGAGTAGACCAGCGCGTCGTCGAGGATGACCGGCGCCGGCCGGCCGTCCTTCGCCAAGAGCCGCGCGAAGGCGAGCCGCGTCAGCACCGAGAGCTGCTCGCGCATGCCCCCGCTGAGGCGCTCCACCTCCTCTTCCTGACCGTTCCGCAGGATCTTGTGCGGCAGCAGCGTCTTCTCGTCGAAGGTGATCGACACGTCGTCGAAGAGGAGCCCGAGCAGCGGCCGCAGCTCCGTCATCACCGGCAGGAGGTAGGTTTCGCGCGCATGGCTGCGCGCGGTTTCCAGCGCAAGGCGCAGGCGCTTCAGGACCGCGACCTCCGTCCGGTAAGCCTCGGCGCGCGCCCTCGCGGCACTCAGCGCGTCGGCGGTCTCGCGCCATTTCTCCTCGACCGCAAGATCGGTCTGCGTGGCGATGTGCGCATTGAGGCCGGAAATTTCCTCCCGCAACCTGCCGATTTCCTTCTCGGCCGCGTCCGCGACGGAACGGACCCGGCGGAGCGCCGCCTCGGCGGAAGCGACGTCCACCGCATCGCCCTGGAGCTTCGATACCGCCGCCAGCTGCTCCGCCAGCCGGGTATTTGACGCGATAAACCTGTCCGCGAGCTGGCGCTCGCGCTCGGCGCGCGTCTCCTCGGGTCCGAGAAGGGCCTCGACAAGCGCGCGCTCGGCCCCGAGCGCCGCGAAGGCCGTCTCCGCCGCGACGATGGCGTCCCCGGTTCCCGCCTGCACAGGCTCGGTCTCGCGCAGGACCTGCCGCGCGGCGAGCCGCCGCGCCTCCGCTTTCTCGTGCGCGATGCGTGCCTGCGCGGGATCCTCCTTCAGTTCGAGGACTTCCCCCGCCGCCGCACGACGCCCCGCAATCTCTTCCCGAAGTTTCGGCAGGCCGTCAGGCGCAAGCAGCGACAGCCGGGTCCTTAGCTCCCGCAGGTCGCCCTCGATGCGCTGTGCTTCGACCTGCCGTTCGCGTGCGGCAGCGAGGTCCGCGACGCCCATGGAGGCGAGCAGGACGCGCCGGCGTTCTTCAGTCTGTGGCAGCCGGTGGTCGCTTCCGGACTGTCGGTTGGTCCGCAGCGTGACGACGCCAACGCCCGGAATGGCCAGTTGCGCCTGGCTGTCATAGCCTCGCAGTTCGCCGTCCTTCAGCGCCGTGCCGTCGATGGTGACCGCCGGGGCGTTCGGCTCGTAGGCGATGGCGACGGAAGGGCGGCCCGCTTCGGCGACGGCGCGAAGCCTGGCGATCTCGACGTCGAGGTTTTCGAGTTCGGCCACCGCCTTCTCTGGGAGCCTGAGCAGCGAAAGCCTTGCCTCGCCGTCCTCGATCTTCCTGCGGCATTCCTCCGCCGCTTCCAGCTTCTGCTCCAGTTCAGACAGCTGTTGTGCGGCCTCCCGCGCCTTCAGCGCGGCGTCGAGACGGGCGAGAAGGGCGCGCGCTTCCAGTTCCTCCGTCTCGGCTGCCTCTGTTTCCATCCTGGCCTTGCCGATTGCGGTTGCGACCTCGTCGCGCCGGGCAAGCGCCTGCGCGCGCATACCCTCGGCCTCCGTGAACCTTCCCCGGAGGCTTTTCGCTTTCTCGAGAGCGTCGCGGAAGGATTTGAGCTCCCGGTTGGCACTGTCGTGCTGCTCCCGCGCGAGCTTGAGTTCCGCTTCGGCGGCGCGCAGCGTCTCGGCCTGTGCCTTGGCGGCGTCAAAAACCGCCTGCGCCGCCTCGATCGCCTTCGACCGCCCGTCGCGATCGTCAGCGCCATCGAGTTCGGCCAGCCGCCTGACGGCCGCCGCCCGCTGGTCGAGAGCGCCCCGCAGCGCCGTCACTTCGGACTCGCGTCGCTGCTCCTCCGCCTCCAGCCGGTCGCGGTCGTCGATGGCGGCCGCATATCGCTCGCCCGCCTTCGGACGGCCGGTCGGAGTGAGGAGCTTGCCCATCGCCTCATCCACCGCCGCCATGATCTCGGCCATGCGGCGGCCGCCGGTGATGGCCTCGACCTCGCCCTGCACGGACTCGAGCAGGCTGGCGCGCACCTGCTTCTCGCTGTCTTCCTCCGTCTTGCTGCGCTTCTCGATGCCGGTTACCCCCTGGCGCACCCAGAGCAGGCCGGCGGGCCCCGCCGTCCCGCCCCGGACCAGGCTCGCGATGAAATTCTCCGCTTCGTCAGCCTGCGCGACGATCCGGTCGTTTGCGATGTCGACGACGCGCGCCGAGCGGCCACCATAAAACTGCTTGGTGATGCGGAAGCGGCCAGCTTCCGTCGCGATGTCGGCCTCGACCAACGGATTGCCGCCCGAATAGGGGCGCAGGTTGCGGACCTCGCCGGCAGTGCTCGAATGCGGCTGGAAAAACAGCGCGTGCAGCGCCTCGAAGCTGGTCGACTTGCCGAACTCGTTGGCGGCGCACAGCACGTTGACGCCGTCGCCGATGCCCTCGATCGCCTTACCGCGGCCGGCGAAGCGCTTGACGTTGAACAGGCGCAGTGCGGAAATCTTCATGGAGTGACCGCCTGCGCGTAGGCATAGAGCCGGGCCAGCGCCGATCGCGCGATGTCGCGCTCCTCCGCCGAACGATTGGCGTCCCCGGTCTCGGCCAGCAGAGCATCGGCCACCTCGCGCAGGGCGCCGGCACGGTCGATCGCATCGAGATCGCCGGCCTCGCATTCCGTCGCGAGACCTTCGTCATCGAAGTCGAGGAAGGCGAAGTCGGGTCTGGCGTGCTCGATCGCAGCGGAAAGCGCCGTCCGGCCTTCGAGCCGCGCCCGGCCCGTGGCGACCATCTGAACGAGCCACTGCCGCCTGAGCCGGGCTTCGGGCAACATGGCCTCCAGCCGCGCGACGGCGTCCTCGCCGTCGAGCAGATCGAGCGCCAGACTTCGCCACGCGAAGCTGCCCGTCGGCAGCGCGGTCACGTCCGGGTCGGCCGAAGGCCCATCGAGCGAGACCAGCAGCGCCTCGCCGGGCCGGTCATGCTTGAAGCGGTCCGGCTCCGGCGTTCCGCTGTAGCGCGTGCGCGGGTCGATCTCGACGCCGCCGTGCCAGTCTCCGAGCGCGAGGTAGGACAGCCCGGCGCGCCGCGCACGGTCGGGCGCGATTACCTCGAGCCCATTGCCCTCTTCAGAAAAGCTCTGCACCGCACCGTGCGCGAGGCCGATGCGGATCGTTCCTTCAGGCGTCGTCGCGGCATCCATCCATTCGGTGAGGTCGCGGCCGGGCCGCCGCGTCGTGCAGGGCGCCGGCAGCAGCGCCACGCCCTGCGTCAGTTCGAACGGCTGCGGCTCGACGGCGAGGATGACGTTGTCGGGCGCCTCCGCCTTCAGCGTCGCCCACAGCTGGGCGGCCTGCAGCGAATCATGGTTGCCCGGCAGGATCACCCAGCGGACCGGCGCATGGTGGCGCATCTCGGCAAGCGCCTGGCGTCGCACATCCGGCCCCGGGGTTTCGGTGTCAAAAGTGTCGCCGGCCAGCAACACCGTGGTGACGCCCTGCTTGCGCGCATGGTCCGCAAGCTTCCCGATCACCGCATGCCGCGCCTCGCGCAACCGCCCCGGCAGGTCGCCAGAGAAGTTGCCGAAACGTTTTCCAAGATGCAGGTCGCTCGAATGGATGAAGCGGAATGTCATTCAGTGCTTTCGTGCTCAGCGGCCATATGGAGGCGAGCCCGGGCAATAGCATCGTCAAGTCGCGCGCGCGAGGTGGCGGCGAGTCGCTCTACGCCAAGGAACCGCGCCATGTCGCGAGCCGGATCGGGCATGTCGAGAAGGTCGGGATTTTCGATCATTGCCGCAAGCGTGTCCTGTTCGGCGAACTCACAGAGAATTCCCGCTCGGCCTCGTCGGACTTAGCATGAGCCAATGCCAGGCTTCGAACGGTCCGCAGCCTAGACGGAAATCACCCGCGTCGAGTTCAGCACCCTCAGATCGGGGAAGTGGCCGGAAACGTCGCCATCGGTCACGAGTACGTCGACCTCCCGAAGCGATGCCACCTTGTGCGGCGCGCGTCGGCGGAACTTCTCATGATGCGCGACCAAGATCCGCTGCCGCGCCAAGGGAAGGATCGAACGAACGAGATCGACCTCGAGAGGGTCGAACTCCAGTATGTCGCCCTCGTCGTCGATCGCGCTTGCGCCCAGAAGCGCGACGTCGAACTTGAACCGATCCCGGCTGGCGTCAGCCACCGTGAGGACGGCCGAATCCTTGCTCCGGACATAGCCGCCGTAAATGTAGACGGTTGCGTCGGTGTTCATGGCGCAGTTGTAGGCCACCTCGAGGTTCGGCGTGGCGACCAGCAATCCAGGGTGACGAACGATCACTTCATGCAGCGCGTTGAATGTCGTCCCCAGTCCGACGAACAACGTGGCGCCAGGCGTGAGGAACTCTTCGATTCCCAGCATCAGGCGCCTCTTTATGTCTGCCTGCGTGCCCTGTCGCTCGAGGTAGTCGAACTTGGCGACGCCCGGCGAGGCGAACGCGCCGCCGAAGCCCTTGTGGATCAGCCCTTTGCCGTCCAGCGAATGCAGGTCGCGCCGGATCGTCTGCTGGGTGACGGAGAAGCGCTCGGCCAGCTCAGAAACGGACACCGCGCCATTGGCCCGGACCGCCGCCAGTATCGCCGCGCGACGCTCGCCGACCTTCGCAGCCTCTCCATGCACCTCGGCATCGACCGACACCGTGCGCCGGCCTGTCATCTCAATCGCACTCCAAGATAGGTGCGGTCGTCGGTCATGGCGGCGTCCGTCGTTCCTTTCGTGCTCAAGAAACGACCGATCTTGTGCGGGTCCTCCCGTTCGACCCGTTCAAACTCATCCTCCCACGCTGCGGCTCCAAAGCCAGCAGGCGCAGAAAAGTATCCATCCGAGAACAGCTCGAGCGTTTCGATCTCTGCAATTGGAATGCTGATCGTTTCGATGAACTTGGCTGGCACGTCGAACCCATCGATCACCCCGTAGCCGAGTTCTCGATCCGCTGCGTTCTGGAAGCCTCCCTGGCCGTGGACGATGCCGTGGTGGATGAGTTCAAGCAGTTCCCACTCCGGTATGTCCGGCAGCGCTTGGCGGTTGACGGCGAGGGCTCGCGCCTCGATCTCGGCGCGCACCCCGGGTTCTGCCGTGACAGACCCATCAGGCTGGTTTCGCGTTCCCTGCCACGTCACCATCATCGACAGCTTGCCGCACGCATCCTGAGGCAGGCCCCGCGCCTCAAAATAGCGCCAGGCCTCCCGTCTCAATCTCGCGGTCACGTCGTCGAGCGGTTTGAGATCCTGCCAGGGCGAACCACCATTGATCCTGAGCCCACTGTCGCCGACAGAGATGACCTCCAGATCGTCGTCATTGACGAGGGCAATCAACACGGCGCAGCCGGCGCGGACGTTCGCGTCCAACTTTACCTGCTCATAGCGGCAGTTTCGACGATAGCCGTCTGCAACCGCCTCGGTAAGCTGGCCCACCAACTCGCCTGGCCCCTCATGGCGTCGAATGCCGGCCGCCAGGTCGAGCAGATAGCGATTGATCGTTGCTGCGGCCGACTTCGAGGCGAAGCGGCCCCCCAGGACGCCGTCATACAGAGTGCCGTCGCGGTCCGTAACGCCGTCGACCACGGCGTAACCCACGCCAGGCACGATGACGAGACTATCCTCGTTGGTTTCCGGCTGGCCGCGTCGCTTACCGAGGGTGAATGCTTCGAGGGATCTCATCAATTTCTTCAGACCTGGGCGGCCGAGGATCGGCTGGCGATGCGGGCATTCGTTGTGGATTGGGCGTGGCTGCCACGCTTAACGCGGCAGCCACGCGGGAGCCTACTCGCCGATGGCCGTCCGCCACTTGGCGAGAACCGCCTCGGCGCCGCCGAAGTCGGCGAGCGGCTTGGGGTTCACGACGTTGATCTCCGAAAGGGCAGGTGTTCCCTCCGGATTGCTCGCGTCGGTGCGGACGGAGCGCCGGCCGATCTTGGTCGCCAGGGTGTCCTGCGTCGACTTGGACATCGCCCAGTCGATGAACTTCTTGCCGCCTTCCGCGTTCGGGCCGCCCTTGACGAGTGCAATGCCGTCCGGCGTGGCCGCAGTGCCGTCCGTCATATGGACGATCGCCACAGGCGCGCCGTTCTGGGCATACTCGAGTGCGTTGTCCTCGAGCGTCAGACCCATGGATGTCTCACCATCCGCCACGAAGCGCGGCACGGCGCCGGAACTGTCGGTGAACACGAAGTTCTTGGCGATCTCGGTATAGGTGTCCCAACCCTTGTCGCCGAACACCGTAAGAACCGTCTGCAACTGCTGCATGGCGGATCCGGAACCGTCTGCGCGCGCGGTTGCAAGCTGCCCCTTCCACTTCGGATCGGCGAGCGCCGCCCAGGTCTTGGGGGCCTCTTCCAGCGGAAGCATGGTCGTGTTGACGGCGAGCACGTAGACGACCGCCGTGTAGGGGGTCCAGTTCGGGTTCTCGACGAACTGCTGGTCGATCTTGTCGGCGTCCGCCGGAGCGTAGGGCTCGATCAGATCCTGGATGTCGGTGAGCAGGCTGCCGGTGATCGACCAGATGACGTCCGCGGCCGGCGCGCCAGCCTCGGCCTTCACGCGCTTCATGATGTCGCCCGATCCGAGCTTCACCACCTCGGCCTTGAGGCCCGTCTCCTTCTCGAACATCGGCAGCAATGTGTCGACGATGGACGATTTATGGGCCGTGTAGACCACGACAGGCTTGTCTTGGGCAACGGCGCCGCCGGCGAGCGTCAGCGACACTGCCGCAGCCGCGGTCAGCGCCAAAAATGTGCGTTTGCGAATATTCATGCTGCTCCTCCCGTTCGTAAACGATCATTTTTCGATCGCATCGATACTGATTTGGTTTCCTTGTTGTTGCAAGGCGAAAATCATGGTTAGGTTTGCGATGGATGTCCTGCCGAGGGGGGAAGGCGCATGAGCTATCTGGAGGTCGCCGACGCGATCAAACAGTTCACCTCGGAATTTCGGGCGCTGGACAATGTTTCGATCTCGGTGGAACGCGGCGAGTTCTTCACGCTCCTCGGACCGAGCGGATGCGGGAAGACGACCCTCCTGCGCGCCATCGCCGGCTTCAACGACCTCACATCGGGATCGATCGCGCTGGACGGGAGCGATCTGCGCAAGGTGCCGCCGCACAAGCGCGACATCGGCATGGTCTTTCAGGATTACGCCGTATTCCCCCACCTGAGCGTGTTCGACAACGTCGCGTTCGGACTGAAGCCCAGGAAAGTCCCGGCCGCCGACATAAAGAAGCGTGTCGAGAAGGCGCTGGAGGGCGTGCACCTCTCCGCGCTTGCGGACCGCATGCCGGCAGCGATGTCGGGAGGGCAGCAGCAGCGCATCGGCATCGCCCGCGCCCTGGTCATCAACCCGCGCCTGCTGTTGATGGACGAGCCGCTTTCCAATCTGGACGCCAAGCTGCGCATCGAGCTGCGCGAGGAGATCCGCGACATCCAGAGGAAGGTGAACATCGCCTCCATCTACGTCACCCACGACCAGGAAGAAGCGCTGGCCATCTCCGATCGCATCTGCGTGATGAGCGCCGGCCGCATCGAGCAGATGGGCACGCCGCAGGAGATCTACGGCGATCCCCAGACGATCTTCGTGGCGCGCTTCGTTGGCACCTTGAACGAGTTCTCTCAAGGACCGGCGCGCGACGCGCTTCTGAAGGACCTCGGCCTGGACATGGTCAAGGCCGCCACCTGGTCAGTGCGCCCGGAGAAGCTCCAGCTCGCCCGCGCCGGCGATCAGGGCGCCGCCGGAAAGGCCGCGATCGTCCCCGCGAAGGTCGTCAAATACACCTATCTCGGGCGGGAAGCGCACGTGCTGGTCGAGACCGGCTTTGGCCAGGCGATCGTCCACCTCTCCAATCCGGGAACGCGATCGACCCGTGAAACCAGCGAGGATGTCCTCGTCGCCGTGGAGCGCGAGGCGCTCATGGCGTTCGACAGCGCCGGCAAGCGCTTGCCCATCGGAGCCTGAGCGCCATGAAACGCTTCGACTTCTGGACCGTGGTGATGATCCTCACCTGGGTCTTGCTGCTGATCCTGCTCTTCGTGCCCGTAGGCTCGGTCCTGGTCTCGAGCTTCTACGATCCCAGCGGCAATTTCACCCTCGCGAATTATCAGAAGTTCGTCGCCGAACCGCGCTTTCGGCAAGCCTTCCTGAACACGCTGGTCGTCGGCTTCGGAGGCCTGGTGGGCGCACTGGTCCTCGGCTCGATCATGGCGTTCTGCATCTCGCGTTTCGTCATCAAGGGCAGCCGGTTCGTTTCGCTGCTGGCCATCCTGGCGCTGGTCTCACCACCATTCATCGGCGCCTATTCGTGGATCGTACTCTTTGGAGCGGGCGGCCTGGTGCGCACCACGGCGCGGACCTTCGGCATCCAGATGCCGACCATCTACGGCCTGACCGGCATCCTCATCGTCTTCGCCTTCAAGTTCTACCCCTTCGTCTACCTGATGGTGTCCGGCGCGCTCTCGAACGTGAACCGCTCGCTGGAGGAAGCCGCCGAAGGGCTCGGGCTGACGCCCTGGCAGCGCGCCTTCAAGATTTCGTTCCCGATGGTGTTCCCGGCGCTTTCGGCCGGCGGACTGCTCGCCCTCATCCAGGCGATCGCAGACTTCGGCACCCCACGGCTCCTCGGGCGCGGCTACAATGTGCTGGCGACGGAGGCCTACACGCTCTACTCGGCCGAAATCGGCTCGAACCTTTCCATGGCGACGACCATCAGCGTCATCCTGATCGTCGTCTCGATGGCCTTCGTGCTGCTGCAACGCTACGTGTCGCGGCGCAACGTCTATCACGGCAACATGATCAACAAGCCGATCAAGATCCGCCTGACCGGCTGGAGGAACGCGCTCGCGCACTTCGCGGTCTATGCCATCGGCCTGCTTGGCGCCCTCCCCGTCATCGTCTCGATCATCTATTCCTTCCGCAAGACCAGCGGTCCGGTCTTCCAATCGGGACTGGGCCTCCAGAGCTACGAGCGGATCCTCTTCAACCTCGGCGACGTAGTGCGCAACTCGCTGGTGTTCTCGTTCTCGGCGGTCGCGCTGATCGTGATAGCCGGCACGCTCATCGGCGTGCTGGTCGCGCGGCGCACCAATCTCAACACGTCGCTGCTCGACGGCGCATTCATGATCCCTTACGTCATGCCGGGCATCGTCATCGGCATCGCCTACATAGCGGCGTTCAACACCGGGCCCGTCGTGCTGACCGGCACCGCGATGATCATCATCCTGACCATATTCATCCGCCGCCTGCCCTATGCCGTGCGCACGACCTCGTCCGCCCTCCGGCAGATCTCGCCAAGCCTGGAGGAGGCCGCCGTCTCGCTCGGCTACAGTCCGTTGCAGGCCTTCCTGCGGGTCACCGTGCCGCTGATCGTGCCAGGCATCGTCGCCGGCGGCATGCTCTCCTTCGTCACCGCGATCAACGAACTCTCGTCGTCGCTGGTGCTCTATGTCGGCTCGACCATGACGATGCCCGTCCGCATCTATCTGCTGATCCTCGACGGCGACTTCGGCACGGCGGCGGCCATGTCCTCCATCCTGCTTGTGCTCAGCGGGCTGGCGATCTACCTCGCCTTCCGCTTCCTCGGCCGCAACGAGCAGGCGTTGCTGTAGGGGTCAGGGTCGAGACATTTGAGGAGGTGCCGGAGGCTCGGCGGATGAACCGAAACGACTTTGAGCCGAAGACCCGCCGCGCTCGGCCTCGTTAAGCCCCGCGAGGTAGCCTGCGCCAGCTCCACTTTTTCGATCGGTCAAGGGCGGTTGATCGCTGGAACGAAGCGATCAATCGTCCAGGTCTTGGAGCGCAGGAATGGCTGCGTCGGGCTGTCCACCAGACTCCCCGGTTCTCCCGCGACACAGCTGGTTTGCGGCAAGTCCGGACATAGACGCCAAAACAATCGTCTCGGCGCCTGCAGCCAGTGCGTTGCGCAACGTCCGTGGTTACTGACCGGAACGCTCGCTGCCCAGAGTGAGGCTCATCAGGTCTTCGCCAATCACCAGCTCGCCCTTGAAGGTTTCCTGTGCGCTTAGCCAGTGCTCGCGGGGCGCATCGCCGGGAACCAGGTGAGACAGCACCAGCGTCTTGACGCCTGCGCGCGTCGCCACGTCGCCGGCCTGCTCGGGCGTGACATGCGTGTGCTGGAGCTAATGCGCAAGGGCCTCCTGCCGCGCGTTCCACGGCTTGTCTCCGACGATCTTGGCAATCCAGCTCGGGTCGATGGCCTCGTGCACGAGAATGTCCGCATCCTTGGCGAGGCGTACGAGATTCTCGCTGATAGCCGTATCGCCCGAAAAGACGATCGACCCGTCAGCCGTGTCGAAGCGATAGGCGTAGTTGGGGAAGACCTTTCCGTGATCAACCAGCGTCGCGGTGACGCGCACGTTCTCGTCGGCCCACACCTCGAAAGGTTCCATGGACGGCCATGCGTCGGCGTTCGAATCGACCGCCACGGATGCCGGCATGGCGACATCATGGGCCTCGAAGAAATCCCGCACGTCCGGAATACCCTCGTGGCGAACCCGGATGTTCATGTCCGTCGCGAAGGCGCCGACGAGGGCGGACACCATGTCGGCAGTTCCCGGCGAAGGATTTTCGGGATGGATCACGACGTCTTCCTTGGCGTCGCCTGCCAATGGCGGCAGCACGCCGCGCGTTCCGGGACCGAAGATCTTCAGGGACGCATTCGCCCGCTTGCGGGCGCTCGGGTCATACATCAGCAGGCTTGGCAGATCGATCACGTGATCGGAGTGCAGGTGGGTGAAGAACAGCGCCGCCTCCGATCCCGGCTTGATTCCTGCCGTCCGCAGCTGGCGATAGGCTCCCGAGCCAAAATCGACGATATAGGCGCGGCCGTTCACTATCACCGCCGACGAAATGCCGTGCGGCGAGTTATCGCCGTACCATGTCGGTCCGCCCGCGGTGCCGAGCAATACGAGGCGGGTGGACTTCTGCTCGCTCGCAACAGCGCCCGACTCGGCTGCAGCGGAGCCAAGCCCCAACAGCGTCGCGCAAATGATCGTAAAGGCAGCTTTCATGGTCTCGATCCTCCAGAGGGTTTGGCGGGATCGTAGGGTTGGACGGAAATGCCGCCAATCGCGAAAGCCGAAGCGAGGCATAGGCCGGAGCGAAGCGCCCTTCCATGCCGTCCCGACGGGGCGACCGATCGCCGTAGCCCCTCGCCGGTTCCGGTGTTAAACGTCGCCTGACATGGAAATCCGGCAACTTTCTTATTTCCTGCTGGCCTGCCAGCACAAGAACCACGCGGAGGGCGCGGCACGATCCGGCCTTTCCGCATCGGCGCTGAGCGAGAACCTCAACCTGCTCGAACGCGAGCTGGGGCTGACCATGTTTCAGCGCGGTCCGCTGGGCCATTACCCGACGGAGGCTGCCCGCTGGCTGTACCAGGCGGCCGAGCCGATCCTGCGGCTTGCCGAAGCGGCTGAAACCATCCTGACGCTGCCGGTGTCGCAAGAGATCCAGCGGATAGAGGTGAGGTCGCCGCTGCAGTTCATGCTGGGTCGCCTTTCGCGGGCCGCCAGCCTCGCCGCGCGCGAGTTGCGCAGGATGCATCCCGAGGCCCTGGCAACCGTCAGCTTTGCCGACAGCGCTTCGCGCGAAGCATCCGTCCATGACCTGCCCGCACAACAGGAGCCGCCGCCTGCAGGTCGCGTGGTTCTGGACTATGCTGAAAGCGGCGGCGACGGCGCTTTCCTTTTCCTCGACGAATGGCTGTGCGTCACGCCGGCCGAACGCTTCGGCGACGACGAGAGGACCGTTCCGTTCGATATGCTGCGCAAGCTCCCCCTCTTCGTGCCGTCGCTGGCTCCGGCCCAGCTGGGGCAGGCGCGGGCCTATTGCGCAGCGCATGACCTTCCCGAGCCGACGGTGATCGAAGAGGACGTCGGGACCTTCCCGAAACTGTCGCGCGACGCCGCCCCCTTCTGCCTCCTGGCGCCCCAAAGCCTGGTTGCGGGAGGACTTGCGCGCCTTAACCTCGGCCACGCCAGGCTTCCGGCGGACCTTTCCAGCAAGGTCGTGGCGCGGATCGACGTCGATCATCCCGCGGCGCGCAGCTATGTCTCGCTGCTGCAGGCGATCGTGCAGGATCCGGATCCGGTCGTGCTCTACGAGCCGAAGATCACGTTGAAGCAGATGCGCTACTTCCTGACGCTCTGCGAGCAGCTGAACGTCACGGCGGCGGCGCGCAAGCTGCACGTCGTCCAGCCGGCCCTGTCCAATCAGTTGCGCAAGCTCGAAACCGTGGTCGGCCGCAAGCTGTTCGTCCGGCACCGGACCGGCCTCGAGCCGACGCCCGACACCCGCCGGCTTGCCGAACTGTTCACGCCGGCAGTCGAACAGGCCGACCATATCGTCTTCCAGGCCGCACATCACGCCGCCACCCGCCATCAGCGGCTGTCGATCGGCTTCATCCCGATGATCAACCACGACGGTCCGCTGGTGCGGGCGATGACCGCGGCGCTGGAGGAATGGGGCCGTACCTATCCGAATGTGAAGCTGCAGATCAGCGAGGCGCCGACGCAGACACTGCATCGGTGGGTGGAGTCGGGAGCGATCAGCTTCGCGCTCGTCGAGGCGCATGTTTCGCGCATCTCGCAACTCGATCTCAATACGAGCGATGCGATCGGCGTCGTCTCGAGCGCGGCGGCAGAGTTGCTGCCGCCCGGCGTCGTTCCGCTGCGCCGGCTGACCACTCTACCGCTCGTCCTGCCTGGCGAAGCGTTCGGGTTGCGCCAGATCCTCGACCGGGCCGCAGACCTGCGGCTCACCCCGCAGATGGAAGTCAATTCGTTGACGATGATCCTGGCGCTCATCCGGCGCATGCCGCTGGCAACGGTGCTGCCCCAGCATTCGGTGCAGCCTTATGTCGACGCCGGAATTCTCCAGTTCAACCCGATCGTGGAGCCGGCCATCAGCCGGCGTCTGTCGATCCTGTTCTCGGCTTCGCGCACCCTTACCGAGATCGAGCGCAGCCTGATCGGCATCTTCCGCCAGAATCTGGCGCTCGCCGGCTTCACGCCGCCTGCAGCGAGCGATAGCGCGCCAGATGACGCTCGGCAGGACCATACACCAGTTCATTGACCAGGATGCGCTTGACGTAGCGGCCGACGACGCATTCGTCGGTCATGCCGATGGCGCCGTGTATCTGGATGGCCTCCTCGCAGATCGCCTTGCCTGACCACAGCGTCTGGATCCAGGCCGCGGCGGCGAGCCCTGCGGCGTCTGCGTGCCCTTCATCGGCCGCCATCGTCGCGGTCATGACCAGCGAACGCGCCTCGTCGAGCTTGATCCAGAGATCGACCAGCCGGAACTGCAGGACCTGGAAGGATCCGATGGCGCGGCCGAACTGCTTGCGCGTCTTGGCATATTCGAGGGTGAGGTCGAAAAGGGTCTGCATCGCACCCAGGTTCTCGGCCGCCGCGGCAAGCAGCGCGGCATCCCTCGTGGCTGCGAGCACGCCACGGCCGTCGGCTCCGACTTCTATCCGCTGGGCGGCGGCGAGGGACGCATCGGCCATGTTGAGGCGAGCGGCCGCTCGACCGTCGGCGAGCGTCATGGCCCGAAGCTCGACGCCGCTGCCGTCGAGCGGGACAAGGAACAGGGCGATGTCCGACGAGTTGTCCAGGCGGGCCGGCACCACCACCGCATCAGCACCATCGACGTCGAGCACCAGGATGCCGCTTCCGCTCAGGCGGTAATGGTCGCCATTCGGGCGCGCGATGGCCTTCACATCTTCGGGATCCGCAGCACAGGCCGCGGTGATCCGCGAACGCCCTTCGATGAGCGAAGACAAAGTATCGGAGTGCGCCGGACTGCGGGCCAGAACGCCCCCCGCCATCACGACGGACGGAATGAAGGGAACAGCCAGCGAGCCGGCTCCGAGGCCTTCCATCACGACCATGGCGCCGATGCCTCCAAGGCCGATGCCGCCAACCGCTTCCGGAAGCGGCAGGCCGAGCCAGCCGAGTTCGGCGATTGTCGGCCAAAGGTCACCGGGCGCCTCGGTGTGATCCTTGACGAAACGGGCCACGCTCTCCGCGAGCATCTGCGTTTCGCTGTCGAAAGAATAATCCATACCGACTACCCCAGTCCCAGTATCTGCTTGGCAAGGATCATCCGCTGAATCTCATTGGATCCGCCCCAGATCGAGAGCTTGCGTTGGTTGAGATAGGTCGCGATCGCTCCGGCCGCCGACGGGTTTTCCGAGGTGGCCAGACCGTCGAGGAAGGCATCGGAATGCGGCAGACACGCCTGTCCATGGATGTCGATCCTCAGCTGCGAAAGCGCTTGGGCGATCTCCGTCCCCCTTATCTTCAGCTTTGACGCTTCAGGCCCGAGATTGTCGCCGGAAATGCTGCGGGCGAGCAGACGAAGCTCCATGTACTCGAGCGCAAGCAGCTCGACCTCGAGACGGGTCAGGCGGTCGGCGATGAACGCGTCCTCGTGACGGCCAAGATCGCGGGCATCCTCGCCAAGCTCCTTGAGGATACGCTTCGAGCGGGCGGACCCGG
This sequence comes from Mesorhizobium shangrilense, assembly GCF_028826155.1. Taxonomy (NCBI): domain Bacteria; kingdom Pseudomonadati; phylum Pseudomonadota; class Alphaproteobacteria; order Hyphomicrobiales; family Phyllobacteriaceae; genus Arvimicrobium; species Arvimicrobium flavum. The sequence goes on from NZ_JAQGPN010000001.1 coordinate 602,320, forward strand.
ACATCGAGAAGCGTTCATGCTCGAGCAGGAACTTGGCGAACGTCCACCCCTCGCCCTCCTTGCCGATCATGTTTTCCGCCGGAACGCGGACATTGTCGAAGAAGACCTCGTTGAACTCGGCGTCGCCGTCGAGCGTCTTGATCGGACGCACGGTGATGCCCGGCGTGCGCATGTCGACGAGGAGGAAGGAGATGCCGAGCTGCGGCTTCACCGTCAGGTCGGTCTTGACCAGGCAGAACATCCAGTCGGCCCAGTTCGCCCAGGTCGTCCAGATCTTCTGGCCGTTGATCACGTAGGAATCGCCGTCGCGCGTGGCCGTGGTCCGCAGTGCGGCCAGGTCCGATCCTGCACCAGGCTCGGAATAGCCCTGGCACCAGAAATCCCGGTTCTCGCGGATGCCCGGCAGGAAGCGCGCCTTCTGTTCGTCCGAGCCGAAGGTGTAGATGACCGGACCCGCCATCGCGATGCCGAACTGGCAGGGATGCGGACAAGGCAGCGCGCCGTACTCCCTGTCGAACAGGTAGCGCTGGGTAGGCGTTAGCCCCGGCCCGCCGGCTTCCTTCGGCCAGCCGATGGCATACCAGTTGGCCACCGCGAGGACAGCCTGCCACTGCACGTAGTCCTCGCGCGTCAGCCGCTGGTTGTAGCGAACCTTGTGGGCGAGCGCTTCCGGCAGGTTCTCGCCGAGATAGCTGCGGACGGAGCGGGCGAACGCCCTGTCCTCGTCCGAAAATCGCAGATCCATTCTATTCGTCGTCCTGTTGTCTTCGGGGAAGCGAGGGTCAGATGACGTCGGCCGCCCGCAGGGCGGCAATCTCGTCCGGGGTCGTGCCCAGCAGTTCCGACAGGATCGCCGGCCCGTCTCCGCCGAGCGCCGGCGCTGCACGCAACGCGCCGCGTTCCTGGCCGTGGATATGCACCGGCTGTTCCGGCAACCTGAGCGATCCGAGCGACGGATGCGCGACGGTCGTCATCAGCTTGCGGTGGTCGGCATGCGCGCTGTCGGCCGCCTCCGCGACATTCCAGATCATCGACGCCGGAATGCCCGCAGCGCCCAGACACTCGACCACGTCCGCCGCGGACTTCTGGCGGGACCAGGTCTCGATTTCAGCGCGCAGGGCATCGCGGTTGAGGCGGCGCTGCTGGTCGGAGGAGAAACGCGCATCCTCGGCCATGGCGGGCCGTTCGATCGCCACGGCGAACCGCCGGAAGAGCGCATTGTTAGCGATCGCCAGAATGAAGTTTCCGTCGGCGGCGGCATAGGCGCCGAAAGGCGCCGAGAGGGGATGCTGATTGCCTTCGCGCCCCGGGGCGACCCTGGTCACCTGCCACTGGGCGAGCGCGGTCGGCAGCAACGTGAAGAGCGAATCGAACATCGCCACGTCGAGCCGCGCCCCTTCACCCGTCGACTGTCGGCGGTAGAGCGCGGAGGAAATCGACCAGGCGGCAAACAGGCCGGACACGGTGTCGCCGACGGAATCGCCGACCAGCATCGGTTCCCCTTCGGGCGATCCGGTAATGCTCATCAGGCCCGACAGGGCTTGCGCCACGACGTCGTAGCTCGGAGAGCCGGCCAGCGGCCCCGATTGGCCGAAGCCGGAGATGGAGCAATAGATCAGGTCCGGACGCAGCTGGCGCAGCGATTCGTAGTCGATGCCGAGCTTGGCGGCGACGCCGGGGCGGAAGTTCTCGACGACGGCGTCGCATTGCGCCGCAAGCCGCCTCGCGATGTCGCGCCCCTCATCGCTCTTCAGATCGAGCTTGAGGCTGCGCTTGTTGCGGTTGATCAGTTCGAAGCTGACGCTGACGCCGTCGCGAAACGCACCCATCGACCTCTGGTCGTCGCCCGTGGGCGGCTCGACCTTGATGATGTCGGCCCCCATGTCGGCCATCAGGGCCGTGCAGAAGGGGCCGGCGAGAACCCGACTGAAGTCGAGAACCCGGACGCCCGACAATAGCTTGGTCATCTAAACAATCCTCGGCTGAATTCCATTCGTGCTTGCCGGCTACCGCAGCAGGTCGGGCAGCCAGGTCGCGAGCTGCGGGAACAGGACGACAAGCAGAAGGGCCACGACGTTCGCGATCAGGAATGGCGTGATGCCCCGGAATATCGCCCCGAGCGCGATGTCCGGCCGCAAGCCCTTGATGACGAAGACATTGATGCCGACAGGTGGCGTGATCATGCCGATCTCGATCACCATGACGTTCACGATGCCCCACCAGACGAGGTCGTATCCGAGGCTCTCGACGAGGGGAATCACGAAGGGCAGCGTCAGCACCATGCCGGCCAGTGCGTCGAAGACGCAGCCCAGCACGATGTACATCCCGATCAGGATGAAGATCACCGCGATCGGCGGCACGTTGAGATCCGTCACCCATTGGGTCAGCGCGCCCGGCATGTGCGACAAGGTCACGAAGTAGCCGAAGATGTTGGCGCCGATGACGATCAGATAGAGCATCGCGATCGAGCCGGCGGAATCGTAGAGCGTCTCGAAGAACGTCTTCTTGTCCATCGAGCGGCGGGCCAGCGCGAAGATCAGGGTGAGCACGAGGCCGACGGCGGCGCCTTCGTTGACGGTGAAGAAGCCGGTGTAGATGCCGCCCATGACGATGATGATGATGGCAAGCGCGGCCCAGCTGCGCTTGGTTTCCTTCACCCGGGTCGGCCAGTTCAGCCGCTCGCCGGCGGTGGCAAGCTTGGGCTGAATCATCAGCTGGATGCGGATCGCCAGAACGAACAGGACGACCGAAAGGATGCCCGGCACGATGGCGGCAAGAAACAGGTCGATGATGAACTGCTGAACCTGCACCGCATAGATCACCATGATGATCGATGGCGGGATCAGCGACCCGAGCGTGCCGCCCGCGGCAAGGGTGCCCGCGCAGAGCGACAGCGCATAGTTGCGCTTCTCCATCTCGGGCATGGCGATCTTGGTCATCGTCGCGGCGGTCGCGATGGACGAGCCGGATATGGCGCCGAACCCCGCGCAGCCGAGGATGGTGGCCATGGCGAGCCCGCCCTTCCAATGGCCGATCCAGGCATTGGCGACGCGGTAGATGTCCGCCGAGATGCCAGCCGCGCCGGCGAAACCGCCCATCAGCAGGAAGGACATCACCACCGCGAAGTCCTTGTTGGTGAGCATGTTGACCGTCTCGGTGCCGAACAGCGAGAACATGCCCGAAAGGTCGCCCGTCATGTAGAGATAGCCGGCCGCACCGACCGCGGCCATGGCTACGCCGACGGGCACGTGAAGCATGATGACCGCAACGAGGCAGGCCAGCCCCAGCACGCCGATTTCAATCGGTCCCATCTTTTATTCGCCCGTCTGCGCAGGCGCGACCACATCGTCCGCCAGGGGTTGATCGGCCAGCGGCCGCGGTGAAAGGGAACGGCGCAGGTAATAGATGACCTGCGTGAGCTGCACCGGAACGCACAAGATGAACAGCGCCGTCACCAGCACCCAGATCGGCCACACCGGGATGTAGAGCAGCCAGGTCGTCTGGCCGGTGCCGTAGATGTCGACGGTGTATTTGACGAGCTGGTAGGCGATGACCGCCATTGCGGCCAACATGATCGTATGGCCGACAAGATCCAGGATTTCGCGCACCCGCCAGTGAGCCATTCCGGCAAAGCGCACGGCGACATGCTGGTTGTTGGCCAGCGAGGCAGGGAAGCAGGCCGCGGCCGCGACCACGACGATGAGATCGGCGATGTCGCTGAAACCCGAAATCGGGGAGGAGAAGAGTTCCCGACCGGCGATGTCCGCCATCATCACGATGGAGAGCACGACGAGCGCGGCCAGCCCGAGCGTCGCGAGCGAACGGGACGCCCTGCGTATGTATTCGAGGAAAGCCATGAGGCGGATCCTGGCTGAGGGGAAAGACGGCTCCGGCCGGGCCGAAGCCGTCTTGAGCGTTACTTGGAAGCGCGCACCGCGTCGCGAGCCGCGATCATCTGCTGGTAGAGGTTGGCGTCGCCATCACCCGTGTCCCAGCTGCTCTTGATCGAAGAGAGCTTTTCGGAAAGGCCCTTCACCTCGTCCTCCGAAAACTCCACGATGTGGTGCTTGTCGTCAGCCTTGAGCTTGGCGAGCGTCTCTTCGTTCTGCAGGTCGAGGTTCTCCGCCAGCACGGTCGTGAACCACTCGCCGCGGACCTTGTCGAGCGCGGCCTTCGCCTTCTCCGGCAGGCTGTCGTACTTGGCCTTGTTCATCGGGAACAGGACGGCGACGTTGCCGAGCGGAACGTTGACGACGTGGTAGTGGGCGGCATCCGCGATGCGGAAGTTGTAGAGGTTGCCCATGTCCATCAGGGCGCCGCCGATAACGCCGCGCGAGATGTTCTCGGCGATCTGCGGGGCAGGCATGCCGCCCACGGCAACGCCGCCAATGCCCCCCACGACCGCACCCTGCACGGCGCCGCCGGCACGCAGCTTGATGCCTGCGAGGTCCTCCGCCTTTGCCACTTCCTTGGAGGTGTGAACGTAGTACGGACCGACTTCAGCGATACCCACGAGCTCGAGGTTGTCGAAGCCGCTCAGCAGGCCCTTCTGATAGAGCGTCCAGGCGGTCAGGCTCGCTTCCAGCGTCGATTCGAAGACGAAGGGCGTCTCGAACATCTCGAGTTCCCTGAAGCGGCCCGGCGTGTAGGAGGCGACCACCTCGGCGATATCGACCACGCCGTCCTCGACCAGCTTCAGCTGCGTGGTCGGGTTCGGGCCGAGCGTGCCGCCGGGATAATGCTCAACCTTGAGCGTGCCTTCAGAAGCCTCCTCGATCGCCTTGATGAAGGCCGGAACCGAGATCGCATTGGTCTTGCTCTGGGGCGGGAAGGCGCTTGCGAATTTGAGAACGATCGGTTCCTGCGCAAATGCCGTACCGGCCATGCAGGTACCAAGCAAGAATGCCGTCGTCGCAAGCAGTTTGCCAATCATCATCAATCTCCCTTGTTGCCCGGCCTCGGCTCTTGGCGTTGTCTGCCGGCACATGAACCCCTGTGTCCGAACGCGGGAACCCGGCGCTCGGACTTGGGACTATCCGTTCTACTTCGGCAAAGTAAGAAATAGCATTTTAAGAACTGGCCGATTGCTAAAGGCGAAGCGGGCCATTCGTCGGCGGCTGGGGCTACTCCTTCCAGCGTTTCACCCGGCCCGTATCGACGTCGAAAAGGTCGAGCGCCCGGCCCACCGTGTGGTCGACGATCTCGTCGACGCTCTCCGGCTTCGGATAGAACGCCGGCACGGGCGGCATGACGATTCCGCCCATTTCCGTGACAGCGACCATGTTGCGGCAATGGCCGAGGTGCAACGGCGTCTCGCGGAATAGGAGAACGAGCCGCCGCCGCTCCTTCAGGCAGACATCGGCAGCCCGCGAGACGAGGGTTCCGCAAGCGCCGGACGCTATCTCGCCGAGCGTCTTGGCCGAGCATGGCGCGATGATCATCCCTGCCGTGCGGAACGACCCGCTCGAGATGGGCGCGGCGACATCTTCGTTGGAGTGGACGTGGTCGGCGAGCGCCTGCACGTCCTTCAGCTTCATGTCGCTCTCGTAGGCGAGAGCCACCACTGCCGATCTCGACATGACGAGATGCGTCTCGAAGTCTAGTTCGCGCAGGGCCTCCAGAAGCCTTATCCCATAAGGGTGGCCGGAGGCCCCGGTTATCGCGATGATGAAACGCTTTCTCGGCACTGCTGTCTTTCCGTAGGTCTTCAGTAGAGGTCCAGATCCCGTCGGACGCGCTCATAGATGTCTTTCGGCGGCCTGGCGAATTCCGAGCGGCCTCCGGCCTCTCCGTCGCCGGGCCGGGTGGCGGCGACCATGCCGATCTTGGTCACCACCAGATCCTCGTGGACCGGATCGCAGCGGTCGGCCTTGACGCCCGGCAGCACGATCAGGTCCTCGTCGCCGCGGAAACGGGCAGCCAGGGACCATTCGACCTGCCGCGGGTCTTCGGGGTCCACGTCGTCTTCGACCACGATAACCAGCTTCAGGAGATTGACGAGCCCCATGGCGAGCAGGACCGCCCTCTTGCCCTCTCCGAGCCGCGGCCGGTGCATGACGATGACCGCATGCAGCCGACCCATCCCGCCGTCGGTGACGAAGACGCGCCGCACCGCCGGGATCGAACGCTGCAGGTCGCGCGTCAGGGTGGTTCCGATCGCCACCGCGCCGATCAGGCAGTGCTCGGCCGCGTAGCCGGGCACGATGGCCTGATAGATTGCGTCGCTGCGGTGGGTGACGCAGTCGATTTCGACGCCGATTCCCGGTCCGTAGTAGACGTAGAAGCCGGGAAACTCGGACACCGCGTTCTCTTCGATCAGGTCGCCGGGCCGCAGCCGTCCTTCGAGCACGATTTCCGCGTGGGCCGGAACCTCGAGGTCGACAGTCCGGCACTTCACGAGTTCCACAGGCTCGCCGAGCAGCCCGCCGACGATGTCGAACTCGTCGTCGCCCAGCTCGACATACATCTGCGATCCGATCAGCACGGCCGCATGGTTGCCGATCGCAACGGCCATCTCGAGATCATGGCCGCGCTGGCGGGCTTTCTCGGCGATGATCGCCAGGTGATGGTTCCTAGCGATGCCCGCCATGAGAATGTTGCCGCCCTCGAGCCGCAACCGGGCGATGGAGACGTTGCGGCGCCCCGTCTCGGGATCCTTGGCGACGATGACGCCTGCAGTGATGTAGGGCGCGCCTTCGCGTTCGAACCAGTGCGGCACGGGCAGGAGCGCGCCGACGTCGATCGCATCCGAGTGCACCACCTGCTGCACCGGGGCGTCCGCCACCAGCACCGGCTTGATGGGGTTCCGGAGCGCGGCGAGGCAGGTCGCGTCGAGATCCTTCGCCGCCACGCCGAGCCCGCGCGCGAAACGGTCGCGGCTGTTGAAGAGGTTGCCGATGACCGGCATGGCGTGGCCGGCGACGTTATCGAACAGCTGGGCAGGACCGCGTTCCCGCAGCGCCAGCACCGAGGCGATCTCGAACCGCGGATCGACGTCGCGCTTGACGCGATGCAGTTCGCCATCCGCTTCGAGGTCCGAAAAGAGGGCGCGCAGGCTCTGGTCCTTCATGCGACGTTTCCCCTTACTGGTCCGAAAGGCGGAAGTGTCGAACCCCGCTCTTGGCGACTTCGTCGAACGACTCCTCATAGCCGGCATCGGCGTAGCGCATCACGCCGGTCGCGGTGTCGTTGGTCAGCGTCAGCTCGAGGCGTTCGTCGGCTTCCGCCGAGCCGTCGGCGATCAGCGTCACGCCTGAGCTCGTCATGTAGCCCGAATAGCCGCCGCCGCCCGAATGGATCGCCACCAGATCCGCCTGCGAGGCGCAGTTGACCAGCGCGTTGAGAAGCGGCCAGTCGGCGATTGCGTCCGAACCGTCCTTCATGTTCTCGGTCATGATGTTGGGATGCGCCATCGCGCCGGCATCCAGGTGATCGCGCGTGAAGGCGACGGGACCCGACAGCACGCCCTCGCGCACCATGCGGTTGACCGCGAGGCCGAGCTCCGTGCGCTCGCCGTGGCCCAGCCAGGCGATGCGCGCCGGCATGCCCTCGACCGGGACGTGCTCGCGGGCAAGGTTGATCCAGTTCGTGACGATCTTGTTGCCGGCGAAATGCTCGAGCAGGAAGTCGTCGATCTTGCGGATGTCGTCGGCATCGTTCGACAGCGCGATCCAACGGAACGGGCCGATGGCGCGGGCAAACAGCGGCCGGAGGAAGGCTTCGGTGAAGACGGGAATGTCGAACGCGTTGGCGACGCCGCCGTTCTTCGCCTGCGTGCGGATGAGGTTGCCGTTGTCGAAGACGACGGCGCCGGCCTTCTGGAAGCCCAGCATCGCCTCGACATGCTTGACGATCGACCGCGTCGACTCGCCCATCAGGCGCTCGGGCGCCTCCTTGCGGAGCCGGCGCACCTCGTCCAGCGACAGGCCGGCGGGCACGTAGCCGTAGACGAGGTCGTGCGCCGAGGTCTGGTCGGTGACGACGTCGGGGATGATGCCACGCGTCAGGATCTCAGGGAAGATGTCGGCAGCGTTGCCGCACAGGCCGACGGACAGCGCCTTCTTCTCGGCCTGGGCCTTGCGGATCATGTCGAGCGCCTCGTCGAGCGAGCCGGCCTTGGTGTGCAGGTAGCCGACCTGCATGCGCTTCTCGATGCGCTTCTCGTCGATCTCGACGCAGAGGATCGCCGCGCCTGCCATCGCGCCGGCGAGCGGCTGCGCGCCGCCCATACCGCCGAGGCCCGCGGTGAGAACGAAACGTCCCGCGAGATCGCCGCCGAACTTCTGCTCGGCAATGCGCATGAAGATCTCGTAGGTGCCCTGGATGACGCCCTGCGAACCGATGTACTGCCAGTCGCCCGCCGTCAGCCCGCCCCAGCAGATCAGGTTCTGCCTTTCCCAGGCATAGAAGTTCTCGGCCTTCGCCCATTGGCCGACCATGTTGCAGTTGGCCATGACCACGACCGGGGCTTTCGCGTGCGTACGCACGATGCCGATCGGCTTGCCGGACTGCACGATCAGCGTCTCGCCGTCGTTCATGGTCTTCAGCGATTCGACGATGCGGTCATGCGAGGGCCAGTCACGCGCCGCACGCCCAAGGGCCGCGTAGACGATCAGGTTGTCCGGATCCTCGCCGACGGCGAGCACGTTTTCGAGAAGCCGCAGGAGGCCTTCCTGGCGCCAGCCCTTGCAGCGCAGGTCGGATCCCGAGGTGACAGTGAAGGAACGCTTCATGGATGCGGACGCTTTCAGCCGAGGGCGTAGTCAGTGAGGTTGATGCCAAGCGCCTTCTCGACGCTCGGATAGACGGACGGATCGGTGGCGCTCGACGACAGCGGGATCACGTCCTTGGCAATGCGCAGCACCAAAAGTTCCATGCCCTCGCGGACCTCGCCGACGCTCATCGGCACGCCGTTCACATCGAGGGTGGTGATGACGTCCGGATAAGAAGAGAGGCGCTCGCCGTCGCGCTCGGCCGCCATGTATTCGTTCATGACGTGGAGGACGCAGGCGTCCTTGCCGTCGCCGATCGTCACTGTCCCCACATCGAACGCCTCGTTGGTATAGACGACCGCCTTCCTGGTCACCTTGCCCTGGCTGATGATCTCGCCCCTGGTTTCCTTGCAGATGGCGTCGATCACGGCCGCGCCGCCCTTGCCTTCCGCGGCGATGATCGCTTCGCCGAGCGACAGCGCCATCGAGATGCCGCCGAGCGCGGCATGCTGGCGGACATAGGACGCCGGGACCGGGTTGCGGCAGGATGCGATGAAGCCCCCGGACATGTCGGAAGCCGTGCGCAGGATCGGCGAGACCTTGGCGGTGGCGCCGCGCACGACGAGCTCGATATAAGCGTTCTTCGAGCGATTGCCGCCGACCGCCGACTGGATCATCGGCTCCGGCGAATTGGCAAGACCGATCGAGCCCATGTCGCCCGTCGGATGGGCGCGAATGTCGCCGACCGCGTCGACGACCTTGGTGCCGAGGATCGCGCTGGGAAGCCAGCCGTTGAGCGTGCTCGACTTGCCGTTCTGCCCAATCATCAGCCCGTAGATCGGCGCGCCGAGCTCCTTCTGGACCAGCTGCACGGCCTTCACGTAGTCGATGCCCAGCATCTGCCACTCGGTGGTGCTGGCCGGCGCCCCGATCGCGGCGGCGGTGGCGATCCAGGCGTCGTCCGGCACTTCGTCCATCGACACCAGTTCCGGCTGGCCGGCATTGACCGCCGCCGTTCCCAGCATGCGGCCATGATCGGCCCACCCGCCACCGCCGGCGGCGTAGACAGCGCCGCCCTTGACGGCAGCCTCGACGTCGCTTGCGCGAAGAATGCGACCCATGATCAGTTCTCCCGGTCTCTTTGCGTTTGTTCAGCGCCAGCGTCGAAGCGCAGCACGGCTTCATAGATGGCGGCCGCACCCGCCGCTATGGCGTCGGGCTCAGCCCATTCCTCCGGCGCATGGCTGCGGCCGTCGCGGCACGGAACGAACACCATGGCGCTCGGCGCGAAACGCGCGACGAATGCCGCGTCATGACCCGCACCCGACGCCATGGAAAGCGTTGAAAATCCGAGGTCGCGGGCGCTCTGCGTCAGCAGTTCGCGCAAGCGAGGATCGCACGCGGTCGGTTTCGCGTCGGACAGGATGTTCCACGCGTTTCGCGCGACGCCGCCTGCTTCGGCGATGGCCGCAGTGGCTTCGTCCAGTTCAGCCATGAACTCATGCACGAGCGCCTGGTCTTCGCCGCGTATGTCGAAGACGATGCGCGCCTGGCCGGGCACCACGTTCGAGGCATTCGGCGCAAGCTCGACCACGCCGGCCGTGGCGACGAAATGGCCGCGGCCCGCCGCAGCAAGCTCCTTCGCCCGGTCCGCCGCGAAGGCGATCGTCCGGGCGGCCGCCGCGCCGGCGTCCCGACGAAGATCCATCGGCGTCGTGCCGGCATGGTCCGCACGCCCCTCGAACCTGATCTCGACGCGCGCGATCCCGACGATCGCGGTGACGATGCCCAGGTCGATCCCGCGGCTTTCCAGGACGATCCCCTGCTCGATATGCAGCTCGAAGAAGGCGGCGACGTCCTGTCGGAGCGCCTGTTCCAGATTGGCGACCTTGCCACCCACACGGTCGATGGCGTCGCCGAGGCGCTCGCCGACGCCGTCACGATAGTCGAGCATCTCCGGTGCAAGCGCGCCGGCCATGGCCCGGCTTCCGATGCAGGAAAGGCCGTGCTCGCTCGGCTCCTCGGCCAGGAAATCCACCACCTCGACGGCGTGCTTCAGCACCTTGCCGGACTCGCGAAGCGAACGCAGCGCCTCGAGCGCTGTGAGGACGCCGGCGATGCCGTCGAAGCGGCCGCCGGACGGAACCGTGTCCGAATGGGAGCCCATCATGATCGTGCCGGCCGAAGGGTCGCTGCCCTCCAGACGGCCGATCAGGTTGCCGCCCGCATCAAGACGAACCGTGAGGCCCGCCTCCTCGAAACGGCGCGTCAGCCACGCCCTGCCTTCAAGGAAAAGGGCGGAGAAGGACCGGCGCGTATACGGCTTGCCTGGCTCGGTGATCTCGGCCAGCGCCATCAGGTCGGCCCACAGCCGGGCGCCGTCCACCGGCAGGTTGGACTGCGCCTTCATCATCGCTCCGTCGCCACGGCCGGGGTCACGAAGCGCCCCTGCCCCGGCTCCGCCAGGACCCGCGCGCCGTCGAACGCCAGCTCGCCGCGCAGGAAGGTCGCCACCGGCCGGTACGGCAGCTCGATGCCCTCATACGGGCTCCAGCCGACGACGTTGTGGCCGCTTGCCGCGGCATCGTAGCGGCGCGGATCGTGCGCCATCACGACGATGTCCGCATCCCGGCCAGGTTCGAGCGCGCCCTTGCGGTGCCCGATGCGGAACAGCCGGGCCGGATTGGACGCCAGCAGCCGCGCCGCCCAGACCGGGCTGAGCTCGCGCTCGACCAGGCCCTTGAGCAGCAGCGAATAGAGCGCCTCGAGCCCAGGCACGCCCGACGAGTTCTTCAGCATCACCGGATCGCTCTTGCGATCTTCCGACCAGCTGACGTGATCGGTCGAAACGACGGTGATGTTGCCCGCCGCAAGATGCCGCCACAAAGCCTCGACCTCGCGGCGCGGGCGTACCGGCGGATTGATCTTCGCCTTGCCACCGAGGCGCGCGACGTCGTTTTCCTCGTCGAGCACCAGATAGTGGATGCACGCCTCGATGGTCGCGTCATGCCCCTGCATGCGGTAGGCGTTGCAGAGCTGGTAGCCGCGGTCGATCGAGCAATGCACGATATGGCTGGCGCAGCCCGTCGCCGCGCCGATCTCGTAGACTTCCGCAGTGGCCAGCGCCTCGGCGAGCGGCGGGCGCGACATGCCGTGCGCGCGATAGTCGGCGATGCCCAGTCGGGCGACCTCCGCCTCGAAGGCGCGCACCGTCTCGTCGTGCTCGTTGTGCGCGCCGGCGATCAGGCCGTGGCGGGCGATCTCGGAGAAGCACGCGTGCAGCGTGTACGGCGTGATGCGCGGAAAGCGCTCCGGATGCGTGCCGAAGGTGGAGAACTTGAATCCGGCAGCGCCTGCCGCGACCATCTCGGCGATATGCTTCGGCCCGTCCTTCGGATGGACCGTGCCGTAGAGCGCAAAGTCAACCCGCGCCTGCTGGCCAGCTTCCTCGGCCTTGCGGGTCAGTCGCTCGCCGGTGCAGATCAGATTGCCGTCGTCATAGGGCATGTCGACGATCGTGGTTACCCCGCCGGCGGCCGCCGAACGGGTCGACCATATGAAATCCTCCTGGCCGGACTGCGAGCGCGAATGCACCTGCGCATCGATGGCCCCCGGCAGCACGAAGGCGTCGCCGAAGTCGTGACGCTCGCGCGCGGACGGCGGCGTTCCTTCGCCGACCCGCTCGACCACGCCTGCGCGAACGGCGACATAGCCGTTTTCGCGAACCCTGTCCGTGCCGACGACACGGCCTGTGACTACAAGATCAAAATCGCTCATCGCAGCTCCTCGAACGTCGAGGATCGGCGAAACGCCGCGCGCGCGAAAATCACTTTCGCCGAAACCCGCGATAACGGAGCGCGAAGTCCGGAAGGAGCCTTGCGCGACCAACGCAAGCGCCGCCCCGGTTCCCGCCGGAGAGCCGGCCCGGCGACGTCGAGCCGGGACATGCCCATCTCCCTGTCGTGACGGCCCCTCGGCGATGGCGCGGTACGATGCCCCGCCAAGGAGACATCAACCGCATTGCCTGACGTCAGAACTTCCCGACGACGTTGAGGAACACGCCGCGATCGTCGAGGGTCAGATCCCGCAAGTCGTCGGAGAAGACGCCAAAATTGTAGCCGACGCCGACCTTGAAGTTCTCGCCGACATGCCGGTAGACGGCGGCGAGCGCGCCCCAGTCGGTGGTCTTGACCTCCGGCATGTGAAGCACACGTCCCTCGATCAGCAGATCCCACTGCTTGACGACGTGGAAGTCGGCCCTGATCACGCCGAGATGGGCCGAGGACGTTTCCCAGCCCGAGAACGTCTCGGAGTCGGTCAGCCGCTGCTGCACCTCGCCGTAGCGGAAGCCGTATTTTCCGCCGACCGACAGCCAGGGAACCAGGTCGTACACGAGGTCGGCCGAGAGGATGTGGCTGCGCTGCTTGGGTCCGTAGGTGCTGCCGTTGACGTCGACCTGATCCGGACCGGGCAGGTCGTAGAGCCAGGTGTACTTGAACAGCGCATTGAGCCGGTCGTTGTCAACCGGGCGATAGGCATAGCCGAGAGAGGCCTCGACATAGTCGCCGTCATGGAAGGCCCCGGAAGCGGCTTCCGACAGCACCGCGTCGACATTGGCGATCAGGCGCCAGTCCTCGCTGGTCTTCCAGGCGAGGCCAGCGGCGATCAGGTAGGACTGGGCATCCTGGCTGTCGTCGTCGGACTCGTCGAAGCGCGCCTCGCCGCGAACCCGCGCGGTGACGCCCTTTTCCTCGTCGTTGTAGCCCACGGCGAGCGATGCCGCGGTGCGGTCGAAGTCGGGACGCTCGAGTCCGGTGGCGGAATCGACCGTGGTGTCCCGCACGCGGCCGGCTTCCAGGCCCATGTCGACGGTCCACACGGCGTCGGGCGTATAGACGACGCCGTAGGTCTGGGTCAGCGACGTACGGCGGCCGAACATGTCGTAGCTGTTCTCGACATAGGCTGAAGCCGTCTCGCCAAGCTTGCGCTTGACGCCGCCGACGATGGCGCCGCGGTCGGTTCCAACCAGGTCGTAGTTCCGATCGAGGCTGTTGGCGCGGTCCGGATCGAGCCGGTAGCCGACGTAGTACTGGTTGTCCGCCGTCGGTTCGTAGGTGACCGCGGCGAGCCCGCCAAGACCCGTATTGCCGTAGGAAATCTCGCCGGTGACGCCGATCTTGTCAGTGAGCTTCGTTTCGCCGCCCACGCCGACGCGGTCGTTGCGCCGGATGTCGCGTCTGGTGACAAGCGTGCCCTGCGCAAAGACATAGACCTTGCGGTCGTCGTCGGGCTGGTATTCCAGCCGGACGCCGGCATCGACGCGCGCCCCGTCATAACCGCTCTTGCCGGACGCGATCGCCAATGGCGACATGATCTCGGTGTAGCTGACGCCGAACGACGCTTTCCAGTATTTGTCGAACTGGTAGCTGACGCTCGCCGTGCCTTCGCGCTCGGTCTGGCCCTGGGCGTCCGCAAAGTCGTCATAAACGAGGGAGAGTCCGGTGCGATCGTTCAGCTCGACGTCGGCATGCGTTCCCCAGATGCGCTGGTCGACCGAGACTTGCTCCGACAGCGTCGAGAAGCCAGCCTCCTTCTCCTCGTAGTAGCCGCCGACCGTGCCCTTGGGCCCGCCCTTCGCAATGTCTTCCAGATCGACCTGGCCGCGCACCCGCCATGCGGTGGCGGCGCGGTTGCGATCGCCGGAGGTGGGGATGTCTTCCAGCGTCAGGCCGCCGTCGACGGACGTCGACGAACCGAAGCCGGGGCCCTTCGAATGCGAAACCTCAGCCTCGAGGAACGTGCGCTCCGAATGGCGCAGCTGCAGGTCGGCCCCGTAGACCTGCTGGTCCGCCTCGCCGGTGTTCTCGTTCATGCCGGTGACGCCGACGCGCACCTTGTCGTTCAGCCATGCCTGGCCGCGGCCGCCATAGACATAGCCGTCGACATCGGTGGAAACCGGCGTGTACTCGTACTGCGCCACCACATAGACGCTGTTCCCGCCAAGCGCGCCATTGCGCACGGGCCCGCTGGTCCCGGTCGAAGACGACAGCGGGCGCTTGAGGATCATCACGCCCTGCATGTAGTCGAAGCTGTAGTCCTCGCCGTAGACGAGCACGCGGCGCTCGATCACGCGGCCGGTGACGCTGTCCCGCGTTTCGATCGTGATCGTCTCGGACCCGATGGTGATGTCCTGCCGCTTCAGGAAGTAGGCCGAACCGCCGGTGCCGAGGAACTCGTCGCGCTGCGGCAGGGTGTCGGGCTGGGCGGCATAGAGCGTGACCTCGCTCCTGCGCTCGCCGAAGGAGGTGGTCTCCTCCGAACGGTAGACGGCGCTGGCGCCGTAGAGCGCGCGGTCGGAGCGCATGAACTCCGTGCCGGTGATGCGGGCGTTGTAGTTGCCCCACATGACGTGGCTGTCGCCGCGCTCGAGCCGCACGAAGAACTTGCCGCTGGTCGGCGCGTCCTCGATCATCGTCGAGTCGTCGCCATAGACCGGATAGTAGTCGTCCGGATCGAGGCGGCGCAGCAGCTGCCGCGGGTCCTTGCTGTCGAAGCCGCGGAACAGGTTCTCGATGTCGTCCTCGCCGGTGTCGGCGGCGGCCGTGAGCAGGTATTTTCCCTTGATCTTGCCCTTCACGTAGAAAGCCAGCCGGCCGTTCGTGTAGATGTCGTCATACTCGCCCGGCCGGACGCTCTCGATGTGGTCGTCGCCCATCCGCTTGCCGACGGTCAGGTCGGCCAGCGCGACATAGAACCAGTCGTTGTGCGGGATGTTGACCTGGCGGCGAAAGTCGAGCGCGCTCGCCTTTGAAATGCCTTGAACCGCGACGTCGACCTCTTGGTCGCCCGGCGGCAGGATGCGCTGCACGACGAATGCCCGATCGGGGTCGACCGGAATGTCATCGCCGAGGGCGCTGACCCGGTGTCCCTCGGGCACGTTGCGCCCATAGACGGTAACAGCCCCGCCATTGACGGGGATGTTGCGCAGCGCGGTGCGATCCTCGCCCATGCCGGGCGCAACGGCGTCTCGCTCCGGCTTGCCGGAGAGATCGCGCTGCGTGCGCGCGATGGTCAGCGGCTCGGTCTCGTCGTAGCGCCCCTCGGCGTCGTAGACGCGCAGCACGTAGCTGAATTCCGGCTCACCCTCGACAGCATCCGGCATCGTCCAGGATGCCTGGCCGTTGATCGACACCGGCACGACTGCGACCGGAGGTACGCCCTTTCCCGCATCAGTCTGCCGAATGCGGATCTCCGACCTGTCGATGAAGGCCGGATAGTTGGACGTCGCCAGGAACTCGATGGAATCCCCGGCCTTGTAGGTGCGCCGGACCGGTGTGGTCGAGACATTGAGCAGCTGCTTCGCCCCGAGGCCGTCGAACTTCACCTGGATATCGACGGCGCTCAGGTCCACGTCCGTCTTGCGCTGGCGGTCCACAGGCTTGCTCGAGGCCTCGCCGGTCCGCCTGCTTTCCTCCACCGTCTCACCATCGACGCTGATGGAGAACGGAATGCTCGCCTCGCCCGCCGGCGTCTCGCGCTCGGTGTTCTCGCCCGTCGCAATGACGCCAGAGGCGCTGTTGTCGCGCGCCTTGCCGCGGACTTGCGGCTGGCAGTCGTCGGCCGTGCAGACACCCGCCTCAGGCGAGACCTGGGCCAGCACGCCGCCTGCGCTCAGCATCAGCAGGGCAAGTGCGCTGCCGAACAGCAGGGTGTGGTGTCGAGAGGTCTTCATGGCCGATCCGCAGTTGTCGAGAGGGTGCGCTGGACTGGTCATTGGCTCACCTCCACACGCGTCTCGATCTCGAGCCGGTACTGACCTCTCCTTTCGCCCCACTTCTTGCGGATGAGATCGCCCACCTGCTGCAGCCGCTCGTGGGCAAGCGCCGGGTCGGCCCCCGCATCGACGTAGCTCAGCCGAAGGACCGACTGCTCCTTGCGGAGCACGTCGATCAGTTGGTCGATGCCCTCGTTCCAGCGCGTCTTCAGGGTCACGTCGCCGGGCTCGAAAGCGTCATCCTTGAGGTCCAGGCGGACCACCCGGCCGATCGACGCGCCGAAGTTGAGCTTGGTCATCTTGCCGGCCGTCAGGCGGACCACGCGCGGGTTCTCCGTCGTCAGGCGGTAGCCTGTCGGCAGCGTGCGCGTGTCGAGCTTCATGATGAAGTTCGAGCCGATGCGCTGGTCGGGCAGGTCGGCGCAGGCCACGTGGAAGCGGCCGTGCTTGTCCGTCGTCACCAGAACGCCCTTGACGGTGGCGACCCTCACCCCGGGCAGGCCCGGTTCGCCATCGTCCTGGTAGCCGTTGCGGTTCTTGTCGTCGAAGACCTTGCCGATGATCTCGCCGCAGTCGAACACCGGATCAGCGACGATCTCGACGGTCGCCGTGCCGTCCGGCGTCAGCGGATTGCCGCCGCCGTCGGTCACCACGGCCGTGTTGACGTGCTTGCCCGGACCCGCCGAACTCAGCGCCACCAGTTGCAGCCGGATCACCAGTTCGCCGCCACCGGCGACCGAAAGGTCGCGGAAGGACACGCGGCGGCCATTGACGGCCGGGGACACCGATGCGCCGTCCACCGACGCCGATCCCTCGACGAAGCGGAAGCCGGCCGGCATCAGGTCCGTGACGGTGATGCCGTACGAAGCCTTGGCCGCATTGTTGGTGACCGTGATCGTATAGGGCGTCTTCTCGCCGATGCGGACATAGCGAAGGCCTGCCTGCTTGGTGACCGTCAGGTCGGACGGCGCCTGCACCGGGACCGAGACCGCGCAATCATTGCAATCGGGACCGATATCGCCGCCGGAGACGATATTGGTGATGGCCGTCACACTCGCCGGCAGCGGATCGTCCACGATGAACTCCACCGCCACGGTGACAGAACCGCGTACAGGCACGCTGGCGACCGTCAGCCCGAGCTGCGCCGGCCCCGCGACGGGGCCATGGAAGCCCGACGCCCCGCTGACTGCCGTCAGCGTCGCGCCCTGGGGCACCTGTTCGGTGAAGTCGAAGCCGTTGAACGCGCCGCCACCGGAGTTGGTCAGCGTGATCGTGTAGGCCAGCACCTCGCCGGGCTGCGCAACGCCGTCGGCGGCGATGCTCTCGCCCGTCAGCCGCTTCGTCACCGAAACCGCCGGAACCGGATCGGTCGGGGTCGTCACCGTCGACGGCGGGCTCACCGGCGGTGTCAGGCCGGGCGGCGGCGTGCCGCTGGCGGTCGCCGTGTTGGTGACCGAGCCGGCGTCGATGTCGGCCTGCAGAGGCGTGTAGCTCGCCGTGAAGGTGAAGCTCGCGCCCGGCGCCAGCGTCTGCGGGGCCTCAACGATGGTCACCAGCGGATCGGTGACGGTGACGCCGGTCAGCGTCACCGTGCCGGTGTTGGTGACCAGGAACGCGTAGGCGATGGTCTCGCCCAGATCGAGCAGGTTGTCGCCGTCGAGGTCGTTGAGCGTGCCGGTCTTGACGAGGGTCAGGCCGGGCGTCTGCTGCGGCGGCACCACCACCGTCGACGGCGGGCTGACCGGCGGCGTCAGGCCGGGCGGCGGGGTGCCGCTGGCGGTCGCCGTGTTGGTGACCGAGCCGGCGTCGATGTCGGCCTGCAGCGGCGTGTAGCTCGCCGTGAAGGTGAAGCTCGCCCCCGGCGCCAGCGTCTGCGGCGCTTCGTTGATGGTCACCAGCGGATCGGAGACGGTGACGCCGGTCAGCGTCACGGTGCCGGTGTTGGTGACCAGGAATTCATAGGCGATGGTCTCGCCCAGATCGAGCAGGTTGTCGCCGTCGAGGTCGTTGAGTGTGCCGGTCTTGAGGATGGTCAGCGCCGGCGTCTGCTGCGGCGGCACCACCGCCGTCGACGGCGGGCTGACCGGCGGCGTCAGCCCGGGCGGCGGCGTGCCGGTGGCGGTCGCCGTATTGGTGACCTGGCCGGCGTCGATGTCGGCCTGCAGAGGCGTGTAGCTCGCCGTGAAGGTGAAGCTTGCGCCCGGCGCCAGCGTCTGCGGGGCCTCAACGATGGTCACCAGCGGGTCGGTGACGGTGACGCCGGTCAGCGTCACGGTGCCGGTGTTGGTGACCAGGAACGCATAGGCGATGGTCTCGCCGAGATCGAGCAGGTTGTCGCCGTCGAGGTCGTTGAGCGTGCCGGTCTTGACGAGGGTCAGGCCGGGCGTCTGCTGCGGCGGCACCACCACCGTCGACGGCGGGCTGACCGGCGGCGTCAGGCCGGGCGGCGGCGTGCCGGTGGCGGTCGCCGTGTTGGTGACCTGGCCGGCGTCGATGTCGGCCTGCAGAGGCGTGTAGCTCGCCGTGAAGGTGAAGCTTGCGCCCGGCGCCAGCGTCTGCGGGGCCTCAACGATGGTCACCAGCGGGTCGGTGACGGTGACGCCGGTCAGCGTCACCGTGCCGGTGTTGGTGACCAGGAACGCATAGGCGATGGTCTCGCCGAGATCGAGCAGGTTGTCGCCGTCGAGGTCGTTGAGCGTGCCGGTCTTGACGAGGGTCAGGCCGGGCGTCTGCTGCGGCGGCACCACCACCGTCGACGGCGGGCTGACCGGCGGCGTCAGGCCGGGCGGCGGGGTGCCGGTGGCGGTCGCCGTGTTGGTGACCGAGCCGGCGTCGATGTCGGCCTGGAGAGGCGTGTAGCTCGCCGTGAAGGTGAAGCTTGCGCCCGGCGCCAGCGTCTGCGGGGCCTCAACGATGGTCACCAGCGGATCGGTGACGGTGACGCCGGTCAGCGTCACCGTGCCGGTGTTGGTGACCAGGAACGCATAGGCGATGGTCTCGCCGAGATCGAGCAGGTTGTCGCCGTCGAGGTCGTTGAGCGTGCCGGTCTTGACGAGGGTCAGGCCGGGCGTCTGCTGCGGCGGCACCACCGCCGTCGACGGCGGGCTGACCGGCGGCGTCAGGCCGGGCGGCGGCGTGCCGCTGGCGGTCGCCGTGTTGGTGACCGAGCCGGCGTCGATGTCGGCCTGGAGAGGCGTGTAGCTCGCCGTGAAGGTGAAGCTTGCGCCCGGCGCCAGCGTCTGCGGGGCCTCAACGATGGTCACCAGCGGATCGGCGACGGTGACGCCGGTCAGCGTCACGTTGCCGGTGTTGGTGACCAGGAATTCGTAGGCGATGGTCTCGCCCAGATCGAGCAGGTTGTCGCCGTCGAGGTCGTTGAGCGTGCCGGTCTTGACGAGGGTCAGGCCGGGCGTCTGCTGCGGCGGCACCACCACCGTCGACGGCGGGCTGACCGGCGGCGTCAGGCCGGGCGGCGGCGTGCCGGTGGCGGTCGCCGTGTTGGTGACCTGGCCGGCGTCGATGTCGGCCTGCAGAGGCGTGTAGCTCGCCGTGAAGGTGAAGCTTGCGCCCGGCGCCAGCGTCTGCGGGGCCTCAACGATGGTCACCAGCGGGTCGGTGACGGTGACACCGGTCAGCGTCACCGTGCCGGTGTTGGTGACCAGGAACGCATAGGCGATGGTCTCGCCCAGATCGAGCAGCCCGTCGCCGTCGAGGTCGTTCAGCGTGCCGGTCTTGAGGATGGTCAGCGCCGGCGTCTGCTGCGGCGGCACCACCGCCGTCGACGGCGGGCTTGTCGGCGGCGTCAGCCCGGGCGGCGGCGTGCCGGTGGCGGTCGCCGTGTTGGTGACGGAGCCGGCGTCGATGTCGGCCTGCAGCGGCGTGTAGTTCGCCGTGAAGGTGAAGCTCGCGCCCGGCGCCAGCGTCTGCGGGGCCTCAACGATGGTCACCAGCGGGTCGGTGACGGTGACACCGGTCAGCGTCACCGTGCCGGTGTTGGTGACCAGGAACGCATAGGAGATGGTCTCGCCCAGATCGAGCAGCCCGTCGCCGTCGAGGTCGTTGAGCGTGCCGGTCTTGAGGATGGTCAGCGCCGGCGTCTGCTGCGGCGGCACCACCGCCGTCGACGGCGGGCTCACCGGCGGCGTCAGCCCGGGCGGCGGCGTGCCGGTGGCGGTCGCCGTGTTGGTGACCGAGCCGGCGTCGATGTCGGCCTGCACCGGCGTGTAGTTCGCCGTGAAGGTGAAGCTTGCGCCCGGCGCCAGCGTCTGCGGGGCCTCGACGATCGTCACCAGCGGATCGGTGACGGTGACACCGGTCAGCGTCACCGTGCCGGTGTTGGTGACCAGGAACGAGTAGGAGATGGTCTCGCCGAGATCGAGCAGCCCGTCGCCGTCGAGATCGTTGAGCGTGCCGGTCTTGAGGATGGTCAGGCCGGGTATCGCATCCGTGATCGTCCACACAGCCTGGGCGTGCGCCGGCGCACCGCAGGATTCCGTGGACAGCACGAAATAGTCATCCGGGCTCGGCCGGATCTGAAAGGTGACCGTCTCGTCGCCTTCAACGATCGCGTCAGCCAGGGCCGAAACGGTTATCGGAAATTCATCCCCGTCATAGTTTCCGGCAGGAATGTGGACGACCAGCGAGGTGCTGTTGGCCGGTACCGTCTGGTAGTCCGTGCCCAGCGTCGCAGTTCCCCCGGTCACATCGACCAGAACGTTCATGCCGCCGGCAGGGACCGTCCCAAGGATGCGCACTGCAGGCAGATCGACGGTTTCGCCTTCCTGCGTCTTGAACTGCGCGTCGGTGAAATCGACGAAGGAACGCAGTTCCACCTGGATCGAGTCGAGGAAGTTGCCTTCCGTGGCTCCGCCGGCGCTGCTGACGGCCTCGAAACCGAGGTTCGTCGTCCCGGTGGCGCCCGTATAGGCGAAGGCGCCGCTGTAGTCGCGCCAGCCATCCGGGCCGGCCGCTGATGTCGCCGTACCTTGGCCGGCAACCGACCCAACGAGGCCGCCCGCGCCCGTGTTAGTGGTCTGCACCCGCTTGATGACCTGGCTGCCGACGAGAAAATTCATCACGTCGTGGGTCGTGGCGCTTCCGCGCCCACGATGGCTGAATCGCCAGCCGACCGTTTCTCCCTGCACGAGGCAGACGTTCTGCGAAATTCGCGAGAGCTGCTTGGCGTTCAGCTCGGCCAGTTGGGTGCCTTCGCGCGCGTTGACGCCCTGCCGGGGCGTCTTCCAGGTCTCGATCAAGGCCCCTCTGTTGGGATTCAGCGAGAAGCCGGTGCATCCGACGTTCTCGGTGGCGTCGGATGGGTGGTTGGTCGTCCACCCCGGGACCTGAGCTTCCGCGATATACAACCGGCAGCCAGCCACCCCCATGTTCGGCTGCTCGAAACCCAGATTGATGAATGTGCGCTGCAACTGCTGCGCGACCGCCGCTCCCGGCAGAGACAGCGAGGCTATCGAGGTGGCGGCGATCAGTCCGAAGGCAGCCGATCTCGCCGATGCGGCGCGCACGAGATTCGAGCACCGATCGAGCGCGCGAAGAAATTGCCCGGACATCCGCCCCGGTTTCAAGATCTGCATGACTGCCCCTCGCAGGCGCGATCACGAGGGGCAGGCGCCTGTTTTCAGGACCTGGCCGCCGATCCGCCGTAACGACTCCGCATTGGATTTCTGCAGCGACGGACAGCACGTTTCTGTCGGATGATCTTTCAGCTTGTGTCGGCGCGTTTCAGAATAGTGAGGCAAACCGCAACTGGTCGCCCTACTCCCGCGCAGTATGCCGCAAGCGCGCCGGCGTCAGTCCACGATGCCTTCGCATCGTCGAGGTGAGATGGCTCTGGCTGGAGAACCCGCTTTGGTACGCGATCTCTGCTATCGTCGCGTCACTTTGCGCGAGCAGATGCGCAGCATGGTCGAGGCGCAGCTCGGTCAGGTATTCGTGCGGGCGCACACCGAAGGTCCTGGCGAAGGCCTGGATGAAGTGGCTTGGCGAGAGCTGGCATTCCGCAGCCAGTTCCGCGACGGTGACCCTGGCAGCGAAGTTCGCCGAAAGGTACTCGCGCGCGCGGCGTTTGTTCAGCGGCGAAAGCCCGCCGCTGCCTCCGTACTTTTGGCCGACCGTTTCCGTGAAATTCCTGAGCAGGTGGACGCCGAACAGCGTGATCAGCGAATCGACGTAGAATGCATTGAACGTCCCGGTGAGAAGCTCGGCCTTGAGCAGCTTGGCCATATGCAGCGCCCAGGGATCGACGATCCTTGACTGCGGCGCCCACAGTTCCGTCGAGCGACTGCGCTCCTGCGCCGCGAGCTCCTCAAGGCTTTCCCGGGTGATGACGACCGTCAGGCTTTCCCGCCACGTCTCCCATGAGGCTGCGCCCTCCACACCGGCCGGCACGATGCCGATCGTACCGGCGGTGGCCTCGAACGGGCGCATCCTTTCGCCATTCAGAGCGGCCGCGCCGCGGGTTACGCTCGAGAGGAAGACAGTGACGTAGTGGTCTTCGGCGACGAAGGACTCGTTGCTCGGCGGCCGGTTGGAATGGATGACGCCGCCACGAAATGTCGTCGCCCGCTGGGGGCTGAAGTCGGGAAGGAAGGCCAGCACATCGCCACGGGTAGTCTCTCGCGGCTCTCCCGGCTGGCCGAAGCCGTCAGTCGCCAAGGCGTGGTCCATCACCGGCCGCCCCCGAGCGCGGAGGCGCCGGCTGGATGCTGTATCCATCCGGAAAGAGGAGGAGGAGGAGGAGGAGGAGGAGGAGGAGGATGCTGCCTTCCCCACCTTCTGCCGACGCGGCCGGCCTTGTGCGGACGCGGAGACCGAAACGCGAAAATATTACACTGCAACTGCAAATTTCCTGGGACTTGATGCACTCGAAGAGCTGTAGCTGTCGCCTACAGCGGCCGCGACGGTTTCCGCGCGGGGCGCACCTGCCCGAGCGCCGAAGAAAGGCGCAAGCGGACATCCAGGAAACGACCGTGAAGTAATCCGGTGGTGCTACCGCGTGAGGACAGGCGCTTTGGCCTGGACGGAAGGCTTACCGCATGTCGGAACCGCCAACACCATGGACGGCGCAAGTCCGCTCGAACAGGATTTCTGGGAAGATTTGCATCGAAACTCGCCGTTCGCCGACAGCCCTCCCGTGTGCGCGCGCATTCGAGCACCTGGGATGCCTTTTCGTGCGCTCGTCTACGGGGCGACTCTGCAAGTTTCAAGTCGCCTCAATCCGGAACGTGCACGCAACATGCGACGTTCGGGCGTGGAGGCGCCGCCGCGAACAGGCGTAGCTCTTCGAATGGTCCGCCCAATGCGTCGCCGGCGAAGACGAACGCGGGGACGGAGGCAGCCAGCCCCATCCCACTGGTTCCTCCATCCTGGCGACAATGCAGCGACCCAACTTTAGCGAGCGTTCCGCACGTCCATTCGCACCCGGCCCCCGACCTCCTGCCGCTCTCCCAGGTTGACCTCAGGCGGCGTTCGCGACCCCGCGGAGGCGCGCGATCAGATCGGTGCTCAAATCGCCGTCCCGGAACGGCGCGGAGCCCAGCAGGTCCGCCAGGAAGGCGATATTGGTGGACACGCCCTCGATGCGGATCTCCCCGAGCGCCCGGAGCATGCGGGCGATCGCGGCCGCCCTGTCGGGGCCGCGCGCGATCAGCTTGGCGATCATCGGATCGTAATAGGGCGTGATGCTGTCGCCGACGCGTATCGCGTGATCGATGCGCAGCGTTTCGTCGGTGGCGGGCCAGCGCAACTCGGCAATACGGCCCGGCGAAGGCAGGAAGTTCTTCTCGGGCCGCTCGGCATAGATACGGACTTCCAGTGCGTGCTGGGTGGGCCGGGGCAGTTGGGGTTGCGCCGCCAGGGCGCCTTCGGCCTGCCGGATCTGCCATTCGACCAGATCGACTCCGGTCACCATCTCGGTTGCCGGGTGCTCGACCTGGATCCGCGTGTTCATTTCCAGGAAGTAGAACGCCCTGCGTTCGACGTCGTAGATGAATTCGACCGTCCCCGCCCCGGCGTATCGGACCGACGCAGCCAGGCCTACAGCCGCCGTCTGCATCGCCGCGCGAATTTCGGGCGCAAGATCGGGGGCTGGAGCTTCCTCGATCACCTTTTGATACCGTCGCTGGACCGAGCAGTCGCGGTCGAACAAATGCACCGCGCTGCCGTCGCCGAAGCCGAATACCTGCACCTCGACGTGGCGAGCGCGCGCCACGAAGCGTTCAAGATACACGGTGCCGTCGCCGAAGGACCGCTCGGCCATCGACTGGGTCGAGGCCACAACCCCGGCAAGAGTTTCGGGTCGGTCGACAAGGCGCATGCCGATTCCGCCCCCGCCGCAGGCAGCCTTGACGAGCAGTGGGTAACCCACCTCTTCAGCCGCGGCGGCGCACGCGTCTGTTGCCCCGACTGCGAACCGCGGGCTTCCGGGGAGAACGGGAACCCCCGCCTCGCGCGCGATGCTGCGCGCCCGATCCTTGTCGCCCATACTTGCTATGGTCCCAGCGTCGGGCCCGATCCAGATAAGCCCGGCATCAGATACTGCACGGGCGAATTCGGGCGATTCGGCCAGGAAGCCGTAGCCCGGGTGGATGGCCTGCGCGCCTGTCGTCAGCGCCGCTTCGATGATCCTGTCCGCCCGCAGATAGCTATCGCGGGCCATGGCCGGGCCGATGGCGACCGCTTCGTCCGCCGCCTCGACATGCGCCGCGCCCACATCGGCCTCCGAATGAACGGCCACCGTGGCGATGCCGAGGCGGCGGCAGGTCGCCATGATACGGCGGGCGATCTCGCCGCGGTTGGCGACAAGCAGCTTGGTGATCTCGGTCATGCTACGTCCTTTCTGGTCTGGCCTGCCGCGTCGATCACGATGCGATGCGGTCGAAGAGAGCTAGGAAAAGGCCGGCGATCAGGATGAAGGCCGGTGCGAAAAAGGCGTTGCGACCGCGAACAAGCTCGCGGCGTGGCACGGCGCTGACGGCGCTGGTCACGACAACGAGAAGGCTCGTCGACGAGAGCATCGACGCGGCCCCCCAGCCCGCGAGGGCGGAGCCCAGCAGCGCGAGATCGCCGACGCCGGGATGGTGACCCACTGTCAGCGCCAGCATCAGCGACCCCGCAACGATGGGGTGGATGGTGAAGATCCCCAGGAGCAGCATCGCAGACGGAACGAGAAGCAGTATCAACGGGCCAGGCAAACCGCCCAGCCCGAGTAGGCCGACCACTTCGGCCATGGAGGGACTGTCGCGCAGGACAAGTCCCAAAAGGAACGCCAGCGCCACGACCGCGACATCGCCCCCGAGCCGCTGTGTCCGCAGGATCGTTTCGCGCACAACCGCCATCGAGCGCCCGGGAACGGCGGGAAGACCGCCTTCGCCGGCCGCCACCAGGAGCAGGCACAGCAGCGGAATGGCCAGACAGGCGGACTGCAGCGTGGAGAAACCGCCCCAGACGCGGAACAGGACGACCAGCGCCCCCGAGGCCAGGACCAGGGGAACGAAACCGCCCAACGCGCGCAGCGCCTGCCACGCCTGGCCGAAAGCGGATGGTCCGCCGCGCGCCAGCAGGAACAGGACCAGTCCCAGGAGGGACAAGGCGAACCCGGTTCCCATCGCAGCCCACAAGGGAACACCGGGAAAGAACGACGTGACAACCGCCATCGCCACGAAGAACGGTGACCAGACAAGCGCCAGCGCTACGCCGGTGACGGCGGCGATCACCTCGTCGCGCCTCTGCCGTGGGTCCGCCGTTTCGTCGAACAGGGGCGACAGCAGGGCAATGGCGCCAACGGTCGTGGCCGGCGCGAGAAAGGCCGTGCCGATTGCAAACCAGGTCGGCCGGGCCGCGCGCGGCTGAGCGCCAAGCAATTTTCGGAAGCGCAGAACCTGGGGGCTGGATTCGGCGGCCGTGCGCAGCAGTTGGGTTGACGGAATGAAGGCGGCGAAAACGGATGTCGAGGCGAACGTCGCCATCAGGTCGCCCAGCCGACGGTCATGCGCGGCGACAGCGACCGCCAGGGCCATGACTGCAAGGGTGAACACGCGGTCCGCCCGGGGAGCAGTCATTACCCCGAAGACAATGTAGATGGCGAAAGCCCCGCCTATGACCAAAGCGAGCTCCGCCATTCCGGTAACGAGATGTAGCAGGACCAGGGGCCAGATCAGGAAGAGCAGGTTTCCCATGCTCGATCAGACCCGCCCAGAACGGTGCGGACGCGTGCGAGTTGCTCCGCCCGTTTGGACGCTTGGGGCAAGATCCGTTCTCCGCTCTCGAGCTCGCTGCCGCGGCATGGTTTCGACCCTTAGCAGTGCCGGATTCAGACAGAGTGGTGATCTGCCGACAATATTGTCAGCATTCTCACCGGCGAAAATACCGCCTCATCGGGCCCAGAGCCGGTGGCGGCGCGTTACTTCGGTTGGAGCTTCAGAGGAGGAACTTCTTGAAATCCTGGAACCAGCGGCGGGCGCTGACGATATTGGCCCGTTTGAGCTGCTCGGCGCGCACCGCATCCCCTTCGATCATCGCCTCGATGACCTGCCGGTGCTCCTCGAGCGCGGCTGCCGCACGGCCGGGCATGAGCACCAGGCGCTGGATCAGCACGCGCGTGCGATCATAGAGTCTGTCGAGGCTCTGGCTCAGGATCTCGTTGTTGGCTTCCTGAAACGTCTTGCGCCGGAATTCATTCACTGCTTCGACGTAGTAGTCCATGTCGTTCGTCTCGATTGCCTTGATCGCGCGCGGGCCGAAGCGTTCGCGAAAAACGTCCCATGTACCCTTTGGGGCGTTCTGGGTCGCGAGGCGCACGGCGAGCGCTTCCAGCACCTCCCGCACGTCGAACAGCGCCTCGATCTGCCCGGCCGTCTGCCGCGCGACGACGGCGCCCTGGTTGTGGGTGCGCTCGATGAGCCCCCGCTCTTCCAGGATGCTGAAAGCCTCGCGCACCCGGGGGCGCGAGATGCCGAATTCGCTGGCGACGGCGATCTCGCGCAGTTTGACGCCGGGAGCAAGTTCCTGAACGACGATCTTGTCGCGCAGGGCATCGACGATCTCTTCGACAGTCATCTTCGTCCGTGTCGTGGAACTATCCATCGCCGCTACCTCATGGCATTGCATCGAATGTATCCGCACTTCCAAACAGACGCCATAATTGTCAACATCGTCTCTGGACACCCGGATCGGCGGCCTGCCGCCTGCGCGCGCGCCGCCGCGACGGCCGTTCAGGAGTGCATGCCCCAGCGGCGGATGGTGAGCCTTTCCAGCGTCCGGAAGATCACGTTCTCGGCAAAAAGCCCGATCAGGATCACCAGGAGCAGCCCGGCAAAGACGTTCGCAATGTTGAGGTAGTTCTTGTTCTCATAGATGAACCAGCCCAGGCCACCTCCACCCGAGGAGACGCCGAACACCAATTCTGCCGCGATCAGGGTGCGCCAGGCGAACGCCCAGCCGATCTTCAATCCCGAAAGGATGCTGCCCAAGGCCGCCGGAATGAGGATCCGCGAGACATAGGAAAGCCCGCGCAGCCCGTAGTTGCGGCCCACCATCCTGAGCGTCGGGGACACTGCCTGGAACCCGGAATGGGTGTTCAGAGCCACCGCCCAGAGAACGGAATGCGCAAGCACGAACAGAAGGCTTCCCTCTCCCAGGCCGAACCAGATCAGTGCGAGGGGCAGCAACGCGATCGCCGGAAGCGGGTTGAACATCGCGGTCAGCGTCTCGAGGAAATCGTTGCCGATCCGCGTGGTGATCGCGAGGACGGTCAACAGCATCGCCAATCCGATGCCGATCCCGAAGCCAAGCAACAGCACCCGTATCGACGCCCAGGCCTTGACGAGAAGCCCCCCGGACACGACCCCTTCGTAGAGCGCCTGCAAGGTGGCCGTGAAGGTCGGGAACAACAGGTCGTTGTTCAGTTGGCGCGCGTAGACTTCCCAGATGAGCGCCAGCGCCACAAGGATCAGGCCCTTGCGCACCGCGCCGTTGTCGAAGATCAACTCCCATGCCGAAAGCGGCCGTTTCACGACCTGCGTCGCATCCGAGGCGTTGGGTTCGAAATAGCGTTCCGGGCGTGGATCCGGGTCGGCAGAAGCCTCTGGACGCAGAAGGACGGAGACGGTGTCAGTCATGGGTCACCTCGACTTGGTCGGTGAACAGCATCGAGCTGATCTTGTGTTCCAGTTCGCGATGCGCGACGGCGTCCTCGGAATCGCGCGGAATGCTGTTGAGCTCGGCCCGCACCTGCCCGGGATGGGCGCTGAGCAGAAGGATCCGGCTGCCGATGCGGATCGCCTCGGGGATCGAATGGGTCACGAAAAGGACGGTGAACTTGGTGTCGTCCCAAAGCTGGAGCAGCTCATCCTGCATCTTCCGTCGGGTCAGGGCGTCGAGCGCGGCGAAGGGCTCGTCCATGAGCAGGATCGCCGGCTCCATCGCCATGCCCCGAGCGATGGCGACGCGCTGCTTCATGCCACCCGACAGCATGTGCGGATAGCTGTTGGCGAACTTGCTCAGATTGACCTTGGCGATGTGTTCGAGCGCCTTCTCGCGGGCCTCGGCGCGCGACATCTTCCGGCTGACCTGCAGCGGAAAGGCGACATTTTCCAGAACCGTCTTCCAGGGCAGGAGCTGGTCGAATTCCTGGAACACCATCATCCGGTCCGGCCCAGGCCCGCGCACCGCGCGGCCCTGGAGCGAGATGGCGCCTTCGCTCGGCGTGAGATACCCCGCGACGGCCTTCAGTAGCGTAGACTTCCCGCAGCCCGAGGGTCCGAGGAGCACGAAACGGTCGCCCGAGTGCACCTCGAAACTCACCCGATAGGTCGCGGTGACGAGAAGTCCCCCGGCCTTGTACTGGAGGGTCGTGCCGTCGACCCTCAGCAGCGGCGCAGCTGTGTTGTGTAGATCCATAGCATCCTCTCTGCGCCGCAGACCGGCGTTGTTTGTCGCTCGGAAGGAGTGCGATCAGCTGCCGTCGAGGTCGTGAAGCTCGGGGAAGAACAGGTCGGTCCAGGCTTCCGGGCGGTTCTTCAGCCTGCCGATGTCGTTCATGAACTGCGCATAAGGCAGCACCCGACGGGGTGCGAGGGTGAAGGTGGTCTGCGGATCGGTGATGATCGCCTCGACCTGGTCCACATCCTCCGCTCCGGCCGCGTCCGCCACATAGAGTTCGGCAGCCTTGCGAGGGTTGGCGTTGATCCAGTCGGTCGCCTCACGCAGCGCCGCCAGCACCGCCCCGAAGGTCTTCGGATTCTCGGTGCGGAAACGATCGGTGGCCCAGAGCATCAGGAACGTGTTTTCACCGCCCATGATGTCGTAGGAGTTCAAGACCACGTGCACGCCTTCGTTCTTCAACGATTGCTGCTGGAACGGCGGGGTGGTGAATGTCGACTTGATGCCGCCCGAACCCGAGAGCATGGCGTTCAGCCCTTCGGGATGGGGAAGGTTCACCATCAGGCTGTTCAGCTTCTCAAAATTCTCAATCCCCCATTTGGCGGAAACCGCCATCTGCAGATAGATCGTCTGGACCGAAGACCCTGCCCCAGCCATCGCGATGCGGTCGGTATCGGTGAAATCGCTCAGCGACTGGAGGCGCGGGTCTGTCGACACCAGGAGGTTCGGCATCGAGCTGAGAGCCGCCACGCCGTGAACGCGCCAGTTCGACCGCGTCCTGTCCCAGAGGATGAAGGCCGGGCCGGTGCCGCCGGCGGCGAAATGCAACTGCCCCGACAACATGGCGTCGTTCGCCGCTGAGCCGGTGGCGAAGCGCGACCAGGTGACCTTCGTGTCCGCCAGTCCGGCTTCGGCGAGGTGTCGCTCCACCAGTTGCTGGTTGTGCATGACCGCGAGGGGCAGGTAACCGATCCCGAACTGCCGCGCCAATACGACCTCACCCGTCTCGGCGCGCGCGGGTAGCGCCGCGGCAATGCCGCAGATCAGCGCCATAGCCGCTGCAAGCAACGTATTCCTCATGTGCGTCTCTCTCCCTTGTTGTGTACAATGGCGCCGTTCATTGGCCCTCCCGCCGTTCCGCGACGCCACGCTTCCCCACGGCCTTTGGTCTCGCCGAGACGGGTGTGGGATTTCAGTCGTTCGGTACTCATCGCAACAGTCTGCGAGGCATTCTCCCCCGTTTCGACCTTCAGACATCGATCGGGTCTGTCGATCCCTGTCCTTGCAAATCCCCTATCACCTACCCGTCATGCATGCCGATGCCCTGCCGCGGCCGAGGCGGCCGCGCAGTCAGGGCATGTAGTTGAACCCGGCGCGCGGACCGAGATTGTGGCGCAGCGGCGTCTGCGCCAGTTCCACCAGCCGGCACAGGACCGGCCGGGTTTGCCGCGGGTCGATGATATCCTCGACCGCAAAGGCTTCGGCGCTGCGGAAGGGCGAGGCGAAGGGCCGAAGCCGCGCCTCGATCTCGCGCTCCTTCGCGACCGGGTCCTCGGCGGCGCGGATGTCGCGCCGGAAGGCCGCAGCGACGCCACCCTCGATCGGCAAGGACCCCCATTCCGCACTGGGCCATGCAAGCTTGTAGTCGACGCCGTTCTTGTTGCAGGTCGCCATGCCGGCCATGCCGTAGCATTTGCGGATCACCAAAGTCATCGTCGGAACGGTCAGTTGCGACGCCGCGTGCACGACGCGCATGCCTTCGAGCAGCGTCGCATTCTCCTCGGCCCGCAGCCCGACCATGAAGCCCGGAACATCCACCAGAAAGATCAGCGGAATGTGGAAGGTGTCGCACAGCTGCATGAAGCGGACCTGCTTGCGCGCCGCCGTGTGGTCGACCGCGCCGCCGTAGAACATCGGGTTGTTGGCGACGATGCCGACCGGAAAGCCACCCATCCGCGCCAGCGTGGTAATGACCGCCTTGCCGTGGGTGGGCTGGATCTCGAAACCCGACCCACGGTCCGCGATCATGTCGATCAGCTTGCGCATGTCGAATGCCTGGGTCCGCCGCTCGGGCACGATGCGCGCCAGCCTCTCGTCGCAGCGGTCGACCGGATCGTCGCAGGCCGCGACCGGCGGCATCTCCCAGACATTGGCCGGCATGAAGCTGAGGAAACGGCGGATCTGCGCCATCGCCTCTTGTTCGCTGTCCGCAGCGTTGTGGATCGTGCCAGCCTTGTCGACGGCGACACTGGCGCCGCCCAACTCGTCCTTGTCGATGTCCTGCCCGAGCGAGCGCTTCACCACCGGCGGCCCGGCAG
Source organism: Mesorhizobium shangrilense (assembly GCF_028826155.1). Classification (NCBI taxonomy): domain Bacteria; kingdom Pseudomonadati; phylum Pseudomonadota; class Alphaproteobacteria; order Hyphomicrobiales; family Phyllobacteriaceae; genus Arvimicrobium; species Arvimicrobium flavum. Next base: position 634,020 of record NZ_JAQGPN010000001.1, read on the forward strand.
CGAAAATCTGACTGGTGCCACGCACCATGACCGAGAAATGCGACAGGATCGCGCGCCCGGCGGGCCCGCCCGCCGCCGTTCCCAGCACGGCCGAGACGACCGGCGAGCGGCCCAGAAGCGAAGCCGATCGCTCGAACCCGTGCACGCCCGGAAACACCGTATGGCGCCGCTTCTCGATCGAGGCGACGGTGCCGCCAGCTCCATCGATCAGGTTGACCAGCGGCAGCCGGTAGTGAAAAGCGAAATCCTCGGTCAACCCGCCCTGCCCGCCCTTGCGGCGGGGCGCGCTGAAGGTGGTGCCGCCCCGTACGGTGAAATCCTCGCCCCCGACCACGACGTCGCGTCCGTCTACGGTGACGGTGCCCCCGACATAGGGTGCGGGGACGACGCCCTGGAGCTGCTCATCGGCATCGTAGATGCCGGTGCCGGTCAGCTGCGCAAGCTCCCGGAAACTGTCCCGATCGGCCAGCACGTCGATGCGCTCGCGCACCGTGAGCCGCCCGGCGGCATGCTGGCGTGCGACGGCCTCGGCCCCGCCCATCTTCAGCGACTCGGCCTGGCGGAACTCGAGTTCCGCGATCCCTGGCGTCCGGACCTCGGCGGTCGGCGCCTCGCTGGGCCTCGGAGCGGTCGCGAGGCTCATGACGCGATCACGCACAACAGCGTGTCCTCGTCCACCGAGACGCCCTCGGCGACCGAGAGGGTCTCAATGGTCCCGCTTGCCGTTGCCTCGACGGGAATCTCCATCTTCATCGATTCGAGGATCATCAGCACGTCGCCCTCGGAAACCTGATTGCCGACGCTGCATTCGATCTTCCAGACCGAGCCGGTCACGGGGGAGGTCACGTTGGATTGGGTCATGTCGTTTCCCTTGCTTGCGGCTTGCTGCCGACTGGCTGGCCGGCGGATTGGAATCGGGCCTGATTCAGAACGTGGTCGGCCAATGCGCCATGCGGCGCTGCCCTATCCCGCGGGACAGGCGCATCCGGTGCAATTCCAGCATCTCGAGCAGATAGGCGCGCGTCGTCTCGGGGCGGATCACGGTCTGCACGGCGTTGATCTCGGCCAGACCGAAGACTGTGGAATCCTCTGCCATCTGGTCGCGCACGCGCTGCCGTTCGGCCGGGGTCACCTCGCGGCCCCAATTGACCACATCGACTGCGTAGTCGGGGTCCATGAAGCTGACTTCGGCAGTAGGCCAGGCGGCCACCTCGTCCGAATTCCGCCCGCCGCCCATGTTCAGATAAGCCTGACCATAGCTCTTGCGCATGATGACCGAGAGTTTCGGAACTGAGCAAAGCTGGAGCGCCGACATGAAATTCATGATCTTGCCTGGCGCCTTGCGCTTCTCGCCCTCGATCCCGATGACGAAACCGGGCGTATCGACCAGGAGGATGATGGGGATGTTGAACGAATCGCACATCACCAGGAAGCGCGTGATCTTCTCGCAGGCGTCGACATCCAGCGCACCGGCCTTGAACATCGGGTTGTTGGCGACGAACCCGACGCTTTGCCCGCCCATCCTGGCCAGGCCGACGCTGGCAACCTTGCCGAAGCGCGGCTTCAGCTCGAAGAAGCTGCCGGGATCGGCAAGCGCCTCGATCACCTTGCGCACGTCATAGCCTTGGCGGCGGTTCTGCGGCACCAGAGCGGCAAGACGCGCGCTTGCCGCACGGATCTCTTCTCCCTCCTCGTCGGGCGCATCGGCGCTGGGCGGTGCCTCGTTGCAATGCGAGGGCAGATAGGACAGGAAGCGGCGGATCTCGGCGAGGGCCTCCTCGTCGGTGTCGGCTACGCGGTCGACCAGGCCGGTATGATCGGCGTGCAGTCGCCATCCGCCCAGGTCTTCGGGTTCAACTGTCTGGCCGATGGCCAGCGATGCCAGCCCGTGGCTGGCCACCGCCAGCACCGCACCCTTGCGCATCACCGTGAAGTCCGACAGGCAGGCATACCAGGCCGAAGACCCGAAGCACTGGCCCAGCACTGCCGATGCCCAGGGTGTCTTGCGGTCGCGGATGTACTGTGACGGATCGTTGCCCAGCATCGTACCCATACCGCGCGAGCCCATATTGTCGGGCATCCGCGCGCCCGAAGATTCGCCCAGGAAGACGATCGGCATGCCGCGATCGGTCGCCACGCGCTTCACATGGCCGATCTTGCGCATGTTCGTCATGCTCGACGACGCGCCCTTGACGGTGAAGTCGTTCGAAACGACGGCGACGGGGCGGCCGTCGATGCGCGCATAACCGGTCACCTTGCCGTCAGCAGGGGTGGTCGTGCGATCCTCCAGCCGGGTGGAGACCCCCAGCATGCCGATCTCGCGAAAGCTGCCGGCGTCGATCAGCCGGTCGACCCTTTCGCGTGCGTTCAGGATCCCCGCTTCGCGCCGACGGCGCAGCTTCTGCGACCCGCCCATCGCCAGCGCCGCTTCGCTGCGGCGGGTCAACTCCTGCTCGATCGTCTCGCGCACTGCGCCCCCAGACGAAAGGTCGTTCATCGGATACCTCCTGCTTCGGTTCGCGCCGCTGTCCGGCGCTTTTCCGGTTCGGCTTGCATGGGACCCGCATGGAGGACACCCGCCTCGATGAGACCAGCCACCTCATCGGCGCTCAGGCCGAGCTCTGTTTCGAAAAGGGACCTTGTGTCGGCTCCCGTGTCGCGGCCGATCCACTCGACCCGGCCAGGCGTTTCGGACAGGCGGGGAACGACATTGGGCATCGCCACCGGACCCAATTCAGGATCCTCGGGCGTCGCGATCATGCCGCGCGCCGCGTAGTGCGGATCCGCGAAGATGTCGCTCATGTCGTAGATTCGCGATGCCGGAACGTTGACGGCTTGCAGCCGCGCCTCGACCTCCTCGACCGGAAGGCTCGACGTCCAATCCCCGATCAGCGCGTCCAGCGCGTCCTCGTTTTCCGAGCGGGCGACCGGCTGGGCAAAGCGGGGGTCCTGCGCCAGATCGGGCCGATCCATCGCCGTGGCCAGCCGGCCAAACAGTGGATTGGTGATGGCTGCGATATGGACATGGCGGCCGTCGCCCGTCGGATAGAGCGAATTGGGCGTGTTGTCCGGCAAGCGCGGCCCTGCGCGGCGGGCAATCACGCCCAGCTGCTGATACGCCGGCACATGCGGCTCCATGAAGCTGAATGCCGCCTCATAGAGCGCGGCGTCCACGACCTGCCCCCGACCGCTGCGCTGGCGCGCCTTCAGCGCCATCACCGCCCCAAAAGCCGCATAGAGCCCCGTGATGTAGTCGGTCAGCGACACCGCCACGCGCGCCGGCGGACGGTCCGGGTCGCCAGTGATCTCGCGCATGCCGCTGACCGCTTCGCAGACCACGCCGTAGCCCGGCCGGCTGGAATAGGGGCCAGTTTGCCCGTAGCCCGAGATGCGCACGCTGATGAGGCCGGGATTGGCCAGGCTCAACGTGTCGTGATCGAGGCCCCAGCGTTCGAGCGTACCCGGCTTGAAATTCTCGACCACGATGTCGGCCTTCTCGCACAGCCGCCGCACCAGGTCGCGCCCTTGCACCGTCTGAAGGTCGATCGAGACGTTGCGCTTGTTGCGGAAGATCGAGGCGGCATACAGCGAACGGCCCCGATTGCGCTTTCCCATCGAGCGAACCGCATCGCCGGACTTCTGTTCGACCTTGATCACGTCCGCACCGAAATCCGCCAGCAGGCGCCCGCAGAACGGTCCGGCCACCGTCGAACCGAGCTCGATCACCCGAACGCCGTCCAACGGGCGCGGCGACGGCGCTGATGCGTCGACCTTCATTCCCAAATCCTCTCCGCGTCCCTCAAGCGTCCTCCGGATCAACCCGGGGCCGGCTTTCGGGCTCCTCTGTACGCACCCTCGCACAGCGTCTTCATAATTGTCAACACTTTGCCCGACACTTGTGACGCCACCTTCCGCGCCTCACATCCGCAATAGGAAAGGGAGACGTCGCGATCCATCTGGATCAAGGTTTTATGAATAGATTCAGGGACCTAACCGGGGCACGGGGTGAAGGCCGCGGATGGCGCGCGGCGCTGGGCGGGTGGTCTCGCGCCCCGCTTCCGGTTTGGACCCCGCGCCTGAACCCGGCGGAAATGTTGCCCCGATGCTTACGCCGCCAGCTTTGCCTTCAAGTTCAGGGCGGCCATGGCGTAGCCGCCCGCGGCGCCGTCGACGAAATGGACGTGGTCGCGCTGCAGCGGCGTCGCCACGATGCAGGTCATCAATGCGGAATCCTGACGGTGAAGCCCGTAGTCGCACACACCGTCGATCTCGGCCCTCCGCAGCCGTGCCTCCACGCTGGCGAATACCTCGCGGTCCACGTCGACCGTCATCTTCAGCCCGTCGTCGAACTTGCGGAAGTCCGTGTTCTCGACCACGTCGCTTCGGTAGAGCTTCGGATCGAAGCGTCCGAGCTTCCAGTTGAACGTGTCGGCCATGCGAAGCAGCACGACCTGCGCGAGGATCCCCACCTTGCGCAGGATTCGCCGCGGCCCCCTCGGCGCAGCGGCCCGCGCCTCCACGTCGAGCCCGGGCGGTGGAAAGCCGAGAGACGGGCCGCCGTCCGGCACCGGATGGCCGCCGCGCGCTTCATTTCCCACCAAGGCGATGATGTCCGTCACCAGCGACTCGAATGCCCGCTGCTTGCTGGTGCTGCGAGGGACCGCGATGATGGAGACGATCTCACCGTTGCGTGCCGCAATCGGGTCCCAGCGGCAGGACAGGCCGCTGAGATCCGGCCGTGTTCCCGCGAGCGCCGGTTCGATCGTGTAGCGCCCTGCCTTCATCTCGGCCTCGGCCCAGCTGGCCCCGCCGCCCGCGAACATGGCGTAGGACACCTGATCCGACGCCTGGAAGCGCGCCACCCGAACGTCGAGGCCTTTGGCGCGGATGTGATCGATGGGAATGATCGCCGCCCGCATGCGCAGGTCGAGTTCGTCGCCGACCCACGCCTGCACGGCAGACAACGCCGCCCGAATCTTCTCGCGCAAGACCGACGGCGCCGCTACCAGCGCGCCGTCGCCGCCGAAGACGAAAGGCAGGTCGCGCCGGCCGGCCGCGTTGAGGATGGCTGAGATGACGCTCGCGCCGGCCATGTTGACCGTCTTGTAGCGTCCTGCAGTAATCGCTGCGGTCGAGTTGACGATGTCGGCGGTCGCCACCACCCAGTCATCAGGAAGGGGCCTGTAGTTCTGCGCATCGGCAACGCCTTCGAACTGCGCGAAATGCGGCAACCCATCGAAGAAGCGGTCATCCGAAACCGTCATCTCAAAGACCTATCATATTCGAGGTCCGCGAGCATGCGCCCGATTTGACACGCGCGCATTGGCCCGATAGCTCGGGGGTATGCGGATCGCTTTCTACGCGCCCCTGAAGTCCCCCAACCACCCGGTCGTTTCAGGCGACCGGCAGGTGGCGAGGCTGATGATCCGCGCTCTCGAGCTTGCAGGACATACGGTCGAAGTGGCCTCGGAGTTGCGCGCCTACATGCCCGAGCCGGACGAAAACCGCTTCAGGGAGCTCATGAAGGACGCTGAAGGCGAGGCCCAACGCCTGCGCAGCACCTGGCGGAGCGCGTCCGCGCCCGACCTCTGGTTCACCTACCACCCTTACTACAAGTCCCCGGATCTCATCGGCCCGAGGCTCGCAAAGGAGTTCTCGATCCCTTATGTCACCTTGGAAGCGTCCTACTCTGCTCGCCGCAGCATCGGCGCATGGAAAGAAGCGCAGGCCCGCGTAGTAGCGGGCGTGCGGCAGGCGGCAGTGAACCTTTGCCTGACGCAGCGCGACCACGACGGATTGAGCGCGGCGGTCCCCGACGCGGCATTCGCGATGCTGCCTCCTTTCGTGGACGCAGCTGCGCTTTTCGGCCCGGGAATTGCGGAGAGCGGGAAGCGGCTGATCGCCGTCGGCATGATGCGTCCGGGAGACAAGCTCGCCAGCTATCGCAGCCTGGCCAATGCCCTCATGCTGATAGAGCACTTGCCGTGGACGCTTTCCATCGTCGGCGACGGACCGTGCAGGGATGAGGTGCGGGCCATGTTTCAGGAGTTCGCTGCGGAGCGGATCACCTATCACGGACATCTTGAGCAACCTCGCGTCTTCGAGGCGCTGCAAACGAGCGACATCCTCGTCTGGCCGGGCTGCGGCGAAGCGTTCGGGCTTGCCTATCTCGAGGCGCAGGCGGCGGGACTCGCCGTGATCGCCCAGGCCACGGCCGGCGTGCCCGAGGTCGTGCGCAACGGCGAAACCGGCCTGCTCACACCGGAGGGCGACGCGGAGGCCTATGCCGCCGCCATCGCGCTGCTGCTGCAGGATGGAACGGAACGTCGGCGACTGGGCGACAATGCCCGTCGCTTCGTCCAGCATGAACGTTCCCTCGAAGCCGCGGCGCACCGCCTCACAAATCTTCTCCCGCGAATGGCGGTCGCATGATGCAGGAAACCTGGCGACCATTGCGCGAAGAGCTGGAGCGTTGGGCGTCAGCCGGACGGCGCGCCGACTTCTGGCTGCGCGACGACGACGCCATCCAGCCGACAGCGCCGCTCGACGTGCTGCTCGACCTGACGGGGGCTCATGACATTCCCGTGCTTCTCGCGGTGATCCCCGAACCGACCGGCGAACCGCTGGCCGAACGGCTCAGCGCCGCCGGCAACGCGAGCGTGGCGGCCCACGGATGGTCGCACGTGAACTATGCGCCCTGGATGGAGAAGAAGCAGGAGCTTGGCCCTCATCGTCCTCATGAAAGGATGCTGAAGGAACTGACGAAAGGCCGCGCGAGGCTCGAGAAGCTGCATGGGAAGCGGGCGCTTCCAGTCCTGGTGCCCCCGTGGAACCGCATTGATCCCGCGCTTGTGCCAAGGCTGTCCGAAATCGGCTTCGAGGTGGTTTCCACCTTCGGGTCGGAGACGCCGGGGGCGGTGCGGTCGGTCAACACCACGGTCGACATCATCGACTGGCGCGGCGCTCGCGGCTGCCGGGACCATGCGGCTCTCGTCAACGAGATCGTTGCCCAGCTCCGCGCCCTGTTCCAGACACCGCGCGGGGCGATCGGCGTGCTCACCCATCATCTCGTCCACGACGACGCGGCATGGCTTTTCCTGCGTCGCCTGTTCGAGGTGACCGCCAGCAACGATGGCAGCTGCTGGCGCACAATGCGCGAGTTGGGCGGATTGCGCTGACGGACCCCGGCTAAAGGTCCACGGTCATCCCGTCGCGGGCGGCAAAGGCGCCGGCAAAGCGCGCCCTGGCCTGCGCTTCGATCTCGTCAAGCTCGGCGTCGGTGCGCGACGGATCGTGATGGAACAGGGCGAGGCGCCTGGCTCCGGCCGCCTCGCAGAGCTTGATTCCCTGCTGCCATGTCGAATGGCCGAAGCCGCGATAGCGTTTCATCTCGGCCTCCGTATAGGTGGCGTCGTAGATGACCAGGTCCGCGTCCCGTATCAGCTCGAGCACCGTCGCATCCAGCTTGCCGGGAATATGCTCCGTATCGCTGATGAGGGCGATGGAACGGCCCTCCCATTCGACACGGTATCCGACGCAACCGCCGGGATGGTTCAGGCTGCCGGTGCGGATGACGACGCCTTCGCGCGGAGAAAGGGTGTCGCCGGGCGCGAAGTCGCGGCAGTCGAGGTGACATCTGCAGCTGTCGACATTCACGGGGAACCAGGGGGGCCTCATGAAGTCTTCGAACAGTTGCAGCGTGGACGTGCGCCCCCACATGTGCCCCGACCAAAGCACCAGCTTGATCGACGGCATGTAGAGCGGGTGAAAGAACGGCAGCCCGATGACGTGATCGTAGTGGGTGTGCGTCAGGAACACATCGATCTCCTCGATGCCCGAGGCGCGCAACGCGTCGCCGGCTGGTCGCAGCCCCGACCCGCCGTCCAGTATCAGCCGTCGGTTGCCGCTCCTGATCTCGATGCAGGCGGTGTTGCCGCCGTAGCGGGCATACTGCGCGCCCGATACGGGTATGCTCCCGCGGACTCCCCAAAAATGAACCTGAAACGCTGGCTCAGCCATTCCGTGCCTTCACTTCGGCCAGCGTGATCCCTTCGCCAGCCGTCATGCACCATATTGGGATGGCCTTTTCGCGCAATCGGCAAGAGGTTTTATTCCCTAGGCCCGGCGGGGAGACGAATGCCGCTCTCAATTCAATGGCTTCGGCTGCGTGCCGCGCTCAGCTCGGCTGTCGTGTGGCTCAGCCGGTCGGCGAGAACCCGGACGATCTCGATCGTCATCTCCGGATTCTCCTTCAGCATGCGCAGGAAATGATCCTTCTTGATACGCAACGCCTCCAGCCGGTCGGTCGCCTTCACGGTCGCGGTGCGCGACACGTCGCACAGGATCGCGATCTCGCCGACGATGGCGTTCGGCTCGAGCTCCGCCACCTTGATCGGGCCCGCATCGGACTCGACCAGGATATCGGCCGTCCCGGAAAGGATGACATAGGCGGCATCGCCCTCGTCGCCCTGGTGGAAAAGCGTCTGGCCGGCATTGTAGCTCACCCGATCGGAGGTGAACGCCAGCAGCTTCAGCTTGGATGGTTCGACGCCGGAGAACAGCGGCACCCGCTTCAGCATTCCTACTTCATCTTTGAGCAGCATAGTCGAATCCAGCCAATGTCCCCGGTCTATTGCGACACCAATGTCTTGAAGATACCGTTTCCGGCGTGAAGTGTCTCGTGCGTTCCGTCTTCGACCAGGGCACCTGAATCGAAGACAAGTACACGGTCGAACAATTGCGCCATCGCAGCGTTTGACAACACCCAGATGACAGCCGGTTCACGATTGTCCCTCCTGACCTCCTTCAGCACCTTGCGCAGGATGTGCTCTTGCTGTCGTTGATCCAGCGCAAGTAGAGGCCGGTTGAGGATGAGGAAGTCGGCGCGCTTCAGTATGGCTCTCGCCACGTCGAGCTTCTGGCGCTGCGCGGTGCTCATGCGACGGCCGCCGACGCCGACATTGTAGTCGAGCCCGACGTCGAGCACCTCGTCGTAAAGATGCAGGTCCTCGAGGACGCCGATCACCAGAGTACGGATGCGTTCAGGTCCGTCGGCCTGATTGTGCCCGATGCGCCCGAAGAGCACGTTGTCGATGACGGTCGCCGCCGCGGTGTAGCGCGTCGGGTCATAGGGCTCGATCGCATCCTTGAGGTTTTCCGGCAGGCCCTCGTAGAATCGCTGACGGGCCGCGATCACACTCTTCATGATCTCCTCGGTCAGCAGGCCGAAGCGATAGCGCGGCTCGATATACTCGAAGCTGACCGCGATGATCCTCGCGCGATCCTCGGCGGACACGTCCTCGAACGCCTTTCCATTCAGCTTCTGCAGGAGCGCCTGGTAGAGGGGCAACTCCTCGGCCGTCATGAAGCCGAGCTGCTGGAAGAACGGGTGGTCGGGCGGCAGGTCGCCGAACAGCTCGACCGTCTGCGCCGCGATATCCAGGCCCATTTCGTAAAGCACCCTGTCGAGCCCGTCGGCGGCAAGCACGCTCGCGAAGTACGGATTGGCCGCGAGCTCCTTCTGCGACAGTTCCTTGCCGGTTGCTGCGCCGAACAGGAGGTTCTCGCCGACCGTCGCCTCGAGGTTGTAGGCGCCTGGCTCGAAGGGCACCACGAGGCCGCTCAGACCCTCCCTGTCCAGGCGCTCGCGCATGGCCGTCCGCAGCTCGACGATGCGCTCGACGACACGCGGATGACGCTGAATATCAATGGAGGAGCGCAAGCCGAGCTCTAGTATGTCGCGGGAGAGGTCGACCGCCGCAAGGACGGGCAGGACGACGTGAATGAGATCGTCGGGACCCGTCGCGCCAGCGCTCGCGTAGTCGATCCAGTCGGCATTGGGGTCGAAGTCAGGGTTGCCCGACATCGCCGCCTCGGCCACCTGCCACTTTCGCCGCGCCGCGTCGGCGCCGTCATATTTGACCTCACCCATCGGTGCGTGCTTGAGGCCATACAGCAGGTTGTCGCGCAGGGTTCCGAAAAACAGGTAGGGATCGGATGACGCGTAGGAGATACGCCGTCCGGTGACCGCTTCCGGCAGGTCGAGAAGGTCGTCTCCGCACGCGGTGACCTTGCCGCTTTCGGGCCAACTGAGCCGCGCCAACGCTTCCGCCAGCGCGTCGCCGCCGCCCGTCGACGTGCTGACGATGGCAACGGTCTCTCCCGGCCTGACCTGCAGCGAGACGCGCTCGACCAGCGCGGCACCGCTGTCGTCCAGGATCGACAGGTTCGACGCGGCCAAAGGCCCGGACAACGGTCCGGGCGTCTTGGAAGACAGCTCCTGGACCCGGGAAGGCACGAGCCGGTCGATGCTGAACTGCTCGACCACCTGGTTGTACTTGACCTGCACGTCCTGCCGCGCCTGGTCCCAGTCGATCAGGTCCTTGAGCGGCCCCGGCAGGTCCTTGTAGGCGGCGATCACCGCCACCAGCTGGCCGACGTCGACCCGACCTCTCAGCGCCAGATAGCCGCCGACAAGATAGAACAGGAACGGCGTGACCTGGGCGAGGAAGTTGTTGAGGAACTTGACCAGGAATTTCCACTGGTAGAGGTCGTAGCGGATCTTGAAGATGTGGCCGAGGCGCGCCGCAATGTCGGCGCGCTCGTAGTTCGAGGTGTCGTGGATGTGGATGGCGCCGATGCCGTCGACGATCTCGCCGACCCTGCCGGAAAGCTGGCGGGCCGTGAGCTGACGTTCCCGGCCAAGCCGGATCAGGCGCTTGCGCATCTGCGGGATGATGATGATCTGGATGGCCACGATCACGGCAGCGATCATGCCCAGCCAGAAGTTCTGGAGCAGGATGAACACCAGGGCGGTCAGCGCCTGGCCGCCGAGCAGCGCCGGCTGCACGAACGCGTCGCCGATGAAACCGCCCAGCGGCTCCACCTCGTCCTTCACCATGGTCGCCACTTCGGCGGACTTCACCCGCTTGAACTGGAAGGGCGGGAAGCGCAGCACCCTGTCGACCAGCTCGAAGCGGATGCGCCTCAACATGCGCTCGCCGAGGCGGCCCTTGTAGGTGTTGATGTAGAATTTGAAGAGGCCGTTGATGACGACCAGGAAGAGGAAAACGAAGCTCAGGGCATAGAGCGTGTGCTCCCGGCTCAGCTGGAAGCCGGAAAACAGCTCCACGTGACCGACAAGCGGCACATCGAAGGCGATGTTGAGGAACGGCTGCACAGAATCCGGCGAATCGAAGCCTTCGCCCTGGATCGGCCCGTTCACGATCTGCTTGGGCAGATCGAAGGACATGAAATACGGGATCATCGAGACGGCGACGATGATCAGAATCCAGACCTGCTGCCGCCAGGTATGTGTCCAGATATAGCGGGCGAGACTGCGTTCCATCCGCCGGACCCGTTCTAGGCGACAGGTTCGAGAACGTGGAAGCGACGCCTGGCGAAGGGTGATCCGGCGATTGCCGCGTCGTCCAGCGTAACCTCGAAGCTGGCTATCTGGGCGAGGTTGTCCCGCGCAACGATCTCAGGCACCTGCGAGGTCGCCCTGTCGAGTGCCGGAGGGTATTCGATGACGATGCGCTTCGCATTGTCGATCAGGGAGAAGAGGAGCTGGCCGAGAGGCTCGCGGCTTCCGAACGGCTTTAGCGAATAGCCGAGCAGAACCAGGCCGTAGCTGCCCGGCTCGTAGGTATAGTCCACCTGCTGGAATTTCTTGTCGATGTGACGGACCTTGCAGGGACGGCCCCCGAGTTCGTCGGACTCGAAGGCAGGCGTCTTCGGATCGACCGAAGTGACGGACAGAGGATTGTGGGTCAGGTAGCTGGTGACCGGACGGATGTGGCCGCCGATCTCCAGGATATGCGGGCAGTCCCGGACGAAATGCGCAGCGAGCACCTGACGGATCTCGCTGGCCGGGCCGGACAGATGCGGCAGATGATCGATGCCGCCCTCGACTGGAGCCGCCCGAAACGTCGACGAATGCATGAAGGACCATTCCTGTTGTCTTGCCCCGCGCGCCAACATACAACACGGCCATGACCGACGCTACCCGGCCAGCCACAGCCATCGATGACTGGCGCGAACATGCTTTCGACCTCACTCGCGGCATCGCAGCCTATACAAAAAGCCCGTTGATTTCAGGGATCGCGCGCGTGATCGGGCGGCATCCGGAAGCCGAGATCGCCACCGCCTTCAACCACAAGCAGGTCGCCTCCAAGGTTTGGGCGCGCGACCGGCTGTTCGAGAGCTCGGGCGGACGTTTCTCCAGGATCTGGGTGCTCGGCGGCTGGTACGGCGTGCTGGCGGCCATGCTTTTCGACGATACCCGCTTCGACGTCGGGCTGATCGAGAGCATCGATCTGGACCCGGACGTCGCGATCGTAGCGCGCACTCTGAACCACGCATTCGGAGAACGCTTTGCGGCGATGACGGCGGATATGTATGCGCTCGACTACGAGCATGCCCGGCCGGACCTCGTCGTCAACACCAGCTGCGAGCACATTGCGGATGTCCGTGGATGGCTCGACCTGCTGCCCAAGGGCACGCAGGTGCTTTTGCAATCAAACGACTATTTCTCGGAGCCGACGCACATCAATTGCGTCCCGTCGATCGACGCGTTCGCCGATCTGGCCCGGCTTGCCAAGGTGAGCTTCGCCGGCGCGCTTCCGACCAAGAAGTACACGCGCTTCATGCTCATCGGCACGGTGTAGCGCGAGGCCTCGACGTCAGTCCGGCACACCCCGGCGCGCTTCAAGCGCTCGTCTCAGGATGCGCGCGGAATTGCGCGCGCCGTCGAGCGCCAGAGCGTGGCCTGCGGCAAGCGGCGCATCGAACGCCCGGCGAATGGCTTCCGCGAGCGTCTGACCGGCGACGTCGCGTTCGGCCAGCACCTTGGCCAGTCCAAGCGCTTCGAGACGGGCGGCGCGGAGCGGCTGCTCGGTCTCGCCGCCGGCGGCGAAAGGCACCAGAACCGAGCGGCAGCGTGCCTGAAGAATGTCGCAGACCGTGTTGTAGCCGGCCTGCGAGACGGAGAGCCGCGACGCGGCGAGCAGGGCCGCGAAGTCCCTCCTGAACCGATGGACCGCCATGTTGGCGGGAGCCCCTGAGATTGCCGCCGCATACTCGTCCTGCGGCAGGTTCGGGCCCGTGATCAGGCACCATGCCAAGCCGCCGTCGAGGATGCGCGACGCTTCGACCGCCGCTCGGACGAGGTCGCGCCCGGCTGCGCCGCCGCCGGCGGAGACGACGATGTCATACCGCTCGTGCGACGGCTGCGCCGGCTGAGCTGCGACAAGTCCGGTGTAGGCAACCTTCGATGCGATGTCGGCAGCGAGGGGGAACGTCTCTTCCAAGCGGACGAAATGCGGATCGCCATGGACGAGTACGAGATCGAAATGGTTCCGAACCAAGTCCACCGTTTCCTCGTTGCGCCCGGGCTTGGTGCGCTCCTGCAGGATGTCGCGGATCGAGGTCGCGACCAGGGGCCTCGGCTGCGCGGCGACGGCCGCGTCCAGCAGCGGCAGCAGCTCGAAACGGACCTGGCGTCGTCCGAACGGAAACGCCTCGATGACAAGGATGTCCGGCCTGCGGTCTCGGAACAGCCCGGTCAGCAGGTCGCGTCGCCTCGCCTGGAAGGCCGCGTCGACGGCATTGCCGGCGGCGTCGACGAGACCCGAAAACCCCTCGTCCCGCGAGGTGATGGCCGGCAGGGCAACGTGCTCGACTTTGCTTCCCGGAAAACCGGGAACGGGAACGCCGCCGGTGACGACACTCACTTCAAATCCGTCGTCGGCGAGCGCCCCGGCGACACGGCTGGCGCGGGCGAGATGGCCGATGCCCAGGAGATGCTGGACATAGAAGAGGACGCGCGCCCGCTTCATCGCTCCGCCCGCCATGCCGCCTCGAACAGGTCCGTCAGCTGGCGGATGCTGGAGCGATGGTCGAAGGAGTGGCGCACGCGCTGCTCGGCCGCGGCGCCAAGACGAGACCTCAGCGCCGGGTCGCGCGCCGCGCGCTCGATCGCTGCGGCCAGCGCCGCCGGGTCCTGCGGCGGCACGAGCAAGCCGTTGCACTCGTGCGCCAGCAGTTCGGGAATGCCTGCGACATCGGTGGAGACGCAGGTCAGGCGCTGGCTCGCCGCCTCGACCAGCACATTCGGCAGGCCGTCACGGTCGCCGTCCTGGGCCACGCGGCAGGCGAGCGCGAACAGGTCGGCGCTGCGGTAGTGCGCAAGCACCTCCTCCTGCGCGAGAGGTCCCCGCCACACCACGCGGCCGGTCAAGCCGAGTTCTGCCGACAGCTTCTTCAGCGCCGTCAGTTCGTCGCCGCCGCCGATGTGCTCGAAGCGCCAGTGCAGGTCGGCGGGCAGTTTGGCGAGCGCGCGCAGGAGAACGTCATAGCCCTTCTTCTCCACGGCGCGGCCGACGCTGACGATGGCTACGGGATCGGCAGGATCGGAGCCGTCGCGCGCCGAATGCTGCTCCGGGGCGGGCCCGAAGCGCGAAAGGTCGAGCCCGTGATAGCTCAGATGCACCCGCGAGGCATCGGACGCCAGCCGGGACAGCCGCCCGTGGCCGTCCTTGGTACAGGTGACCGTCCATCTTGCTGAACCGAGTTTCTCGGCGAGATCCCAATCCTGCGAGGTCCAGATGTCCTTCGCGTGCGCCGAGCAGGTCCAGGGCACGCCGAGCAGCAGGCTCGCATAGCGCGTGACCGACGCCGGCGTGTGGATGAAGTGCGAATGCAGCCAGCCCGCTTCGGACGGCCACTCGCGGGCGAGCACGAGCGCCTGCCCGAAGCGCCGGACGCGGTTGCGCGTCGGCTCGCGCGAGAGATCGCGAAGAAAGCCCGGCAGCGCCCGCCAGAATGCGGCCCGGGGCAGCGCGGCGACCAGGCCGCGCAAGACCCGCAGCGGCTCGTCGTGCAGATATTCGGGGAGGTAGTGCACGGGCGCGGCAATCTCGTCGTGCACGGGGTGGCGCTTTCCGTCAGTCGGACGGCGCAGCGAAACGAGATCGAGTTCCAGGCCCGAACGCTCCAGCCCCAGAAGCTCCTGCGCGATGAAGGTCTCGGACAGGCGGGGATAGCCCTTCAGAACCACCACGATTTTCCGGCGGATGCTCAAGGATCAGTTCGAGCCTTCGATGACGGAGAGGCGCGGGCGCGAGCGGACGTCGAGGCATTCGCCCACGATCTCCGATATATGGACCAAACCTTCGAGACGCAGGTCAGGGTTGCTCTGGGACGGGCGGGGTCGGGCCGGCAACGCCTTCAGCGCGGCGGCGAAGCGGACCGCATCCTCGGCTTCCTCGGGCAGCAGCATGTCGATGAGCCCGAGTTCCGCGGCCCGGCGGGCGCGGATGAGCTGTTCCTCGCGCGGCTTCACCCGCGGCACGATGAGCGCCGGCTTGTCGAAGGAGAGGATTTCGCAATAGGTGTTGTAGCCGCCCATGGCGACCACGGCCCTGGCGCCGGCGACCAGTTCCTCCATGCGATTGTCGAACTCGATCATCTTCAGAAAGGGAATCTGGGCGCCCTTCTTGATGAGCTTGCGGCGCTTCCTCGCCGGCATGTAGGGCCCGAGCACGACCAGGGCCTTGTGCGTCAGTTCCGGATCCTGCTGGTAGGCGTGGATGACGTTGTGGACGAGGTCCGAGCCGTCGCCTCCTCCGCCGGTCGTCACCAGCAGGTAATCGCCCCTGGGCCGATGTTCGGGGAGCGGCTCGTGGGACAGGCTGCGCTGGAGGAACCCCACGAACTTCATCTTCCCCCGGACGTTGGCGGGCACGTCCAGACCAGTCAGCGGGTCGTAGAAGTCGGGCGGACCGTAGGCCCAGATCATGTCATAGAACATGCCGATCTTGCGCATCACGTCGCGCCGCTTCCACTCGGCGTCGAGCAGGTGTGGAGCGTCCATCACCTCGCGCAGGCCGAGGATCAGCGTGGTCCCGCGCGTCTTGAGATAGGAGAGTGTCTCCTCCACCTCGCCGCGCAGCCCGAGCGGCTCCTTGTCGACGATGAAGATGTCCGGCTGGAAGGTTTCGGCCGTATGGCGGATGATCGCCTGCCGCATCTTCAGCGTTTCGTCGAGTTCCCGATGCCGTTCCAGCGACGTGTACTCGCCGTTCCGCAGCTTGATGACGCTCGGGATCTTCACGAAATCGACGCGCGCCCGGTAATCGAAGGCGCCTGCAATCGTCGCGCCCGAGATGATCAGCACGTCGAGACCTCGGTAGTCTTCGACCAGGGCATGAGCGATCGTTCGGCAGCGGCGGAGATGGCCGAGCCCGAACGTATCGTGGCTGTACATCAGAACCCGGGCATGCTCGAAACGCCGCATCTACGACTTAACCACTCCAACCAGGCGGGCGAACTTGCACAAAGCGCGCTCCCGCCAATCGATTCAATTCACGCGCCGACTGCTCACTGCAATCTGGCTTTCATGCGGCGAGGGCGCCGATTCCTCTCCGAATGACTTGATCTCGTATAGGGAGCATGCGTTGCAAGATGTGGTGGAAAGCACTTTATGATGGATGAAGCTTAGACCAGCCGCACGGAATCTCCTAGAGCCGAATCCTGCCGGATCGAACCCGCCTCCGCCCCGCCCCGCAGACCCCGAATATCAGCACTCTTCACCGAATCGCGAGGCAATCAGTGCTTCAAGCGCATCGATGGCCTCTTGCGCTTCCGGACCCACCGCGGTGACGCGGACTGAGCATCCGGGGCTCGCAGCCAGCATCATCAGGCCCATGATCGACGTGCCGCCGACCTTGACGCCATCCTTCTCGACGGTGACGTCGGCCTGAAAGCCACTGACGAGCTGGACGAACTTTGCGGAGGCGCGCGCGTGCAGTCCGCGCTGGTTTACGATGGTGATCTCGCGGCTGACCGGCGGCGGAGCGGTGATCATTTGCTGGCCAACAGCTGGCTGGCGACGTTGATGTATTTCCGGCCCGCGTTCTGCGCCTCATCGAGAGCGTTCAGCATGTTGTCGGTCTTGCGGACGCTTGAAAGCTTGATCAGCATCGGCAGATTCATGCCGGCTATAACCTCGACCCGGCCGGCCTCCATCACGGAAATGGCGAGATTGGAGGGAGTTCCGCCGAACATGTCCGTCAGGACGATGACGCCGGTTCCCATGTCGGCCCTCTCCACGGCGTCGACGATGTCGCGGCGACGCTGCTCCATGTCGTCGTCCGCTCCGATCGATACCGTCTCGAAGTTCTGCTGGGGTCCGACGACATGCTCGACCGCATTGCGGAACTCCTCGGCAAGTCGACCGTGCGTGACCAGCACGAGACCGATCATTCTGCTTTGGCTCCCGTCATGACGCGTTCATCGCCGCTAGATAGTCTGACCGCCCCGGCGGTGAGTGCGCAATCTTGTCGAGGACCAGCACATTGACAAGCCCAAAGTTGCCCGAATGTCGGCCATTTTGACGCATTCTTGATCAGATGTGCATGCTGACGTTGCGTCAGATCCGAAGCCGCGCCCAAATGGCGAGCACGGCGGCACGCGCGTCCCTTTCCGCCAAGGAAAGGGACGGAAGGGCCACCCCCGCCACGCTCCTCGTCGCGCCGTCCTGGAAGCGCGGCGCGAATTCCACGCCGACGAGATCCACCGCAAGGTCGACGACGGCGCGACCTTGCGAGCTGACGCGTGTCGGTCCCAGACCGTACACCTCGGCCAATCCCCTGATCGTGTCCGGGCCCTCGACCACGAGCGCTCCATCATGGACGGCAAGAAGAAGCTGGTCGTCCCCGACGAACCGCGCGAAATGGCCTGAGGCGCGCGCCCTTTCGATCAGCGCAAAGGCCAGGCTGGTCTTGCCCGAGCCGGAGCGGCCGGTGATGAGCACCCCGCGGTCGCCCAGGACGACGGCGGTGCCGTGCAGGTTCGCGGTGGGCATGATCACGCTTCGGCGGGCAGCGTGACGACGAAGCGCGCGCCCTTGACCTCGCCCGGCTTGGTGCCCGGGATGTTCTCGGCCGTCAGCGTGCCGTTGTGCGCCTCGATGATCTGGCGGCTGATCGAAAGCCCCAGCCCCGAGTTCTGGCCGAAAGCCTCGCTCGAGGGCCGGTCGGTATAGAAGCGCTCGAAGATGCGGTCGATGTTCTCGGCGCGAATGCCCGGCCCGTTGTCGTCGACCGTGATGATGTTGAACTTGCCCGACCGCGACAGGTTGATCGATATGTAACCCCGCTCGTCGGGAACGAAGGAGCGCGCATTCTCGATCAGGTTGGTGATCACCTGGCCGATGCGCAGATCGTGGCCGATGCAGAAATAGCCCTTGGCGCCCGGCGGCAGCTTCGCAGCCTTGAAACTGATCTCGACCGCCTTCTTGTGACGGCCGCCCTCGCCCGAGATGGCGACAAGATCGCCGACGAGCTGCTTCAGGTCGATCTTGGAAGCATCATCGCGCGCCAGTTCCGCATCGAGACGAGATGCGTCCGAGATGTCGGTGATCAGGCGGTCGAGGCGGCGCACGTCGTGCTGGATGATCTCCATGAGACGATTGCGCGACGCCTCGTTCTTGGCCAGCGGCAGCGTCTCGACCGCGCTGCGCAGTGAGGTCAGCGGGTTCTTCAGCTCGTGGCTGACGTCGGCGGCAAAACTCTCGATGGCGTCGATGCGGGCATAGAGCGCGTTGGTCATGTCGCGCACCGCCACCGACAGGTTGCCGATCTCGTCCTGACGTTCCGAGAAATCGGGGATCTCTTCCCGGCTCTTGACGCCACGGCGAACGCGGACGGCGGCGGCGGCCAGCCGGCGCAAGGGATTGGCGATGGTAGACGCCAGCAGCATCGACAGGATCGCATTGGCGAGCGCCGCAACGCCGAACACACGCAGGATGGCCTTGCGCTCCTCGGCGACGATCTTGTCGATGTCGCCGCCCTGCGTGGACAGCATGAGGACGCCCAGCACGGCGCGGAAACGCTGGACCGGCACGGCGACGGAGACAATCTGCTCGCCCTGTTCGCTAATGCGAACCTCGGTGCCCGGCGTGCCGGTCAGGGCGCGCATGACCTCCGGGAACGCGGACCCGCTGCCGCCCGGCTGCTCCTTGTAGACCGGCAGTTGGCTTGGCGCGAAGAAGCTGGTGATCCTCTTGTAAGCCTTGTCGAGGAAGTCCGGGCCTTCGTCCTCGACCGGCGGCAGGTCGAACCGGAGAATCTGGCCGCGCGAATAGAGATGCCGGGAGTCGAGCAGCAGATTGGCGTCGCGGTCGTAGATGCGCGCGCGCGTCCGCGTCGGCGAGATCAGCCGCCGCAGGACAGGCGCGACGCGCTCGGGGTTGATCGGGAAATCCAGACTGTCGAGCTGGTCGCTGCCGGGGGCGAGGCTTTCGCCCGCCTGGAGCTCAAGCAGCTTCTCGGGATCGATGCGGATCGCGTCCGTCTCGACCGTCGCGGAGGCCGCGATCGCGCCGGCGATGATCTCGCCCTGCGTCATCAGGCTCTCGACGCGCGCCTCGATCAGGCCGTCGCGGAAGGTGTTGAGGTAAAGGACGCCGACGACCAGGACAGCGAGCGCCGCAAGGTTCAGGAACAGGATGCGGCGGGTGAGGCTCGAGAAAATGTAATGCCCAAGCAGACGGCGCAATGGCACCGTCACCCTGCTCATCAGGCGGGGAACCACACGGCCCCGCCTCCCTGCCGCCATTGCCGGCTTCCTGATCTCGACGTCGACCGCCATCCGCGGCGCTGGCTCCCGGCTCACGCCTCGCGGAAGCGGTAGCCCACCCCGTAAAGCGTTTCGATCATCTCGAAGTCGTCGTCGACTGCCTTGAACTTCTTGCGCAGCCGCTTGATGTGGCTGTCGATCGTCCGATCGTCGACATAGACCTGCTCATCATAGGCGGAATCCATCAGCGCGTCGCGGCTTTTCACGACGCCCGGGCGCTGGGCCAGCGAATGCAGGATCAGGAACTCGGTGACGGTCAGCGTGACGGGCTCGCCCTTCCAGGTGCAGGTATGGCGTTCCTGGTCCATGACGAGCTGGCCGCGCTCCAGCGACTTCGCCTGCTG
The DNA here is from genome assembly GCF_028826155.1 of Mesorhizobium shangrilense. NCBI lineage: Bacteria > Pseudomonadati > Pseudomonadota > Alphaproteobacteria > Hyphomicrobiales > Phyllobacteriaceae > Arvimicrobium > Arvimicrobium flavum. Next base: position 654,005 of record NZ_JAQGPN010000001.1, read on the forward strand.
GCTGGGCTGCTTGGCGGCAGCCTCGCGGGCGCTGGCGCGCCGCAGAACCGCCTTGACCCGCTCCACCAGCAGGCGCTGCGAAAACGGTTTGCGGATGAAGTCGTCGGCGCCCATCTTCAGACCGAAGAGCTCGTCGATCTCGTCGTCCTTCGAGGTCAGGAAGATGACGGGCAGGTCGCTCTTCTGGCGCAGGCGGCGCAGCAGTTCCATGCCGTCCATGCGCGGCATCTTGATGTCGAGGATCGCCAGATTCGGCGGACGCGCGGCAAGGCCCTCCAGCGCCGAGGCGCCGTCGGTATAGGTTTCGACACGATAGCCCTCGGATTCAAGCGCAATCGAGACCGATGTCAAAATGTTCCGGTCGTCATCGACGAGCGCGATTGTCGCCATTTCGTTCGGCTCCCTCATGAGGCGGGCGTCCCTTCCTGCTTCGGACGCGCAATTGGAGGACAAATTAGGTACAAATTGTGGCACGTAAACCCCTAGGAGTCACACGCCAATCGTCGGGGAACCCCTGACAGCCTTTATGCTTACCCGCATCAGACGGCATCTTACAAACGATTTAAAAGAATTTCAAAATTCCTAAATCGATTAATGATTTGATTTCATTTTTCTTTTCTGTTTCCGACGGCGAATGGGTCCGGGCGAACGACTTTCAGCACCGTTTGCAAGGCCGCGACAAACCGACCAGCGAGGAACACATGATCGAGATCGGCAAACGCAACCCGCAAAGCGGACTTGCTGCTTCGGGACTGAAGACGTCGGGCACGGTCCGCTACAATTTCGAGGCTCATTCGCTGATCGAGGAGGCGCTCCGCCGGGGCGAGGCCAAGCTGACGGCGCACGGCGCGCTGGTGGCTGACACCGGCCAGTACACAGGCCGCTCGCCGAAGGACAAGCATGTTGTCCGCGAGGCGGCGACCGAAGAGCAGATCTGGTGGGCCAACAACAATCCGATCTCGCGCGCCCAGTTCGATCTCCTGTTCGAAGATTTCGTCGCCCATGCAGCAAGCATGGATCTCTACGTCCAGGACCTGATCGGCGGCGCCGACGCGACACACACCCTGCCGACGCGGGTCGTGACCGAATACGCCTGGCACTCGCTCTTCATCCGCAACCTGCTGATCCGGCCGGAGCGCGACGCGCTCGACAGCTTCGTGCCGAAGATGACGATCATCGACCTGCCGTCGTTCAAGGCCGATCCGGCCCGTCACGGGAGCCGCACCGACACCGTGATCGCCGTCGACCTGATCCGGATGATCGTGCTGATCGGCGGAACGGAATATGCCGGCGAGATGAAGAAGTCGGTCTTCACAGCGCTCAACTATGTCCTTCCCGAGCGGGGCGTGATGCCCATGCACTGCTCGGCCAACGTCGGGCCGGACGGTGACACCGCAGTGTTCTTCGGCCTCTCCGGAACCGGCAAGACGACGCTGTCCGCGGATCCGACGCGCACCCTCATCGGCGACGACGAGCACGGCTGGGGCCCGGACGGCATTTTCAACTTCGAAGGCGGCTGCTACGCAAAGACCATCCGGCTCTCGGCCGAGGCCGAGCCCGAGATCTTCGCCACCACCCGCCGCTTCGGCACGGTGCTGGAGAACGTCATCCTCGACGAACGGGGGGTACCCGACTTCGACGACGGCTCGCGCACCGAAAATACGCGCTGCGCCTATCCGCTCGACTTCATCCCGAACGCCAGCCGGACCGGCCGTGCGCCGCATCCGCGCAACGTCATCATGCTGACCGCAGACGCCTTCGGCGTCATGCCGCCGATCGCCAAGCTGACCCCGGCGCAGGCCATGTATCACTTCCTGTCCGGCTACACCGCCAAGGTCGCCGGCACCGAGCGCGGCGTGACCGAACCGGAAGCGACCTTCTCGACCTGCTTCGGTGCGCCCTTCATGCCCCGGCACCCGTCCGAATACGGCGCGTTGCTCCGCGACCTCATCGCCGCGCAAGACGTCGACTGCTGGCTGGTCAACACCGGATGGACCGGCGGCGCCTACGGCACGGGCAAGCGCATGCCCATCAAGGCGACGCGCGCGCTGCTGTCGGCTGCCCTCGATGGTTCGTTGAAGACGGCCCAGTTCCGCACCGATCCGAACTTCGGCTTCGCGGTGCCGACCGCGGTCCCCGGCGTCGACACCGGCATCCTTGATCCGCGCTCGACCTGGGCGGACGCCAGCGCCTACGACGGCCAGGCCCGGAAGCTGGTGTCGATGTTCGTCGCCAACTTCGAGAAGTTCGAGAGCCATGTCGACGCGACGGTCATGGGCGCCGCACCTCAGGCGCGGGAAGCGGCCGAGTAGTCGGCCTGCCCGAGAGAATCCCGCCAAGAAAGGCCCGGTGCGACGCCGGGCCTTTTCATTTTCGCGCTGCCGCGCCATGTGTTGCGGCATGACGAACGACGACCCTATCGAGATCGCGCGCGACGTTGTGATCCATCCAGGCGACCTTGAGGAGACGTTCATCCGTTCCTCCGGTCCTGGAGGACAGAACGTCAACAAGGTGGCGACTGCCGTCCAACTGCGCTTCGACGCGCAGAACGCACCGGGGCTGCCCGAGCGCGTGCGCGACCGTACGATCCGGCTGGCGGGCCAGCGGGCGACCAAGGAGGGCGTCATCGTGATCGAGGCTGGCCGCTTCCGCACACAGGAACAGAACCGCGCCGACGCGCGCGCCCGCCTCGTGGCGCTGGTCGCCAAGGCCGCGGAACCGCCGCCGCCGCCGCGCAAGAAGACAAAGCCTTCGCGCGGCGCCGTCGAAAGGCGGCTGAAGGCGAAGGCCGGCCGCTCGACGGTCAAGAAGCTGCGCGGGCGGGTCGACGGCGATTGACGCTGTCTGAGCTTTTTGCGGCAGCCGGACGCCTCGTTTCGCCTTCACTTTCATCGTTGCTGCTGTAAGGTCGAGCCGACCTTGCCACATCGCATTCAGGGAGATTTACACATGGGCATGTTCGATTTCGTCAAGAATGTCGGCAAGAAGCTCGGGTTTGGGAACGACGAGGAAGAGGCTGCACCCAAGGCCGAGGAACTGAAGAAGGAGCTCGATTCCCACAAGCTCGGCACCGAGAAGGTGGATGTCGTCGTCAAGGGCGATACGGCGGTGCTGAAGGGCGTGGTGAAGGACCAGTCGATCTTCGAGAAGGCCGTGATCGCGGTCGGCAACACGCTCGGCATCTCCAAGGTCGAGGCAGACGAGCTGAAGATCGTGGCCCCGGAATCCGGCCTGAAGCTTGACTCCGCCGTCGACATGACCGCTCTGGTGGCCGCAGCGACGCCTGCCAAGGAGCCGGTTTTCTACACGGTGAAGAAGGGCGACAATCTCTGGAAGATCGCCGAAGCCAACTATGGCAAGGGCAAGGGCGCGAAGAACACCATCATCTTCGAGGCGAACAAGCCCATGCTGAAGAGCCCGGACAAGATCTATCCCGGTCAGGTGCTGCGCATTCCGGACTTGGAGCAGGCTTGATCCCCCTCACCTTCGGCTGAAGGATCCATTCCGCGGCTTCGTCGTTGATCCGAAGGAGCCGCGAGCTATCCGGAGGTCTGCTATGATCGGTGCGCGCAGAGTGTGAACGAGGAGCCTTGCATGCGGACAACGCCAACTGCGCTCGCTGCGCTAGCCTTGCTGCTCTCGGCATCCGTCGGGCAAGCCGCCGACTGCAAGGCCGACCCGGCGCCTGGGATCGACTGGCAGGAATGCAACAAGAGCAGGCTGATGCTCTCTGACAGCCAACTCGAAGGCGCCAACCTGTCGGGCGCGGACCTGAGCTACACCGATCTTCGCCAGTCCAATCTTGCGGGAGCGCATTTCGAGAAGGCCACGCTTATCCGGTCGTCGCTCGCCGGGTCCCGGGCGGACAAGGCAAATTTCTCCCGGATCGAAGGCTACCGCACCGTCTTCGCCAAGGTCTCGGCGCAGGAGGCTTCCTTCGCCAGCGCGGAGCTGCAAAGAGCGGATTTTACCGAGGCCAATCTGACCGGCGCCGACTTCCAGAAGGCGGAGCTCGGACGTGCGGACTTTACCGATGCGGTGATCACCGGCAGCCGCTTCCCCATGGCGAACCTGTCGCGCGTGCAGCTCAACAAGGCGAAGGTCGAAGGGCCGATCGATCTTTCGGGGGCCTTCCTGTTTTTGACCCGTGTCGAAGGTCTCGATCTGAGCCAGGCTGTCGGCCTGGAGCAATGGCAGATCGACGAGGCCTGCGGCGATGCCGCCACGAAGCTGCCGGCCAATCTGAAGGTCCCCTCGGGATGGCCCTGCACGGCCGGTGAAGCGGACTGAGGACAGGTTGCGTCGTCTTTCCGTTCGACTCCACTTTTTGGCCCGTCTATAGACCGCGGCGCCCAACGGATTTTCTCGACATGTCTGAAACCATCGAACACGCGGTGGCCCGCCGCCGAACATTCGCGATCATCGCGCACCCGGACGCCGGCAAGACCACGCTAACCGAAAAGCTGCTGCTGTTCGGCGGCGCCATCCAGCTCGCCGGCGAAGTGAAGGCCAAGAAGGACAAGATCCAGACTCGCTCCGACTGGATGAAGATCGAGCGCGAGCGCGGCATCTCGGTCGTCACCTCGGTCATGACATTCGAGTACGAGAACAACGTCTTCAACCTGCTCGACACCCCCGGCCACGAGGATTTCGCCGACGACACCTACCGGACGCTGTCTGCGGTGGACGCTGCCGTCATGGTCATCGACGCCGCCAAGGGCATCGAGCCGCGCACGCTGAAGCTGTTCGAAGTGTGCCGGCTGCGCGACATCCCGATCGTCACCTTCGTCAACAAGATGGACCGCGAGGCGCGCGACACCTTCGAGATCCTCGATGAGATCGAGGAGAAGCTGGCGTTGGACACGGCCCCGATGACCTGGCCCATCGGCCAGGGAAAGACCTTCGCCGGCACCTATCATCTTGCCCAGAATGCGGTGCGCCGCGGCGACCAGGAGCAGGAACGCACGCCGGTGCACGGGCCGGATTCCAATCGGGCCGCCGGTCTGCTTCCCGAAAACGACCGGCCCGCCTTCATCGAGGAGCTGGAACTGGCCCGCGAAGCCTGCCGCCCCTTCGATCTCGACGCTTTTCGCGAAGGCCACCTGACGCCGGTCTATTTCGGCTCGGCGCTGCGCAACTTCGGCGTCCGCGACCTGATCGAGGCGCTCGGCGAGTTCGGACCGGCCCCACGCGACCAGGAAGCCGACACGCGGACGATCCATGCGGCGGAGCCGAAGATGACCTCCTTCGTCTTCAAGATCCAGGCGAACATGGATCCGAACCACCGCGACCGCATCGCCTTCGTGCGCGTCTGCTCCGGCAAGCTGGAACGCGGCATGAAGGCGAAACTCGTGCGCACCGGCAAGCCGATCAGCCTTTCGGCGCCGCAGTTTTTCTTCGCCCGCTCCCGCATCACCGCCGACGAAGCCTATGCCGGCGACGTGGTCGGCATCCCGAACCACGGCACCTTGCGCATCGGCGACACGCTGACGGAGGGCGAGGAGATCCTGTTCCGCGGCGTGCCGAATTTCGCGCCAGAAATCCTGCGCCGCGTGCGCCTCGGCGACGCGATGAAGGCCAAGAAGCTGAAGGAAGCCCTCCATCAGATGGCCGAGGAAGGCGTGGTCCAGCTCTTTTCGCCGGAAGACGGCTCGCCCGCCATTGTCGGCGTCGTCGGCGCGCTGCAGCTCGACGTGCTGAAGGAAAGGCTGAACATCGAATACGGGCTGCCCGTCGATTTCGAGATGGCGCGTTTTTCCGTCTGTCGCTGGATCACGGCCGACAAGCCCTTGGAACTCAACCGCTTCATCGAGGCGCATCGCGGCGACATCGCCCGCGATCTCGACAACGACCCGGTCTTCCTGGCGCCGCATGAATTCGGACTGAATTACGAGGTCGAGCGCTGGAAGGAGATCCGCTTCACGGCGGTGAAGGACTACCAGGTACGCGACGCGGCCTAGAGGCCGGCGTCACCGCGCAGGCTGGCGAAGGCGAACGGGGAACCCTACCTGTAGGGCTCGGCTCGACCTGCGGAGGCCATCATGCGACTTGCGTACCCGATCGTCGCCCTGCTTTGGGCAACCGCCGCGGCGCATGCCACGAGCATCACGATCGACCTGCCGGGGACGGAGGAGGCCGCGCGCAGCACGGTCGCCTATGCCTGCGATCCCGCAAAACTGACGGTCGAGTACATCACGACGAGCGCCACATCGCTGGCCGTGGTCATGACGGACAAGGACACCGTCGTCATGTCCCGCGTGCCCTCGGCCTCGGGCGTGCGCTATGCCGGCGAGAACTATGTGTGGTGGACCAAGGGCAGGGACGGCAGCCTATATGACGTCCTCAAGGGCGACGACGCGCCCGCAATCGCGAAGTGCACCGACGCAAGCTGAGCTGGCGGAGGCAATATTGCCGTGAGCCGGATCGATCACCTTCTCGTTGACGAACTCGTCGAATGGATGATCGACGGGGCCAGACCCAGCGCCAGCGCGCGCGACATCGTCGAGCGGATCTGCACGCAACTGACGGCTGCCGGAGTGCCGATCGACCGCTTCGCGCTGTTTATCTACACGCTGCACCCCAATCTCGTCGGATGGCGCTTCACCTGGACCCCATACCAGGGTGTGGAGGTCAGTCAGGGCAAGATGGGCCTGTTCTCGACGGAGGAATACACGGCCAACCCGTTGCCCACCGTTGTCGAAAAGCAGATATCGATCCGCAGGGGGCTCGAAGATCCGGACAGCCCGAAGGACTACAGGATCGTGCATGAGCTGATCGCCGACGGGTTCACGGACTACCTGGTCCAGCCGGTGATCTACACGACAGGCGAAACCAACGCCGTCAGCTGGTCGACGAAAGCCGCAGGCGGCTTCGGCCCCGAGGCTGTTGCCGTGCTGGAGCGCGTCAACGCGCCGCTCGCCAGGCTCACCGAGACCTATTTGCTGAGGCTCAACGCCGCGACGATCCTTTCAGCCTATGTAGGCCGGAACGGCGGCGATCAGATCCTCAAGGGGCGCGTGCATCGCGGTGACGGAGAGGAGATCGAAGGCTCGATCCTTTTCACCGACATCGCCGGCTTCACCGAGCTTTCCAACGCCATGAGCGGCCCGGAGGTGGTTTCCCTCATCAACGACACCTTCGACCTGATGGTGCCCGCCATCGAGGGTCATGGCGGGGAGATCCTCAAGTTCCTGGGCGACGGTTTTCTGGCGATCTTTCCGCATGACGCCAGCGACCTCGACGCCGCCGCACAGGCGGCGCGGGCGTCCGTCATCGAAGCCGAGGCGGCGATCGCCGACGCGCCGGTGGGAGAACGGATCACCTTCCGCTCCGCCATCCACGATGGACGTTTCCACTTCGGCAACATAGGCGGCGCCAACCGGCTGGACTTCACTGCGATCGGACGGCCGGTCAACTATGCGGCGCGGCTGCTCTCGGCCGCCGGATCACTCGGCCTGAGGCGGGTCGCCTCCGAGGTCGTGGCCCCGCATCTCGGGACACCGGCGCGACTTGCCGACCGGATTGCGTTCAAGGGTTTCCCGGGGCGCCAGCCGGTCTTCACCTACTGAACCCCGATCCGCCCACTGCGACTTGTGCGCACAGACGCGGCGCGGTTTTCCTCGTCGCGGGGTGCTGGATGCGGACGCCGAAGCGCATCCTCCG